>JAUMZB010000001.1 GCA_030528345.1 Eikenella sp.
TCGCCGATTGCGATTACGATTGCAGCAACATCGATTTGGAAGTGAAGGATGCGGCGGGCAATACCTTGGAAAAAGATTTCGAATCGGACGATGCGCCGATGTTCGGCATCCGCGCCAAATCGGGCGGCCGGCTGACGGTGGATGTGGTGATGACCGATTGCAACACCAAAGAATGCCGGTTCAGTTCCCAAGTGTTTGAGGGCAGCAAAGACGTCTTCTGACGGCGGGCCGACGCCGCAGGCTACCTGAAAACGTTTCAGGTAGCCTGATTTTTTACCATCCAAAACCGCTTCAGCCAGCCAATGGCGTCAGGCCTTAACCGGCGGCGCACTCCGGCATCGGGGCGGATAAAAGTTGCGGCGCAAAAACGTGTTCTGCCGTACAATCTCGCCCTGTTTGGATGGATCGGCGCGGGACGGCATGTTTTAGGGCGCATTGTCAGAAAGCGTTGCGGCGGTCTTTGCGGTCAAAAACCATGTCTGCGGCCTTGCACATGCTTGCCGGGTGTCACCCGGCGCCCATTTCCGCCCGACATCCCCGGTTTTTGCCCCGCAAAACCGCTTCGCAAGCTTTCTGACGACACGCCCTAGAATCTGTTCAAAATCTCCGTTTCCGGCCATCCCGCCTTTTAAAGAACGGCAGCAATGGTTTATCAGAGAAAATTCATCAAAGAAGTGTCGCAAACCGCCATCGGCGTGTTTGTGCTGCTGTTGGCCACCTTGGTTGCGGTACAGGCCGTCAAGTTGCTGGGCAATGCCGCCGGCGGCAATGTGGCGGCCGATGCGGTGGCCACGCTGGTGGCGTTTTGGACTGTGGCGCTGATGCCGCTGGTATTGATTCTGACCGCCTTCATCAGTGCGCTCACCGTTTTGTCACGCTATTGGCGCGACAGCGAAATGGCGGTGTGGCTGTCTTCGGGTTTGTCGCTGTACGGCTGGATCAAGCCCCTGATGGCCTTTGCGGTGCCGTTTGCCGTGTTGACGGCGGTGGTGTCGATGCTGGTGATGCCGTGGGCGGATGCCCGCAGCCGCGAGTTTGCCGAAGTGTTGAAGCGGCGGCAGGATACTTCCATGGTGCGGCCGGGCGTGTTTCAGGAGTTCGGCGGCCGCTCGCCGCGCGTGTATTTTGTGGAACAGTTTGATGCCGACAGCGGCGAGGCGGCGAACCTGTTTATCCGCGAGCAGGGCGAAGACGGGCGGGATGTTTTGATTACCGCCGTGCGCGGCCGCTTTGCCGAGCAGGAAAACAAACGCACGTTGGCGCTGTTTAACGGCCGCCGCTACAGCGGCGTGCCAGGGCAGGCCGATTATGACGAGGTGTCTTTTGAGCGCCTGCATCTGATTGTGGGCACCGCACCCAAGTTGGTGCAGCGCGACGTGCACCGCCGTACGGTGCCGACCGGCGAACTGTTCGGTACCGACAAACCCGAGTTGCGGGGCGAATTGATGTGGCGCCTCACCATGCCTCTGAGCGTGTTGGTGCTGGCTTTTCTGGCGTTGCCGCTGTCTTATATGAACAACCGCAGCGGCCGCAGCTACAGTCTGCTGATTGCCATCGGCCTGTTCCTGCTTTATCAAAACGGTCTGACTTTGGTGCGGGACGGCATCAGCGATGGGCGTCTGCCCTTGTGGTTCGGCCTCACCGTGCCGCATATATTGATGATCGGCCTGAGTGTTTTGCTGCTGCGTATCCGCAGCCGGCCGGCGCAGCCCTTTTGGCAGGCTGTGAAACAGGCCGTGAAAGTGAGGCGCGCATGAAACTGCTCACCCGTTATTTGATGCGCCGGCTGGGCAGCGGCACGGTGTATGCCTTGCTGGCTTTATTGGCTTTGTTTTCGTTCTTTGAAGTGGTGAACGCGGTGGAAGACGTCGGCAGGGGCAGCTATACCGCCGGCACCCTGCTGCTGTATGTGGGCATGCGCCTGTTCGGGCATATGTATACCCTGCTGCCGCTGGCGGTGTTGGTGGGCTGTTTGGCCGCTTTGAGCCAGCTGGCCGCCTCCAGCGAGCTCACGGTTATCCGCACCAGCGGCGCTTCTTTGCGGCGCATTGCGGCCACCATTGCCGCGGTCGGCCTGCTGGCCGGTGCGGCCGGTTTTGCTTTGGGCGAATGGGGCGCGCCGTATATGGAGCAGCGCGCCGAGCGTCTGCGTCTGAATGCGATACAGAAAACGGTCAGCTTGGGCGGCAGCGGCCTGTGGTTCCGCCAGGGGCAGGACAACATCAATGTGCGGGAAATGCTGCCCGACGGGCGCCTGCTCGGTATCCGCATTTACCGCTACGATGTTTCAGGTAGCCTGGTTTCCGCTTGGCAGGCGGCGGAAGGGCAGGTGAACGACAACGGCACGTGGACGCTCAAGCAGGTGGCGCGCACCGATTTGACGGCCGTGCGCAGCCGCGTATCCACCGCCGTGCAAAGCGAATGGACAAGCAGCGTGGATGCCAAACTGCTCAACGTGCTTTTGATCGATGCCGACCAAATGTCCGCCCAAGGCCTGCATGCTTATGTCCGCCATTTGGCCGGCAACGGCCAGCAGACGGCGGTTTACCGCACCGCCTTCTGGCGCAAGCTGTTTTACCCCGCCGCCTGCCTGGTGATGGCTTTGGTGGCGCTGGCCTTCACGCCGCGCAGCACCCGCCACGGCAATATGGGTGTGCGCCTGTTTATCGGCGTCTGCCTGGGGCTGGCTTTCCATTTCGGGGGCTTGTTGTCCGGCTATATCGCGCAGCTGGCCGCCCTGCCGCCTTTTTTGGCCGCCTTGCTGCCGATTGCCGTTTTCGGTGCGCTGGCAGGGTGGCTGATCCGGCGGCAGGAGTTGCGCTAAACCGGAATGACAACCCATTTTCAGGTAGCCCGATGCCGCATCGGGCTACCTGAAAGCATGGGCGTCAGCCATCGATTACATAAGGATCAATCAAACATGTTTACCGGCATTGTACAAGGCTTGGGCGAGCTGACCGCCGTCCGCCAGGCCGCGCCCGATTTCCGCAGCCATACCGTGCGCCTGCCGGAAGGCGCGGCCGACGGTTTGCAGATCGGCGCTTCCGTGGCGCACAACGGCTGCTGCCTTACCGTTACCCGCATCAACGGCAAGGAGGCCGATTTCGACCTGATGGGCGAAACGCTGGCTAAAACCAATTTGGGCGCGTTGCAGGTAGGCGATGCGGTGAACATCGAACGCGCGGCCCGTTTCGGCGACGAAATCGGCGGCCATGTGATGAGCGGCCACATCATGGCGGTGACCGAGATCACCCGCATCGAGCAAAACGGCCGCAACCACACGGTGTGGTTGCGCCTGCCCCAAGTCTTGGCACCGTATGTGCTGAGCAAAGGTTTCATCGGTTTGGACGGCTGCAGCCTCACCATCGGCGAAGTGGGAGTTGAGGAGTTTAATGTCTATCTGATTCCCGAAACCCTGTCGCGCACCCTGTTCGGCCGCCGGCAGCCGGGCGACAAAATCAATGTGGAGGTGGATGCGCACACGCAGGCCGTGGTGGATACCGTGGCCCGCGTTTTGGCGGCGCGGGAGGCGGGCTGATGCTGCCGCTGCCGCCCCGGGCGCCCCGCCGCCACGGCCGCCTCAGCCGTCGCATTGCCGCCATCTTGTTTCGTCTGCTGGGTTGGCAAGTCAGTGGTGCCGTTCCCGATGTGCCCAAATGCGTGGTCATCGGCGCGCCGCACACCTCGAATTTCGACGGCCTGTATGCCTTGCCCGCTTTGTTGGCGATAGATCTGAAAATCAGCATTTTGGGCAAACAGAGCCTGTTTGCCGTCCCCGTATTGGCCGGTTTGATGCGCTGGCTGGGCGTGGTACCGCTCGACCGCAGCAATGCCGGCGGGGTGGCGGCGGCCAGCATCGAAACGTTCCGCCAAAGCGAACGGCTGTTTCTCGGTATCGCACCGGAGGGCACGCGCCGCGCGGCCAAGCAGTGGAAAAGCGGCTATTGGCGCATAGCGCGCGGCGCGGGCGTGCCGATTCTGCCGGCGGTATTGGATTACGGACGCAAAGAAATCCGCTTTCTGCCGCTGTTTTACCCTACTGATGATTTTGCCGCCGACCAGGCGGCATTGGTGGCGCTTTATCACGGCGTGCGCCCCAAACGCCCGCACCGTTTGTCGCTGCCCTTGCGCGGCGAATAAGTGTTACCGATTGCTCCGAGGCTACCTGAAACCCATGTCCGCGCCCCTTGTTCCCGATTATTTAGACCGCATCCACATCGTTTTAAGCCGCACCAGCCATCCGGCCAACATCGGCGCCGCCGCCCGCGCCATGAAAACCATGGGCTTGAGCCGGCTCACGCTGGTGTCGCCCAATCTGATGGCCACGCCGATGACGCCGCAGCCGCCGGTGTTCCGTGCAGAAGCCGCGGCGGACTTCCAACTGCCCGAAGAAAGTTTTATTCTGGCCTCCGGTGCGGCCGACGTATTGGAAAACGTCCGCATCGCGGCCGATTTGGACGAGGCCTTGGCCGACACCGTCATCAGCTGCGCGCTCACCAGCCGCCGCCGCGAGTTGAGCGCGCCTTTGCAAACGCCGCGCGAGCTGACGCCCGAATTGCTGCAGGCCGCACAAAACGGTTTTCAGGTAGCCTTGGTGTTCGGCAACGAAACCTTCGGCCTGAGCATAGACGAAGTGCAGCGCTGCAACCGCCTGCTCACCATCAGCGGCAACCCCGCTTATTTCTCGCTGAATCTGGCGCAGGCGGTGCAGGTGGTGTGCTACGAAATTTTCAGCCAAACCGGCGTACGCATGACCCAGTTGCAGGCCGAAGCCGCGCCGGCCACCCACGCCCAGGTGGCGGGCATGGTGGCCCATTTGGAAAGCGTGATGCAGGAATTGGACTTTTTCCGCCGCCGCAACGGCGAGCGCATGATCCGCCGCCTGCACAGCCTGTTTGCCCGTGCCGAACCGAGTACCGAGGACATCGACCTTTTGCGCGGTTTGTTCCGCACCGTGTCCAAACGCACCGGCCAGTCCGCCGGCCGTACCCCGCCCACCAACCCCCGAAAGGACAGGTCATGACCCAAGAACACCCAAACCACACCTTTGATGTGACGCCTGCCGCCGAAATGGAAGCGGAAGAGCGCGAATTGGTTATCGACGATTCCGTGGCCGATTTGATGGATTATGCCGACCGGCCGCTCAGCGATGCCGAAATCGAAGCCGAACGGCTGCATTTGTCCGACATCAAACCCCGGCCGGAAGCGCATTGAACAGGCGGCAGGCATGAATTACGCGTCGGACGCCCTGTGGTGGCGCCTGCAAGACCCCGCCGTGCGCGATTTGGCCGCCGTCCTCACTGCGCCGCCGCTGTGGCACAGCGGCCGCGAAGTGACGGTCGCGGCTTTGCTGGGCAGGCAGGGTTTCCGTTTTCTGTTGGCTTTAGACGACGAACCGCTGCCGCTGTACCGCCATTTGGCGCAGGAAGCTCCGTTCGGCCGGCGTTTGGGCCGCTACGCCGAGAGTTTGCTGGCATTTTGGCTGGCGCGCGCACCGCACAGCGAATTGGTGGCGCGCAATCTGCCGCTGGCGGATGCCGACGGGCGCAGCTTGGGCGAAGCCGACTTTCTCTGCCGCCTCGACGGCACAGCCTGGCATCTCGAATTGTGCTGCAAATACTACGGCGGCGGCACGGCAGCCGATTTTTGCGGCCTGAACGCGGCCGACCGCTTAAACGAAAAAGCGGATAAGCTGCAACAACAGCTGTGTCTGCTGCAACGGCCTGAATTTGCGGCCGCTTATCCGCCGTATGCCGGCCAAGCCTGGCGCAGCGGCAGTGTGGTGCGCGGCGTCGGGTTCAGCGCCGACGGTGCTTTGCTTGGCGCGCCGCTGAACCCCTACGGCTGGAGCGGCCGCTTGGTGGACGATTGGCGTGCGGTGGAGCTGGCGCCGCAGCAGCGTTTCTATCCGCTGCCGCGCACGGCCTATCTGGCGCCGGCTCGGGTGGCGCAAACCGAAGTGCTGACGGCCGAAGCCATGGCGGAGCAGGGCGGCGGCTTGGCGGCCATAGTGGCGTGCCGCCCCGACGGCATGTGGCACGAGGAAGAGCGGCTGATGTGCCGCCGTTGATGCCCTTAGGGTGCGACCGTCCGCCCAAATCCGTGATAAGAAACAGCCGAAGCATCTCGCACAATGCTTCGGCTGTTTGCCAGGTTTTGTTGACGGTGTCGCGGCATGATTTCAGCGGATGTTGACTGAAACACCGCTGCCGTTCTCCATGCCAACCGCCCCGGCCTGCCTGCTCCGGCAGCGGCAGCCGCCCCCTCCTTGGTTTCAAACAGTATGGTGTGCAGGGCGCTGTTTATTTGATGCCGTCCAACCGGGTCTGCCATTCGCCGCAGGTTTGGGCGCGGCTTGCCATCATCAGTTTCACCCGTTCTTTGCTCCGCATATTGACGGCATCGGCATCATCCGCATCGTTCTGCTTGCGCCATGTGGTCAGGGCGGCGTCGACATTGCCGTCGGCCTGTCGCAACATGGTGTCGAAGCCGCCGCTGTTGAAAAAATCAAAATGACCGCCGAATTCCCTATGTCCGTTGGGCTTCGGTTTTTGTTTTCCCGCCTCAATTAAGATTGCATGACCGCGCAATACTTGTGCACAGCTTGAGGGCAGTTTGCCCTTCCCCGCCCCGTAAGCGCTCAAACAGGCAGCGCTAATGAGGGCGGCTGTGATATTTGTTCATGGGTTTTCCTTTCCGCCATCAAATGGATGGAACGGCCAGCAGAGGCTGCCCGGCCAATCTGATACGCTATAATCCGCCGTTATTCAATTGTCCGGGCTACCTGAAATGAAAATCATCCAATACGAAAATTCCCCCTTCAAACTCCATCAGCCTTTTCCGCCCGCCGGCGACCAGCCCTCCGCCATTGCCGGCCTGCTCGAAGGGCTTTCAGACGGCCTCGCTTACCAAACCCTGCTCGGCGTAACCGGCTCGGGCAAAACCTACACCATGGCCAACGTGATTGCCCAAAGCGGCCGCCCCGCCATCATCATGGCGCACAACAAAACGCTGGCGGCGCAGCTTTATGCCGAAATGCGCGAGTTTTTCCCCGAAAACGCGGTGGAATACTTCGTTTCCTACTACGACTATTACCAGCCCGAAGCCTATGTGCCCAGCCGCGACCTGTTTATCGAAAAAGATTCCGCGATTAACGAACACATCGAGCAGATGCGCCTTTCCGCCACCAAAAACCTGATGACGCGCAACGACGTGATTATCGTCGCCACCGTGTCCGCCATCTACGGTATCGGCGACCCCACCGAGTATCAACAAATGGTGCTTTCCGTGAAAGAGGGCGACACCATAGCCCAGCGCGACATCATCTCCACCCTCGTTTCCATGCAATACGAGCGCGGCGAAATGGATTTCAAACGCGGCTCCTTCCGCGTGCGCGGCGACGTGATCGACGTGTATCCCGCCGAAAGCTCCGACAACGCCTTGCGCATCAGCCTGTTTGACGACGAAATCGATCGTCTCGACATCTTCGACCCGCTCACCGGCAGCAACATCCAGCGCGTCGGCCGCTACACCGTGTTCCCCTCCAGCCACTACGTTACCCCGCGCGACACCGTGCTGCGCGCCTGCGAAAGCATCAAGCAGGAATTGCGCGAACGCATTGATTTCTTTACCCAAGAAAACCGTCCCGTCGAAACCCAACGCATCGAACAGCGCACCCGCTTCGACCTCGAAATGCTCTACGAAATGGGCTTCTGCAAAGGCATCGAAAACTACTCGCGCCACTTTTCCGGCAAAAAAGAAGGCGAACCGCCGCCCACGCTGATGGATTATCTGCCCGACAACGCCATCATGTTTATCGACGAAAGCCACGTTACCGTTACCCAAATCGGCGGCATGTACAAAGGCGACGCCAGCCGCAAACAAAACCTCGTCGACTACGGCTTCCGCCTGCCTTCCGCCCGCGACAACCGCCCGCTCAAATTCCACGAATTTGAAAAAATCATGCCGCAAACCATCTTCGTTTCCGCCACACCTGCCAAATACGAAGAAGAACACGCCGGCCAAGTGGTCGAGCAAGTCGTGCGCCCCACCGGCCTTGTTGACCCGCAAATCGAAATCCGCCCCGTCGCCACCCAAGTGGACGACTTACTCAGCGAAATCAACGACCGCATCGCCAAAGGCGAGCGCGTGCTCGTAACCACCCTCACCAAACGCATGGCCGAACAGCTCACCGACTATTACAGCGAACTCGGCATCAAAGTGCGCTACCTGCACAGCGACATAGATACCGTAGAACGCGTTGAAATCATTAGGGATTTACGCCTCGGCCTGTTTGACGTGCTCGTCGGCATCAACCTCTTGCGCGAAGGCTTGGACATTCCCGAAGTTTCACTCGTCGCCATCTTAGATGCCGACAAAGAAGGCTTCCTGCGCAGCCACCGCAGCCTCATCCAAACCATAGGCCGCGCCGCCCGCAATGTGAACGGCGTCGCGATTTTGTACGCCGATAAAATCACCGATTCCATGAAAGCCGCCATCGACGAAACCGAACGCCGCCGCGAAAAACAGATTAAATTCAACCAAGAACACGGCATCGTGCCGAAACAGATTAGCAAACAGGTAAAAGACATTATAGACGGCGTTTACCATGAAGATTCAGGTAGCCCCAAGGGCAAAGGCCGAGCAAAAACCAAAGTGAAAGTGGGCGAAATCCACAGTGAAGAAGACGCGATTAAAGAAATCGCACGGCTGGAAAAAGCCATGCAGCAGGCGGCGAGGGATTTGCAGTTTGAAGAAGCGGCAGTGTTAAGGGATAAGATACGGGGGATTAAGGAAGGGTTGTTGTTTGGGGCGGAGTGATTATATAATTTAAAAATTCTAGGGATAAATTAATGGCTACTAAATTTCAAAAAGGTGATAAGGTATTTGTACCAGTTTCTAGAATTGGTCTGACAAATTTTCCGTATGCTTTTCGAAATACTACTGTTGTAGATATTATAGGTAGAAAAGTTTAGATTGATATAAAAGATGAAAATGGAAATGATTATGTTATTAGCTCTAGTTTAGTTAGACATAATTTAGGTATTTTAATATTGGAAATTGGTGATTTAAAAACAGAATTAACTTTATTAGACCCTTTAACAAAATCGGTTCTACAATATTGCCGATTACTAGTATCAGATGATTATTTAAAATCTTATAAAATTCGTTCTCTTGAAGAATTGAAATTAATTTGGGAAAAAGAACATAACTTATTTTCTCATATTATATTTATTGGGCATGGTAGTGGAGATGATAATGAAGAAGGAGGAATTATATTTCCTAATAAAAAAATTGCTTCTCCTTCAGATTTAGCCTCAATTTTTGAGATTAAACATATATCTTCTTCAAATGTAGCAAAGAAAGTTTTTCTCTCTCTATGTTGTAAAACTGCCTATAAGAAAGTAGCAAAACCATTTTCTCAAAGTAAAATATGTGAATATTTTATTGCGCCACTTCGAAGTGTACATGGTGCAGTAGCATCGCAATATGTTCAAACTTTTCTTGCTTATAATTTACTTCAAGGGGAAAATGTTCCTATAGCATTTAGACATGCATGTATAACTCCTGATGGTACAGTGTTTAGGCTGTGGGAAAAGGGACGATTAAGCAAGCGTAGGTTGGGTTGAAGCGAAGCGTAAACCCAACATTGCCAAACCGGATTGTTTTAATACTTGTTGGGTTACGGCCTGCGGCCTAACCCAACCTACGCATCTTATTTTTCGGATACCCGCAAGCGTTGGCTTGGATCGGGAATTCAACAAAACCGTTAAACCATTTATAAAGCTGGGTTTGACAACCCTAGTGATCATTTAAGCCATTGATGGCTGCCTATAATCATAAACTCTAAAGGCTACCTGAAAGCGTTTCAGGTAGCCTACTTTATTGGTGCCGCCGGCTTTATTCTTTCATCAGGCGGGTGCCGGCGAGGAAGTCGTATAGGAATTGGCGGGAGGGGTGGATTAGGGCGAAGCCCCAGGGCAGGATCCACCACAGGCAGGCGAGGCCGGCGGCGGTTTTGGGCGGCAGACCGTTGAGGCTGCGCAAGGCCCAGTAGGCCAGCATGGGCAGCATCACCACGCAGATCACGCTCCAGATAAAGCGGGCGCGCAGTTGGCGCGGGGAGGGGCGGCCGCCGGCGGCGCTGTGCAGCTGCAAACCCCACACCTGCATGGGCAGGGTGCGGCCGCGGCGGCGCCAGCTGAGGCTGAAATACAGCCACCAGGCGGCGAGAAAAATCAGGCTCACGGCCAGGCGGGCGGCGGCGGGGAAGGGGTGGAGCAGGCTGTTGGCGGCGGCGGCGGGCAGCAGGGCCACGCAGCTGACGGCGGCCACCAGCAGGCTTTCGTAGCAGAGGGCGGCGAGGCGGCGTTTGAAGGAGGCGGGAGTGGGGTTCATGCGAAATGCTTCCGGTAAAAGGCGTAAAGGGCGTCGGTGTGTTCGGGCAGGCTGGCTGAAAAGGGATCGATGCTGAAATCGGCGGGCAGCTTGCGCAGCCAGGTGAGCTGGCGTTTGGCGAGCTGGCGGGTAGCGGCGATGCCTTGTGCGGCGAAGGTGGGCGGGTCGGTGTCGCCGGCCAGATGCTGCCAGGCTTGGCGGTAGCCAACGCAGCGCATGGCGGGGTGTTCGGCGGTGAGCGCGGGCCATTCGCTTTGCAGGCGGCGCACTTCGTCGAGCAGGCCCTGTTCGAGCATGGCGAGAAAGCGGCGTTCGATGTTTTGGTGCAGCAGGGCGCGGTTGGCGGGAATCAGGGCAACGGTGCGCAGGGGCAGCGGCGCGGGGGCGGCGGTTTGTTCGGCAAAGTGTCGGCTCAGGGGCTTGCCGGTAAGCAGAAACACTTCCAAGGCGCGCTCGATGCGTTGGCTGTCGGCCGGTTCGAGGCGGGCGGCGGTGTCGGGGTCGGCCGCTTGCAGGCGCGCGTAAAGGGCGGCCAGGCCGTGCTGCTGTTTCTGATGTTGCAATTCGGCGCGCAGGGCGGGGTCGGCTTCGGGCAGGTGGTTGAGGCCGCGGGTAAGGGCGTGGTAATACATCATGGTGCCGCCCACAATCAGCGGCAGGCGGCCGCGGCGGCGGATGTCGGCACACAGGCGCAGGCAGTCGGCCACGAAATCGGCGGCGCTGTAACTTTCGGTGGGGGGAATGATGTCGATTAAGTGATGGGGCACGGCGGCCTGCTCGGCGGGGTCGGGTTTGGCGGTGCCGATGTCCATGCCGCGGTAAACCAGGGCGGAGTCGAGGCTGATGATTTCCAGCGGCAGGCGTTCGGCCAGCGAAAGGGACAGCGCGGTTTTGCCGGTGGCGGTGGGGCCGAGCAGGGCGAGGGTGTGCGGGGTGTCGGACATGGGCGGAGTAATGGGGGGCGCTGCCGCTGTCGGCAGAGCAGGCTACCTGAAAAGCCGCCCATTCTACCTTGTCCGGCCGATAAACTGAATCGCTGCTCGGGGCTGGCTTTCAGCTAACCTGAAAATCGGGTACAGTTCGTGCTTTCCCGCCTTTTTGCATTCCGCCGCCATGATCCACAGCCAGTTTTCCCGCATCGGCATTGTTACCCGCCCGCAAACGCCGCACATCGCAGAGAGCCTGCGCGAGTTGGCGGCGTTTTTTCTCGAACAGCGGATTGAGGTGTTTCTTGACGGGGCTTGTGTGGCGGAAGGGCTGCTGCCGGCGGAATTGGCGGCGCGTTGCGGCGTGGTGTCGAAAGACGATTTGGGCGTGCATTGCGATTTGGTGGTGGTGCTGGGCGGCGACGGCACCTTTCTTTCCGTGGCGCGCAAGCTGGCGCCCTACCGTGTGCCCATGATGGGCGTGCACCAAGGGCATTTGGGTTTTCTCACCCATGTGCCGCGCGGCGACATGCTCAACAGCATCGGCAGCATGCTGAGCGGCAAATATTTGCCGGAAGAACGGATCCTGCTCGAATGCAGCGTGTGGCGCGGACATGAAGAATTGAAAACCTCGCTGGCGCTCAACGACGCGGTAATCAGCCGGGGCGGCATGGGGCAGATGATTGAATTTGAGGTGTTTATCAATCAGGAGTTTGTGTATACCCAGCGCTCGGACGGCCTGATTGTGGCCACGCCCACCGGTTCGACCGCTTATGCGCTGGCGGCCGGCGGCCCGATTCTGCAATCCACCCTGCGCGCGCTGACACTGGTGCCGATTTGCCCGCAATCCATGACCAACCGGCCGATTGCGGTGTCGGACACCTGCGAAATCGAAATCCTCATCACCAAGGCCGGCGATGCCCGCGCCCATTTCGACGGCCAGTCTTATGTGGACATCCACTCGATGGACCGCATTGTGATCCGCCGCTACCGCAACACCCTGCGCGTGCTGCACCCCACCGACTACCAATACTACAAAACCCTGCGCCAGAAGCTGCATTGGGGCGAACAGCTGGTGTGAGCGCTGTTGGAAAGTTGCTTTAAAACCCGCGCGGCGGATTTGGCTTGTGCCGTAAAAGGCCGGGCTGAAAAGCAAAGCTTAAAGGCTACCTGAAAACGTGAAAACCTGTTTTCAGGTAGCCTTTTTTCCATTTGGGAGCAGGGCAGGGCTGCTTGCCCCTATTCGAAAGCCTGAAACCTTTGCAAACCCCTCATCTGCGGCGCATTTCTGCGTTGTGCGCTGCTCGCTTGCCTACCTGCATGGTATGTCTGCGCTCGCTGCGCTGCTACGCCTTGAAGGGTATCCACATCTGAGGGGTTTGCAAAGGTCTCAGCCGGTATAGCGGTTTAGCCCACGCGGTAAAAGGCCAAGCTGCCGAGCAGATTGGGCAGGGTCTGCACCCGTTTGCCGCCGGCCATCACGGCGCGTTCGAGGATGCGGATGCCGTTTTTGGCGCACAGGCGCTCGAAGTCGTGCAGGGTGCACCAATGGATGTTGGGCGTGTCGTACCAGTCGTAAGGCATGCGTTCGCTCACCGGCATGTGGCCGCCCAGCGCGATTTGCAGACGGTTGCGCCAGTAGCCGAAGTTGGGGAAGGAAACAATGGCCTGGTCGGCCACCCGCGTCAGCTCGTGCAGGATGTTTTCGGTGTTCTGCATGGCTTGGATGGTTTGGCTGAGCACAATGACGTCGAAGCTGTGGTTTTTGAAGTCGCGCAGGCCTTTTTCGAGATCGGCCTGAATCACGTTCACCCCGCGCGCCACGGCGGCCAGCACGCCGGAGGTATCGATTTCCACGCCGTAGCCGCGGCAGTTTTTCTGCCGCACCAAGGCGGCGAGCAATTCGCCGCTGCCGCAGCCCAAGTCGAGCACGCGGCTGCCGGCGGGAATCCAGTCGTAAATCAGTTGCAAATCGTCGCGCAGCATCAGGCAAACTCCTTGGCGATGTTGTCCATATAGGCGGCGACGGCTTTCATATAGGGTTCGTCTTCCATTAAAAACGCATCGTGGCCGTGGGCGGAGGCCACTTCCACATACTGCACGTCTTTGTCGGCCGCCACCAAGGCGCGCACCAATTCGTGCGAACGCTCGGGGGAAAAGCGCCAGTCGGTGCTGAAGCTGGCGACAAAAAACTTGGCCTGCGCCTGCCGTAGGGCGGCTTCGAGGTCGTGTTGGAAATCGGCGGCGGGGTCGAAATAATCCAGTGCTTTGGTCATCAGCAGGTAGGTGTTGGCATCGAAGCGTTCGGCGAATTTGTCGCCCTGATAGCGCAGGTAGCTTTCCACTTCGAATTCGACGCCGTAGCCGAATTGGAAGCCGTCGCTGCGCAATTGGCGGCCGAATTTTTCACCCAGGCCGCTTTCGGCCAGATAGGTGATGTGGCCCATCATGCGGGCGATGCGCAGGCCGCGGCGCGGGATGGTGCCGTGTTCGGCGTAATGGCCCTGGTGGAAATCGGGGTCGGTGATGATGGCTTGGCGGGCGACGTCGTTGAAAGCGATGTTTTGCGTGGAGAGCTTGGGTGCGGAGGCGATCACCAGGGCATGACGCAGGCGGGCAGGGTAATCGATGGCCCATTGCAGCGCCTGCATGCCGCCGAGGCTGCCGCCCATTACCGCCGCCCAGGTATCGATGCCGAAATGGTCGGCCAGCATGGCTTGGGTGCGCACCCAGTCTTTCACCGTGACCACGGGGAAATCGGCGCCGTAGGCGCGGCCGGTTTCGGGGTTGGTGCTCAAGGGGCCGCTGCTGCCGGCGCAGCCGCCCAGATTGTTGAGGCCGACCACGAAAAAGCGCTTGGTGTCCACCGGTTTGCCGGGGCCGACCATGCTGTCCCACCAGCCGGGGTATTTGTCGTCCGCATGGTGGCGGCCGGCCACGTGGTGGGTGCCGGAGAGGGCGTGGCAGATCAAGACGGCGTTGGATTTGTCGGCATTGAGTGTGCCGTAGGTTTCGGTAATCAGCTCGAAACACGGCAGGGTGCGGCCGTTTTGCAGGGTAAACGGCTGCTCGAACACAATGGTTTGCGGGACAACAATGCCCACGGAGGCGGCTGGCTGCATGGCAAGGGCGCGGGAAATCGGCAAAGGGGCTTATTATAGCGGAGAAACGGTGCGGTCATCAGGCAGAGCGCTTTGTCCAAGCCCGTCTGCAGCACATTTCTGCGTTGTGCCTTGATGACCGGTGGGCACGGTCTGCCGTCGGTCGCCTGCCGGGGTCTGTCGTCACCAAGCGTTTCGGCGGTATTTTTGCTCAAAACCCTCCTCTACGGCGTTAATCCCGTAAGGGGACAATGAAATGCCCGCAAGATGTCCCATCTTGCTGCGCCGGCCGGCTTTACCGGCGCAGCGTGTCAAACCGCCCTCTTCGGGTGAGCCCGGCAGTTGCGGGTTTTGCCCCGGTAGCGCGGCGGACTTGTGAAGCGAAAAAACCGCTTCGCAAGCATGATGACGGCACGTCCCAATAAAAAACACCGCATAAGCGGTGTTTTTGCTGAACGGCAGGCAGCCGGTCAGTACATTTTCGGGGGAAGTTGTTGGCTGCGCAGGCGTTTTTGCAGACGTTTGACGGCGGCGGCTTTTTTGCGTTTGCGCTCGGTGGTGGGTTTTTCGTAGGCTTCGCGGGCACGCAGCTCGGTCAGCAGGCCGGTTTTTTCGATGGCGCGTTTGAAACGGCGCATGGCAACTTCAAAAGGTTCGTTTTCTTTGACACGGATAGAAGGCATTTTGTTTTCCTTAAATAATGAAATAGGTTTGCCGGCCGGTGCGGCTTGGCGCGGCGGCCGAAGTTTTTGGGCGTACGGGTGGGCGGATTGCCCGGCGGTACGTGCGCCTTGAGGAACATCACCTCCTAACCGGAGCCGTGCCGCGGGTAGGCAGGGCTGAAAAATCGTGGTGTGGCGGCCCGAGCTGGGACGCGCATGCGAAAGGGCGGGATTATCTTCGTAGTGCGGCCGATTTGTCAAGCAAAAGCAGCGGTTTGTTTTCAGGTAGCCAAACCGGCGGCCAGACGGGCGACAATCTCGGCGGTGCGGCCTGTTTGTGCCAGCGCGGCATTTTGGCCGCACCAGAAGGCGGAGAAGTCTGTATTGCCCTGCTGTTCGGCTGCGTTTCTCAAGAGGGCGGAGGCGGTGCCGGCCAGCGGGAAAGGCAGGGCGGCCGGGTGGATGGGGCCGAGTTCGCGGGTGAGGCGGTTGGGCAGGCCGCGGGCGAAGCCGCCGCTGATGAGGTTGGTGACCACGGTGGCGTCGGCGCCGGCACGGCTGGTCAGAGCCTGGCGGTGGGCGGGCGAGGTGGCGGCTTCGTCTGCCAAGAGGAAGGCGGTGCCGGCCTGGACGGCGCGGGCGCCCAAGGCGAAGGCGGCGCGGACGGTGTCGGCATCGCTGATGCCGCCGGCGGCAATGACCGGCAAATCGACGGCGCGGCGGATATTGGGCAGCAGGGCGAAGGTGCCGCTTTGGCTGTTGGTGTCGCGGTGCAGGAACATGCCGCGATGGCCCCCGGCTTCCCAGCCTTGGGCGATGACGGCGTCGGCGCCGTGCGCGGCCAGCCAGCGGGCTTCGGCAACGGTGGTGGCGCTGGAGAGGATTTTGGCGCCGGTGGCTTTGACGGCGGCGAGCAGCCTCGGTTCGGGCAGGCCGAAATGGAAGCTGACCACGGGTGGGCGGAAGGCTTCGATGATTTGGAGGGCGGATTCGTCAAACGGGCGGCGGCCGCTGCCGGCGGGCAGGTTGTCCGTACTGAGGCCGAAGGCATCGAAATAGGGTTTCAGCAGGGCCAGCCAAGCATGGTGCTGTTCGGCCGAGGGGGCAGCGGGACGGTGGGCGAAGAAGTTGACGTTGTAAACGGCTTGGCCGACGGCCGATCGGATGCTGCCCAACTCGGCTTGCAGCTGCTCGGGCGTGAGCATGGCGGCGGGCAGGGAACCCATGATGCCGGCCCGGCAGGCGGCAATGGCCAAATCGGCGTTTTGTACGCCGGCCATCGGAGCTTGGATGATGGGGTGGCGTAGGGCGGCGAGTAGGGTGCGCATAAGGGGCTTCTGCAGTGTGTGCTTGCTTGAAATGGGGCGGACGGGCTTTCAGGTAGCCTGTGGCTCGGCGGGCTTAGCCGGCCACCCGTTCGTGCGGTTTGCGGCCGGCCCAATCGCAGACAAACTGCCAGGCGGTGCGGCCGGAGCGGTTGCCGCGCAGCAGAGACCAGTTGAGGGCGGCTTGGCGGGCGGTGTCGTCGAACACAATGCCTTCGGCTTCGAGCCAGTTGGCCACGGCGGCGAGGTAGTCGTTTTGGTCGAAGGGGTAGAAGCCGAGCCACAGGCCGAAGCGGTCGGAGAGGGAGACTTTTTCTTCTACGGCTTCTTTGGGATGCACTTCGCCGCGCCCGCCGGTGTGGGCGGTGTTGTCGGCCATGTATTCGGGCATCAGGTGGCGGCGGTTGGAGGTGGCGTAGACCAAGACGTTGTCGGCGCGTCGGGAGAGGCCGCCGTCGAGCGCGGTTTTGAGGGCTTTGTAGCCGTCTTCGCCGTCTTCGAAGGAGAGGTCGTCGCAGAAGACGATGAATTTTTCGGGGCGTTTTTCCAATAGGGCGAGCAGGGCGGGCAGGGTGGCGAGGTCGTGTTTGTCCACCTCGATCAGGCGCAGGCCGCGCCCGGCGTATTCGTGGAGCAGGGCTTTGATGAGGGAGGATTTGCCGGTGCCGCGCGAGCCGGTGAGCAGCGCGTTGTTGGCCGGCCGGCTGTCGAGGAACTGCTCGGTATTGCGCACCAGACGCTGCATTTGCGCATCGATGGCGCTGAGCCTTTTGAGGGGGAAGGTGTGCGGGCGGGGCAGGGCGGTGAGCAGGCCGCCGTTGCCGTAGCGCTGCCAGCGGAAGGCGAGGGCCTGCCAGTTTGGCTCGCGGTTTTCCGGCGGCAGGATTTGGTCGAGGCGGCGCAAAACGGAGGCGGCCAGCTTGAGGAAGGCTTTGGGTTTCATCGGGGTCTCCGGCGGGTTTCAGGTAGCCTGAGTGGGGGAGGCTCGGTATTTGACAGGGTGTTTCGTGTCTCAGAGCCGAGCCGCCGCCGAATGTTCAGCGAGGCTCAAGGCCTTTATAAATAAGGAACTCAGAATGATCTGCGGATCAAATTGCTGCCGGAAGCGCCGTTTTCAGGCAGCGTGGTTGCGGTTTCCTCTTCCGGCCCGTCTTCCACAATGGCAAGGGCGTCGAGATTGGCGGCGCTGCCGCCGCCTTGTTTGCTGTTGAGCTGGATGTTCAGGCGCAAATCGTTGACGGAGTCGGCGTTTTTCAGGGCGTCGTCGTAGGAGATGAGGCCGGCTTCGTAGAGCTCGAACAGGGATTGGTCGAAGGTTTGCATGCCGATGTCGCGTGAGCGGGCCATGATTTCTTTGACGGCGTGGATGTCGCCGCTGAGGATGAGTTCGGCAATCAGCGGGGAGTTGAGCAGCACTTCCACCGCCGCCACGCGGCCTTGGCCGCCTTTTTTCGGCACCAGACGCTGGGAAATAAAGCCTTTCAGGTTGAGGGAAAGGTCGTTGAGCAGTTGGGTTCGGCGCTCTTCGGGGAAGAAGTTGATGATGCGGTCGAGTGCCTGGTTGGCGCTGTTGGCGTGCAGGGTGGCCATGCACAAATGGCCGGTTTCGGCGAAGGCCAGGGCGTAATCCATGGTTTCGCGGTCGCGGATTTCGCCGATCAGGATGACGTCGGGCGCCTGGCGCAGGGTGTTTTTGAGGGCGGCAAACCAGTTGTCGGTGTCCACGCCCACTTCGCGCTGGGTGATGATGCAGTTTTTGTGCGGATGCACGAATTCGATGGGGTCTTCGATGGTGATGATGTGGCCGTGGCTGTGGCGGTTGCGGTAGTCGATGAGGGCGGCCAGCGAGGTGGATTTGCCGGAGCCGGTGCCGCCGACGAAAATCACCAGGCCGCGTTTTTCCATCACCACGTTTTTCAACACCGGCGGCAGATTGAGGCCTTCGAAGGCGGGGATGTCGCTGGTGATGACGCGGCATACTAGGGCGACGGCGCCGCGCTGCACCATGGCGTTGATGCGGAAGCGGGACACGCCGGCCAGGCTGATGGCGAAGTTGCATTCTTTGGTGTCGTCGAATTCCTGCGCCTGTTTGTCGTCCATCAGGGCGCGGGCGATGAGGGCGGCATGCTCGGCGGTGAGCGGCTTGTCGGTAATCGGGGTGAGTTTGCCGTCCAGCTTCATGGCGGGCGGGAAGCCGGCGGTGATGAAGAGGTCGGAACCTTTGCGCTGCACAAGGTGGTGGAGCAGGCTGTGGATGAATTTTTTCATCTCTTCGTTGTAGGCGGGAATGGTCATGAGTGTTTTCCGTTGGCTGGTTTTAGTGATGGAATGGCCGGCTGCGGCCGAGGCGGGATTCAGCTGTCTTTGACGGCATTGGCGTGCAGCTCGGCCAGTTTTTCGGCGTCTTGCTGGCGCTGGCCGGGCAGGGTTTTCAGGTAGATGCGGGTGGTTTTGGGGTCGGCGTGGCCTTGTTCGTCTTGAATGGTTTCGGTGGAGGCGCCGGCCATATAGCGGTGGGTGGTGTTGGTGTGGCGCAGCCAGTGGGTGCTCATGTTGATGAGTTGGATGCGGATGGGATCGTCGTCGCAGTCGGCAAGGGCGGCTTCGCGGCATTCGTGCACCATCAGGCCGATGGCGCGGGGGGTGAGGCGGCGGCTTTTGTCGCCTTTGAGCGGAATGATCAGGCCGAAGTTTTCCCGGCTGTCGGGCAGTTCGGGCAGCCCGAGGGCGGTGCGGTATTGTTTGAGCTCCTGCAGCAAGACGCTGTGGATGCTGACGTGGCGTACTTTGTTGCGTTTGCCCAGCACGCGCAGCGTCCAACGGCCGTTGCGGTATTGCAGGTCGCTCATGGAGGCTTTGGCCACTTCTTCGCGGCGCATGCCGGTGTGATAGACGAGGGCGAACAGCCAGCGGTCGCGCACTTTGACGGCGGTTTGCCGGCTGTTGGCGGCGGGGCGGGCGGTGAGCCATTTCCACAGCCAGATCCAGGCGTCTAAATCGAGGAATTTGGTGGGTATTTCTTCTTGCGGCACGGCGGGCAGGGGGGTGAGTTTGACCACGTTGCGGCCGGTGTAGCCCAAGTCGCAGAGGTATTGGTACATTTGGTTGAGCACGCGCCGGCTGTACATGACGGTGCTGGGCTTGGCGGCTTTGTCGTGCTCGAGGTGGTGCAGATAGCGGCCGATGTCTTGGATGCTGAGGTCGCGCAGGGTTTTGCCTTCACCGGCGGCCCAGTTGAGCAGTTTTTCGGCTTCGCGTTTGTAGGCGGCAAAGGTGTGCGGGGAGCGGCGGCCGCGGGCGTACAGCCACTGCATCACGGCCTGGATGTCTTCGTCGGGCAGGCTGTGGTGCGCGGGTGCGGGGTTGAGGGGCGGCTGGGGCATCGGGTTTGCAGGCATGGTTATCGGAACAGGGTTTCAGGTAGCCTGATTCGGCCGGTTGTTTAGCGGCACCATTGCCAATCGCTGCCGGGAGCGGTGGCGGCGGCTTTGAGCATGGCGGGAAAATCCAAGCCGTAGCGTTCGGTCAGTTTGCCGGCGCGTTTTTTCAGCGCATCGCGCGATTGCAGCGGCAGGTGTTGGAAGGCCAATACGGCCACGTTGCCGTGCGTTTCGGCCGGCACGCACAACACCTGTCCGTCGAACACGCGGCACAGGCGCGCCAGAAAGGCGGAATAGCGTTTGTCGCCCTGCCACCAGTTGGTAACGAACACACCGTGTCCGCTCAGGGCGGTGCGGCAGTCGGCAAAAAAAGGCTCGCCCACCAACTCGTCGATGATCTGCTCGCCGTCGAAACCGTCCACCAGCAGCACGTCGGTGCTGCCGCGCAGGATTTTGACGTATTCGGCGCCGTCGGCTTCCACAATGTCGAATTGAGGCCCTTCAAACGGCAGCTCGAACAGGCTGCGCGCGACGTTGATTACTTGAGGGTTGATTTCCACTGCGGTTTGACGGGTGTCGGGCAGATAGGCGTCGATCCAGCGGGCGAAAGAACCGCCGCCCAAGCCGATTTGGGTGATGTGCGCCGGGGCGTCGGCAAACAGCAGCCAGGCCATCATGGCGCGGCTGTAAGAGAGTACCAATTCGGCGGGGGCGTCCAAATTCATCGAACTTTGGACGGTGTCGCTGCCCAAATGCAGGGAGCGGATGTTGCCGCTTTCCGAAATGCCGACTTCGGGCAGGGCGAAGCGGGCCGGACGCAGGCGGCGGTAGGGGTGTCGGGACATAATCGGCAGCCGTGGAAAAGTGGCGTGATTTTAGCACAGGCGGAGCCGTGCGGCGCTTGAAGCGGCTTTCAGGTAGCCTTTGGGGGGAAAGGCGCGTATAATCGCGCTTTCCTATCTGGGGGCGATCTTGGTTTCGACGGGGGTTGCGAAGCAGATGCGGGCATACCGGGGTCTCAGATTCCCGTAAAACACTGAATCAAAATAGTCGCAAACGACGAAACTTACGCACTGGCCGCCTAAGGCCTGCCGTTGCAGCAGTTGGTCAATGGGCTGTGTGGCGCAAGCCACCGCAACGTCATCTTACATTGACTGGTTTTCTGTCGGGTTACTTGGCAGGAAATAAGACTTAAGGTAACTGGCTCCCAAACAGCCTGTCTGTCGGCGGAATGGGGGCGAGATTTTAAGTAGGCAAGACTAAGTATGTAGAACGCTTTGTAGAGGACTTTCGGACGGGGGTTCGATTCCCCCCGCCTCCACCATAATTGAATGGAAATATCCATGATTTTGATATTTTGAACGGCTTCTCGGTACGCGGACGGTGCATATTGCCGGCGCGAACGGCAGAGGGCTCAAACCAAGGGGCTGCCCGATAAGCAATCGGGCAGCCCGTTTTTACGTCTGCCGTACGTTTACCTCTGGAAAAACGGTGCGGAGGGTTTGCTTCCGGCCCTGTTCCTTTACCAGTAAGTTACAAACGGGGTCAGATCGGTGTTTTTGGGTTTGGCTACTTCGTCTTTGGCGGTGCCGATCATCAGCAGGCCGATGATTTTGTCTTTTTCGCCGCAGTGGCAGGCGGTGCGCAATAGGGGGCTGTTGCTCCACAGGCCGGTGATCCACACGCTGTCGAAGCCTTGGGCTTTGGCGGCCAGTTGGGCGGCATAGGCGGCGCAGGCGGCGCTGAGCAGTTGTTCCCATTCCGGCTTGGGTGCGGACGTCTTGAAATTGGGTTGTGAGATGACGGCGATGACCAAGGGTGCCATGTGGCTGACCCGCTCGGCTTTGCGCATAGAATCTTCGCCGAAGTTGAGTTGGGTAACGGTATCGGCGAGCAGGGTGCGGAATTTCTGCAGGGCGGCCTCGCCTTGGATGACCACGAAACGCCACGGGGTGAGGTGGCCGTGGTCGGGTACTTGGGTGGCGGCCTGCAGGATGTGTTCCAGCTGTGCGGCGTCGGGCGCGGGCAGACCGAGCTGTTTGGTGGAGCGGCGGGTGGTGAGGAGTTGCAGGGTGGGGTTCATGCGGTGTGGCCTTTCCGTTGATGTGCGGTGGGCGGGAGCAGGCTACCTGAAACCGTTTCAGGTAGCCTGTTCGGAATAATGGATTGTTTGAACGCAATCAGGGCGCAGGTGCTTGGACGGCGGTTGCCGATGGTTTGTCTGCCTGTTCGGGCGTTTGGCGGAAAGATCAGGCCGAGCGGATGGGGATGACTTTTGAGACGCGCCGCTTCTTGCCGCCTTCGCCGTAGTTGGTTTCCACGTATTCCTGCACGATGGCGAGGAATTCGGCGGCCATATTGTCGCCTTTGAGGGTGACTTTGCGCTCGCCGTCCACATAAACCGGAGCCACCGGGGTTTCGCCGGTGCCGGGCAGGCTGATGCCGATGTCGGCCAGCTTGCTCTCGCCGGGGCCGTTGACCACGCAGCCCATCACGGCCACGTTGAGGCTTTCCACGCCGGGGTATTGCAGGCGCCACACGGCCATTTGCGTGCGCAGGTAGTGCTGGATGTCGCGCGCCAACTCTTGAAAGACGGTGCTGGTGGTGCGGCCGCAGCCGGGACAGGCGGTCACCATCGGGGTGAAGGAGCGCAGCCCCATGGTTTGCAGGATTTCCTGCGCCACCACCACTTCCTGCGTGCGCGGGCTGCCGGGTTCGGGTGTCAGCGAAATGCGGATGGTGTCGCCGATGCCTTCCTGCAGCAAAACGGCCAGTGCGGCGGTGGAGGCGACGATGCCTTTGCTGCCCATGCCCGCTTCGGTCAGGCCAAGATGCAGGGGGTAGGCGCAGCGGCTGCCGAGTTCGCGGTACACCTGAATCAGGTCTTGGACGGCGCTGACTTTGCACGACAGGATGATTTTGTTTTCAGGTAGCCCCAAGTCCACCGCTTTTTGCGCGGACTCCAATGCGGAAACAATCAGCGCTTCCTTCATCACGGCTTCGGGCGTTTTGGGTTGGGCGGCGGCCAGGTTGGCGTCCATCATCCGTTTGGCCAGGCTCTGATCCAGCGAGCCCCAGTTGACGCCGATGCGCACGGCTTTGCCGTTTTCGGCGGCGGTGCGGATCATATAGGCGAATTTTTCGTCGCCCTTGGCGCCTTTGCCCACATTGCCGGGGTTGATGCGGTATTTCGACAGGGCTTTGCCGCATTCGGGAAACTCGGCCAGCAGGCGTTCGCCGTTGAAATGAAAGTCGCCTACCAAGGGGGTGTTGCAGCCCATGTCGTCGAGACGGCTGCGGATTTCCGCCACTTTGGCCGCGGCTTCGGGGCTGTTGACGGTGATGCGCACCATTTCCGAGCCGGCATCGGCCAGCTCTTTTACCTGTTGGGCGGTGGCGGCGGCATCGGCGGTGTCGGTATTGGTCATCGACTGCACCAGCACCGGTGCTTCGGAGCCGACGGTGAGGTGGTCGATCTGCACTTGGTGGGTGGCGCGGCGTGTGGTGGGTGTGTTCATGCTGGGTCGGGTGGCTTAGGGGTGGGCGGCCGGGGCGTCGGTGTTGAAGGCGGCGGTTTTGTTGTCGCGCATGTGGTCGGCCACATTGATGTCGCGGCCGCTGTAGCTCACGCTGCTGCCGCGGGCAAAGCCGATGCGCACATGATAGGGGCCGCTGCCGGAATAACGGTGTTCGCTGTTGGCCGGCACGATTTTGCTGATCAGCATATTGCCGTCTTTATCGGTGACGGTGAGGAAGGAGCGGAAGCGCAGCTTGATGGCCAGCTCGCCGGGGGCGGTAGTCAGGCCGGCAGCGGCATCGGTTGCGCCGGATGCGGCCGGTGCGGAGGCCTGCCCGGCCGGATCGGCCTGCGCAGGCGCTGAAGCGGCGGCATCGGAAGCCTGCTGCATGGGCAGAACTTGGACGTTACCGCCTTCCAGATTCGGCGGCAGCACGGCCGGGGCGGCTTCTTCGCTTTGCGCTTCCTGACGTTGCGTGTCGCTGTGCGATTTGCTTTGCCACAGATAGACGCCGCCCACAATCAAGGCCAAAGCGGTCATGCCGATGATCCATTTCGGGAAGGGTTTTTGAATCGGCGCCTGGTGGTAGGTCATCGGGGCGAGGCTTTCGGCGGCACTTTTTTTCGGCGCGGGCGCGATGCCTTGGGTTTGGAAGGCAATCTGTTCCAAGTAGTTGTTGAGTACGGTTTCGTCCAAATTCAGGTAGCGTCCGTAACTGCGCAGAAAGCCGCGCACGAAGACCGGCTCGGGCAGTTTGCCGAAATCGGCGTTTTCCAAGGCCTCCACTTGGCGGGCGGGCAGTTTCAGGTGTTCGGAGACGTCGCCGATGGAAAGGAGGTTTTGTTCACGGGTGTGGCGCAGCAGTCGGCCGAGTTCTTCGGCGGCGCTCGGGGTGTCGGTGTGGGGAACATCACTCATTGAACTTTTCCTGTGGTGATTTCCTGCAGTTCAGGAGAATAGGGGTGGTGGGTGCGCAGTTGCGCTTCGTATTCGTAGGCCGCCTGGGTTTGACCCATGGCGCGGGCGATTTTCCAGCCCAGCAGCAGATCGTCGGGCCCCAATACGTTGACTTTGCTTTGGTATTGGCGGAATTGGCGGTCGGCTTCGCCGGTTTTGCCTTCCAAAAAGGCCACGCGGGCGAGCTCTTTTTGGGGGGGCACAAAGTCCGGAGCGGTGGAGAGGGCGCGCTGCAGATAGGAGGTGGCCAGATTGTATTGGCCCAAGCGGGCGCTGCAGATGCCTTTGTTCATGTAGGCGATCTGCGGGCTGGGATAGGTGGGGTCGGCCAGGGCGCGGTCGAAATAAGCCATGGCTTCGTTGGGGCGGTTGCCGCCGTTGCAGAGGAACCAGCCGTAATTGTTGTTGATTTCGGCGCTGTCGGGCTTGAGGGCCAAGGCGCGCTGGAAGCTTTCCTGGGTTTTGTCCGGCACTTTGAGGAACTGGTAGATGGCGGCGCGCACCAGCCAGGCGTTTTCGTTGCGCGGCTGCAGGGTGAGGGCTTCTTCGATGGCGGCCACCGCGTCGCGGTAGGAGCCGGCATTCATGTATTCGATGGCGAGTTGGATTTTAATGGCCGCCACTTCTTCCGGGCGGTTGCGTTCTTCTTTCTGGCCGGTGTGGATGGTGATGCCGGCGCAGCCGGAGAGCAGGGAGGCGGTGATGAGGGCGGCGCCCAGAAGCTTTTTCATGACTCAGCCTTTCTCAAGGTGTAACTGTTGCCATTTGGCCTGACGGCGGGTTTTGTCGCGCACCTGGCCGGCGAGCTGCCCGCAGGCGGCGTCGATGTCGTCGCCGCGCGTTTTGCGCACGGTGACCACCAAGCCGGCCTGTTGCAGAATGTCGCGGAAGATGCGGATGTTTTCGTTGCCGGAGCGTTGGTAACCCGAATGCGGGAAGGGGTTGAACGGAATCAGGTTGAATTTGCACGGCACGTCGCGCACCAAGGTCAAGAGTTCGCGTGCGTGTTCGGGACGGTCGTTGACGCCGTCGAGCATCACGTATTCGAAAGTCACGAAATCGCGCGGGGCTTTGGCCAGATAGCGGCGGCAGGCGGCCATCAGTTCGGAGAGCGGGTATTTCTTATTCAGCGGCACGATTTCGTTGCGCACGGCATCGTTGGAGGCGTGCAGGGAGACGGCCAAGGCCACCGGCATGTCTTCTTTGAGCCGGTCCATCTGCGGCACCATGCCGGAGGTGGACACGGTGACGCGGCGGCGGGAGAGGCCGTAGCCGTGGTCGTCGAGCATGATGGAGAGGGCGGTAACGACATTGTCGTAGTTGGCCAGGGGCTCGCCCATGCCCATCATCACCACATTGGAGATGACGCGTTCGTTTTTCGGCGTGACGCCCAGCGCTTTGTTGGCCCACCACAGTTGGCCGATGATTTCCGCAGCGGAGAGGTTGCGGTTGAAGCCCTGGCGGCCGGTGGAGCAGAAGGTGCATTCCAGCGCGCAGCCCACTTGCGAGGAAATACACAGTGTGCCGCGCTCGGCTTCGGGGATGAAAACGGTTTCCACGCCGTTGCCGGTGCCCACGTCCAAGAGCCATTTGCGGGTGCCGTCTTTCGATTCTTGGGCGGCCATCAAATCGGGCACGCCCACTTCGGCGCGCGCTTTCAGTTTGGCGCGCAGCGATTTGGCCAGATCGGTCATGTCGTCGAAATCGGCGGCGCCGCCCAGATGCATCCAGCGCATCACTTGGCGGGCGCGGAAAGGCTTTTCGCCCATTTGTGCGAAATGGTCGGTCAGGCCTTGGAGGTTGTAGTTCAGCAGATTGGTTTTCATACGCGGGGAAACGGCGGGGGTGGGTCTTTGTATCTGGAATCTGTTGCCGGTGCAAGTCCCCATACAAAGAAAACCCGAAAGGCTACCTGAAGCGTGTTCAGGTAGCCTGTTGGTGCCATCGGGTTTAGCGGGGGCAGATTTCGCCTTCGGGGAAGAAAAAGGCGATTTCGATGGCCGCGTTTTCCAAGCTGTCTGAGCCGTGGACGGCATTGGCGTCGATGGATTCGGCAAAGTCTGCACGGATGGTGCCGGCGGCGGCTTCTTTGGGGTTGGTGGCGCCCATCAGCTCGCGGTTTTTGGCCACGGCGTTTTCGCCTTCCAATACTTGGATCATCACCGGGCCGCTGGTCATGAAGGCCACCAATTCGCCGAAGAAGGGGCGTTCTTTGTGTACGGCGTAAAAGCCTTCGGCTTCGGCTTGGCTCAGGTGTTTCATTTTGGCGGCCACGATTTTCAGGCCGTTGTTTTCGAAGCGGCTGTAGATTTGGCCGATGACGTTTTTGGCGACGGCATCGGGTTTGATGATGGAAATGGTGCGTTCGATGGCCATTGGGCATAACTCCTTATTCAATCGGTTTATCGGGCGGAAAAATTCATGCGGGCGGCATTCTAGCAAGTTTTTCCGGCTTTGGCTTGCGGGGAAACGGAAATTTTCATCTGCAAACCGTGCGGCGGCGGGGTATGGGGAATGCGGCACAAAGCAGGCAGGCTACCTGAAAACGGGTTTCAGGTAGTGTAAGGCGGCGGCGGCTTTTGCAACGGCTAGCGGCGGCTTTTGCAACGCATGAAGTTAATATTTGCAGTAGCTTTTACACCACTTAATCCCCGTTTATAAAGCCATTAAACGGGGATTATTTTATTAGCCTAATGCCGCAAGCTTACCGCTGCCGAATGCCGGCTCCCACGTTGCCAATTCGGCGGACTGTGGGGTCAGGGTCAGGTTACCTGACCCTACCCGTAACAGCAGTTCGGCAAACAGGCACAGCCCCATTGGGGCGAGTTTTTGTCGCCACAGAGTTTCGACTGTGTCGTCCGGTGCGATGTGGCACCAGTCCTGTACTGCAATCGGCCCTGTGTCGGCGCCGTCGTCCAATTGGTAGACGGTGCCGCCGGTAACCGCCTCGCGCATATGCAGCGCCCAGCGCACGGCGTCGCGCCCCCGATGGCGGGGCAGTAGTGACGGATGGTAGCCGAATGCGCCGTATTTGGCCTTAGCCCGTGTTGCGTGGCCGACAAACACATGGGCGTGTGCGCACAGGATAATGTCGCAGTCGGGCAGTCTGTCTTGCGGCAGATTGGGAATGCCGGACTCTGCTGCCGATTGCGCCAATCTGTCTCCGTGCGGGGCGGAAACGGCCGATACCGTGTGGCCTTGCTGTTGGCAGTTGGCCAGCAGTGATGCGGCCAGCCATTTTTGACCGATGATGACTATCCTCACTCGCCGCCTCCCAAATAGCGGAAGCCCTGCACCGCCCGGAAATGGCCGCCGTAGCCGGAGCCGCTGCTGATTTTATTGGGGCCGCCGCGTTTTTTTACTGACTTGGCCAGGCTGTCCCGACAACGTGATTTATTGTCTCCGTACAGGCGGGCGGATACCTGTGTCCACTTACTGTCCCGGCGCAGTGCGGCGGCCAAACCGGGGTGGGAAGTATGAAACAGGGTACGCAATGGCAGGCCGTAGCGGTTGTTGCCGCGCAACCACATCTCACAGCAGCCGTTGAGAAAGCGCATCCCGACGCCCGCGCCCTGCCACTCGGGCATCACCACCAAACGGCAGGCTCTGGCCTCTACCAAGCCGGGACGGGTGCTGAAAGCGATATGGGCGACCGGCTGGCCGTTGATCAGCCCCATGTAGTGGGTGGCGGCCATCATGGGCGGCAGCGTCAAATAGTGATGCGGCTCAAACAATCGCCAGTCGGCTTGTTTGCACTGGTATATCTCCAAGTCGTAGCTCGGTCGGCGCCGAAGCCACCCCCATTGGAAAGAGCCGGCCCCGGTATCCAACACCCAATCCGGGCTTACCCAGTCCAGAATGTCGTAGTGGCAAGACAGCAGCACCACCTGCTTGCCGGGATGGCGCCGCCAGCTTTTGGCGAATGCACCGGCCCCCACTTGGGCAATTTGGCGGTCTACTACCGAACTAAACTCGTCCACCACCGCAGAATCGGGCGCCTCGGCAATCAGACGGGCCAGTGTGGCACGGAAGCGCTCGCCGTTGCTTAATACGGCATAGGGCCGCAGCCAAGCGGGCACATCGCCCAAGCCAACCGAAGACAAAGCAGCGGTTACCGCATCAAAATCGCCGTCTGGGGCGATGGCATCTACAATGGGGCGGTTGGCCGGCCATTTGGGCTCATACAATTGGCCGAGCGCCTTGCCGATGCTGGTTTTGCCGGAACCGGACGGGCCGATCACCACACCAATTTGCCACGGCCGGTCGTCCAATGGCAGATCGGCTGACAGGCGGAAATCCGCCCCGCTCTCTACATTAAACAGAGATTTGACCCGTGCCGCTCGGTAGCTTTGGTAGTCGGCGCAATGGTTATGAATGTTGACCATCATACGGCCACCACCTTGAGCCGATAGCCCTGTTTTTTGAGTTGGGCGTAGGTCTCCATTTGATGCTGCTCTGACGAGCAGATAATGATGATGCCGTATTGTTGGCGGTATTTGAAACCGTTTTTGCCCGGCGCTTTTTTGGTTGGGTGCATAGTACCTCCTAAAATGGTGCGCGGGGCACGCGGGATAAGGTACGCAAGGCACACAAAAAACAGACGAACAGGCGTTTAAACGGCCTGAAATTGGTTGTAGCGGCCGCAACGGCGGCAGCGGATGGATAGGGTGTAGCTGCCTTTGGCTTCGGCCAGTTTGCGGCCGCAGTTTTGGCAGCGCAGCTCACGGTAAACGGTTTGGTGTTGCATTTTGCAGAATCCTTGTCATTGCTGGTAGAATCCGCCCGCCCTCGAGGGTGGCGGCCTTGGGCCAATGCAGGCTCGCTCTGCTTGGCTGGCGTAACCGGTGGTACCAACACCGGTTACGTCGCCGTCTTTACTACTTCGTTACGCCCCGCCCTTCGGCGGGGTTTTGTTATGTCCGGCGGCCGCGTTGGACGATGGCCGCCAAATCGTTGGGGCTGAAACGCCAGCTTTCAGGTAGCCCGATCACTGCGCCGGGCCAGTCGTAGGCTTGGCCGTGGGTGGCGGCGTAGTGGGCTTGCAGGTCGCGGGCGAGGCTTTCGCGGCTGCTGATGGGGATTAAATCCCATTTGTCGGCCGGCAGCGGCATGGTCTTATGGCGCACGCCGCCGTCGCGCACGGAGGCTGAATAGCAGCCGTATTGGCCGCCGCCCAAATGGGTAACGAGCTCGCAATGGCTGTAGGGGCCGCGCGTCATCACGCGGGTGAGCCAATCGGAGGTGCGGGCGATGAGGTCGCGGGGGCGGCGGACGGTTTTGCGGCCGCGATACAAGGCCAAATAGATCATGAGCCGCCCCCTTGCAGTTGCTCGGCCACCCCGGCCACGGCGGCCAGGATCTCTTCGGTGCGCGCGCTCACGGCCTCGACGCTGTCGAGCGACTGCAACTCAAATTTGCGCATGCGCAGGGTGGCCAGTTGGTCGAGCGCGGCGTGCAGCATCTCGGCCTGCTGCAAGATGATGCCGGTGGCCTGCTGGGGCGTCAGGCCGGCGGGGGTGGCGTAGGCGGCCACTTGGCTGGGCACGTCGCCTGCGTAGCCGCCCTCGGCATAGGCGCGGGCTTGGGCCTCCCTCAATTCATATTCCGCCCTAAAGCGCAACAGGGGCTGGGCGACGCCGTAGACGGCGGCATTGATGCGCTCCGCCTGGTCGGCGCGGTGGGCGACTAAGTGCTCGGCGGCTTTGGCGGGGTTGAGCGTCCACGCTTGGCCGTCCCAATCGTGGCAGGCATCGGGCGGGGCTTGGGTGGTAACGCCCTCGGGCAGCGCGCCCACGGTGTCGATAATGCGGGGCTGGCCGGTGGCGGTGTCGTACACGGTTTGGCCGCGATGGTCGGGCAGGTGTTGCCAGCCGCTGCCGTCCCATTTGGCCACCTGGCCTGCTCGGGTTTCGGGCGGGGCGGTATCAATACAGCCGCCGGGAATCAGATAGCTGCCGTCGCGGGCATACACGTCCAGTTCGGCCTCGGTTTGGCCGAGGTAGAGGCCGTCGGCGTCGAGTTGGCACACGGGTTTGGTCCATTGGATTTGCTGGGTCATAGATTTGTCCTTTCAGGTAGCCTGATTAGATTTTGATGCAGGCCAATAAGGCCACGTTGCGGGGGCGGTTTTCGGCGGCGGTGGGCACGGCGCGGCTGGCGTCGAGCAACAACGGTGCGAAATTGATGGCTCTGGCATCTTGAGACCAAGAGATATTGGCGGCGGTGTCGGGGATTTTTTGGCTGCCGATATGCAAGGCGCTATTGGCCGGCACACGTCCGCGCACTTGGCTCATGATGCTGTCGTTGACGTCGGCGTCCATGCCGTAGAGATACTCGCCGGTGATGTTGCGGATGGCGTCGCCCTGCGTCGAGCCGATGGCGCGTCCTCTGTCCACGCTGCGGCCGTCGTCCCAGCCGCGCACAAACTCGCCGCGCAGGTCGGGCAGGTTAAACGTGGTGCTGCCGTTGCCGGTGCCGTAGCGGGTGCCGATGGCGGCAAACAAGGGGGCATAGGTGGTGCGCGAGACGGCGGCGCCGTTGGCTTTGAGCCAGCCGGCGGGGGCGGTGGCACCGGCGAAATACATCACCGTGCCCGGCGGGGCGGCTTGCAGCACATCGGTGCGGCCGGCGGCATCGGTGATGCCGTAGTGCGCCAGCGTGGTGCCCTGAGTGGCGAGGGTGCCGGCGCGGTCGGGCAGATAGAGGATGTCGCCGCCGGCGGTTTGGCCTCGCCCGCGGCGGATAAAGTAGTGCCGGCTGCCGGAGGACTCCAGCCACAGATCGCTGTTGCCGAGCGTGGATTGCAGAGCCAACGAAGGATACTCCCGGCCTTTGATGGTCAGCCGGCCGCCGATGAGCTCTTGATTGCCGGCGATGCCGTAATGGGCAAAGGTAGTGCCTTTGGTAGCCAGTTTGTGGTTGGTGCTGCCCACGCGCAGATAAGCATTGGCGTCGTCGGCAAACAGGCTGGATATGTGCTGGCCGTCCTCGCCGAAGGTGGATAGGGTTGTCCAGCGTGCCGAGCCGCCGGCAAATTTGCCGTTGAATACGGCACCGTAATTGCCCTGGCCGGCCGCGCGCTCGTAATTGCCCATGACGAGCTGCTGATAGTTGCTGTTGCGGCCGTCGCCCAGCTTGAGCTCGCCGGCGTTGGCGAGGTTTTTGCCGTTGAGGTCGACGTGTTTCGTGGCGCCGGTGTAGGGGACGGCACCGGCGGCCATCAGGGCGCGGATGGCTTGCAGCAGTTGGGCGCTGTTGTGGCGGTCGGGGCTGATGCCGGCGGCGGTGAGCACGGCTTGCAGCTCGGCCTGCACTTGGTTGAGCCACCAAGCCGGCAAAATGGTGCCCAATTCGCTGACACCGTCGCCGTCGTGGAATAATTTATCTTGCGTATCAATGGGGTGCATGGCTATCCCTTATCGGTAGGTAAATCGGATGGCGGTGTGGGCGGGCTTGAGCTCGTTAAACATGTTCTCAATCACGGCGTCGCTGTAATCGCTCAAGCGGCTGCCGGCGGCGCTGCTGCCGGCGCGGAAACGCCACACGGTTTGCCGGCTGGCGGCCACGTCCACCCACCACACCCACATGATGTCCTCTCTGGCCAAACGGTGGCCGGCTCGGTTGACGCCCGCCCTAAAGGGCTGCGGCTCGCTGATGCGGATGGTGTAGCCGGCCGCGGCGGCCAGCGCGGTAAAGTAGGGGATGCTCAAGCCGCCGGTGGCGTTGAGCTTGGCCAGTACGTCGGCCACGCGGCGGGCGTAGTTGCCCGGCTGCGGCGGCGTGATGGCCAGCAACTGCTCCCAGCACGGCAGGTAGCCTGCGGCTGCGGGGGCGTAGCAGGCATCCAGCACGCGCCCGGCGTGGTGTTGCAAGCGGCGGAAACCCTCGGCTTCCGCATGCCGCTGCGCGGCTTGGCCGGCGGCGGCGGTGTCGTAGCTGACCGGCGGAAAACATTGGGCCAGCAAGGCGGCGTAATCGCTCATAAGGTGCCCAACTCCAACCCGCCAAAGGTCAGCCATTGCAGCTGCGGCGTAACGGTGGCCTCGGTATTGTCGGCCGGCGTACTCACTACGCGGTCGCGCACGCCGGCGGCTAAAGTCACCACGCCCTCGATATGGCTCTTGTAGACCGCCTCGCCGGGCTTGAGTTTGGCAAAGTAATCGCGTAATGCTTGCTCGATTTGTGCCTTAACCGCCGGCAGGGCGTAGCCCGGCAGCAGGGATACCTGCGCCCGCACCGCCACCGGCACCGCCGTGGGCGAGAGCACCAGCGAGTGCTTGGCCGCTACCGGGCGGCGCTCGTCGATATAGTCCTGCACCGCCTGCACCACTTGCGGCGAGGGTAGGCCGGCAGCGGTGAGCACGACCACGTCCACCGTGCCCAAGCCGCGGCGCAGCGGGTACACAAACGCCTGCTCCACGCCCGGCACCTCCATTGCCCAGCGGTAGTAGTCGTGGGCATTGCCGCCGGCGGGCGGACGGCGTAAGCGAGACAGCAGACGCGCCAACAGGGCGGCATCGCCCTCGGTATCGGTGCCCCCGATCATCTGCACCACGGTGGCTTCCGCCTCGGCGCCGGCGGGGGCGCTTTGCAGGCGTACCACGGTGTGTGCGGGCAGGTTGTAGGCCGCACCCACGGCCACCGCTTGGCAGGGCAGCTCGGCCGTACCACCGCTGATCACCGCCTCTTGCAGGGTGCGGTAGAGGCGGCCTTCGTATTGCAAGGTGAGCCCCAACGGCAGGCGGGTGCCCGCCTTGCCGCGCACGCTTACCCGGCCGCCCGCGGCGGCGCCCGGCTTGCGCCGGATGCCGTATAGGGCGCAATGGCGCTCCAAATAGGCGGGGTCGGCGGTATGGGCAAAGGCTTGGCGCAACACCCACTCTTGGTGCTGGTATTGGCCTTCCGCCAGCGCCGCCAAAGCGGTGGCACGGGCGTGGTTGTCGCTGCCGGGGTGCACGTGGGCGGCCGGCGCCATGTTTTGCAGGTCGCGCAGGTATTGCTCGCGGATCTGCTCCAAGTTGTACGTGTTCATGCCAGCGCCACCTCGTAATCCAAATTGACCGCGCGGCCGCCGGGATCGACTGCGGCCACATGCAGCTTGAGCCAGCCCGGCCGCAACAGGGCGGCGGCCACCTGCACCGAGCGGGCGCGACCGGCGGCGAGCATGGGCTGCAAAGCCTGTTCGGCGTATTGGCGCGCCAACACCTCTATGCGTTTGAGGTGTTTTTGCCGCCGCAGCTCGTGCAGGCGGCTGCCCAAGGCAGGGTCGCCCCAATAACTGCCCAGCGGCGTCATCAGGCGGATATAGGTCTCGTTTTCCAGCCCGGTAACGGACTGGTTGGCCACATAATCGCCGGCATAGGGGTCAAGCAAAGCGTCCATACCCCTATTGTGGGATATGGACGCTGGTTTATCCGTTTGAGCGGCCTCACCGGGTTTTACCCGCCGCCCTCAACAATGGTTTGCGCCTGCACTTTTTGCGCGGTAACGGTTTGCGCCCGCACCATGCCGCTGGTGGTGTAGTCGCCCTCAATCTGACGGATGTCGCCCTCAAAGCTGGCCCCGCTGCCGCCCTTAACCGCCATGCCGCCGTTGCCGTTGATTTGGCCGGCCGCTGTAATCTTGCTGCTGCAATCTACATTGGGCGCGTCGATATTGACCCCGCCGGGGGCATTGATGTTGAGCACCTCGCAGTCGATGTCGATGATGCGGCCGCGCTTGAGCACGATTTTGGCGCCGTCTATGTTGTAGACCGCGGTCTCGCCCTCTTGCAGATTGGTGATGCGGTAAGCGCCGTTGGTGGTGGTGACAATAATGCCGTGGCTGGTTTTGCCGCCCAAAGGCACCACCACGCAATCGCTGCCGGCGGGCGGGTGGGCGGTAAAGCCGTATTGTTCGGCGTGCTCCAAATCCTGCACCGTCTCGCCGTCCAAGCCCTCCAGCTGGATGCGCTGCACCCCGCCGGCCGAATCGGTGCGGCGCACCTTGCCGCGAAAAGCCTGCCGCAACGCACCAAAAGCGCGCTTAATGCGGTTATCCACCTGTTTGGCGTCCATCAAATACCTCGTTAATGCCCGTTTAAATGGTCTGTAACTGCTTCTCGGCACGCCTGCTGTTGCGGCGGCGGCCGCTGCGCCGGCGGCGCTGGCCGTTGCCCTGCTGCCCCTGCCGTTTGGGCGGGTCGGCGTCCAATACCCAAGCGCCGTCCTCTTTGAGGGTGAGCACGGTGTGGGTGGGCTGGCCGCGGCCGCCGGTAAACTTGCGCGCCATCAAAAAATAGATGGCGTCCAAACCGTCCGGCTCGCTCATCACGCGGATGCGCTGGCCGGGCTGCCACAGCACGCCCTCATCGTTGCGGTGGCCCTTAACTGTGGCCGTAATGGTGAGCGCCTCCAAGCGGCCGTCGGCCAGCCGCTTTTTGGCCTTGCGCTCGGCCTCGGCCTTGTCGTCCACATCGGCCTCCACCACAATCAGCGGCCGGTGCAGCTTAATGCCCTCGTCTTTGGCGGTGGCGCGGATATTGTGCTGGCCGCTGTGGCTCTGCCCCAACACCGTGACCTCGCTGTAACGCGGCGACAAATCGCGCTCTACCTCCAGCCGCTCAATATTGTTGCCGCGCCCGTCCAGCCGCAAAATCAAATCCGCCACCGGCGGTGCGGTGTAATCGGGGCCGCCCACCACCAAGGTGCCGTCCGGCTCCACCCACGGCCACAGGCCGTTGGCCTCGGCATACTGCACCAGCGCATCCCATGCGCGGCTGCCCGGCTCAATCTGCACCTTGTGCGTGCGTTGGGTGCGGGCGGCGTCGATACGGATTTTGCTCAACCCCAAGGGCTTAACGATTTTGTCGATGATTTGCAGCAGGTCCATGTCCTGCGCGTCAAATATGGGGCAGGAGCAGTCCAACAGCACGGCCGCCTCGTCGCGGCCGCTGATGGTGAGGGTTTTGCCGCCCTTTTCGGTGAGCGTGTCCACCCGGTCGATACGGCCGGAGAGCACCGTATCGCTGCCGACGCGCACTTGCACCTTATCCCCCGGCTGCACCGCATCGGGCTTGGCGTCCACCGGGCGGCCAAGGGTCACGGCAAAATCGTCGGCCGGCGTGAGCAGGTCGCTGTCGATGTCGTAATCCGTCCACTGGCTGCGGGTTTTGCCGTTGATCAGCAGGGAGACGGTGTTATCGGGCGTAGGCATGGATCAGGCTCCCGCGCGGCACAAAATTGGGATGGCGGATCTGCGGATTGAGGCGCACCAGCTCGGCTTGGCGGCGGTGGTCGCCGTACCACGCAAACGCCAGCAGATGCAGGCTGGTATCGGCGTGCGCCACTTTTTGCACCAAGGGCGGGCGCAGATTGATGACGGCCAGCGCCTGCTTTTGCAGGGTGTGGGCGGTACGGCGCACGCTTTGCGCCAGCTCGGCGGTGTGTTCCAGATACGGGCGTGCGGGCAGCAGGCCCGCCGCCTCAAAGCGCTGATACACGCCCTCGGGGGGCTGCGCCGGCTCTTGGTAGAGGTCGAGCAGGTGGCCGGCCATCTCAGCGGCCTTGTCCGGGTTGGCCAGTATCATGCCGCAGATGCGCTGGGCGGTGAGGCTGCGCATCAATGCCTCGCGGCTGTCGGCCAACACCTGCGACACCTCGCGCGGGGTCAATACCGGCTGCTCCAGCTCCAAGGCCAACAGGTCGGCCGCCTCGGCAGCCAAGTTGGCGGCGCCGACGGTGGCAATCAGCCCGCACAGCACCGCCACATCTTCCACCCGCGCGCCTTGGTGGTCTATCGGGGCGCGGTTGCCGGCATCAATCAGGCTGCTGTGCACTTGGCGCGGGATGTCGGCCGTGCGGCGGGTGGCGCCCACCAAATCGCGCCAGCCGTCCAGCGTTTTGCCGCCGCGCCGATGCAGGCCGGCCAGCCCGCCAAACACCGACAGCAGCTCCGTCATCAACACGCGCGGGCTGTTGATTAAGTCCAGGCTACCTGAAAACACGCCGTTAATCTGGCCGTACAACACGCCCACCGCCGTCAGCGCGGCGGCGTGAAAGGCATTCCAACGGCGCTGCTGGCCGCGGATGCCGGCCAGCGCCTTGTTAAACACCTCAAAGCCCTGCCAAGCGGCCAGATCGGCAAAATGGTCGATCTCGTCGGCCATCGCCAAAGGCAGCTCCTGCGCAAAAAACGGCGCCGCCGCCACGCTCTGCCGGAAACTGATGCGGATGGTGGCGTAATCCGGGCTGTCCTCATGATGTCCCACTTCAAAATCGGCCACCACGCAATCGGGCACGCTGCCGTAAATGGGGTGCACCAGCTCGCCGGCGCCGCCCTCCCGCAACACCTGAATCAGCTTTTGCAGGCGGCCCTCGTAGTCGTCGCCGTAGAGCACGGCGGTGATGTCCATCGTCAGCGCCTCGCAGCCGGTATCCTCAATGTCGGAGCCGTCCACAAAGGGGTAGCTGTGCTCGGCCAGCGCGTGCACGCCGCGCAGGGCGTCCTCGGTGGCCTCAAACGGCACACCCTTGTAGCTGGCATCCAGTAGGGTATCTTGCCAAGACATATCAATTCCTCCGGCCGTCGCGGGCGGCGGCTTGGTTGAGATAGGCGGCGATGTTGCCGTTTTGCACCGTTACCGTAATCGGGATGGGCGTGCCGGCCGCGGTGAGCATACGCGCGGCGGCGGCGCCCACCTTTTCGGCCGCCTCGTTGAGCTGTTGGGCGGCGGTCTGGTTGTCGGCCACCGCCTGCATATATTGGTCGCCGGCCTGCTGGTAGGTATCTACCGCCAAGCCGAATTGCGCCATGATTTGCGCCATCTCGGGGTCGCCCGCGGCGGGGTCTTTGCCCTGGCCGCGCATATGATCCACGTAGGCGCGGGCGTGGCTAGGGCTAAGCCCTGCGCGGCGGCGCAGCGCTTGGCCCTCAACGTCGCCGCGCAGATAATCGGAGATAGGATTCAGCCAGGCGGTGTGCTTGCGTATGGCCTCGGCACGCTCGCCGTATTTGTCGCGCTCGCCTGCCCATTGGGTAACGTCATACATGGCGCTCAAAGGCAGCGTGGCCCAAGCCAACGCCCCCAACGTGCCCCCGCGCGGCATCATCCGCGACCAGCGGCTGCCTTGGGCGGCCGTCTGTGCCGTGGCCGCCGCTTGGGTGGCTGTGGCCGCAGCACGCGCGGACGCTGATGCAGCCGTTGCGCCACCGGTTATGCCGCGCAGCATGGCGCCGGTGCCCCACATGGCTGCCCCCGCCCCCGCCACATGGCCGGCACCAGTGGCCGCCTGTGCCGCCTCCGGATTTTGGCGCGCCCAGTCGGAGAGCGCCTGCGCCCCGTCGGCCAGCTTGTCGGTGGCCGCGTTAAAGGCGCCGTACTCGGCATCGCGCAGCGTGACCTTAGCTTGCTCCGCCTTAAAACCGGAGCCCAAAGCAACAAGCTCATACGCGCCATTCACGGCGCCGGCAGCGTTTGCCTGCCCCTCCCTCAACCGCTCATCTGCTTGCGGGTTATTGATAAGCGGCAATAGAGCCATTAAGGCTTGGCGATCGCTAATCAGTTGGCCGACGGCGGTGCCGTCCACCAGCGCTTTTTGGCTTTCCAGCAGCGCCATTTTTGCCTCGTCTCCTTGGGCGGCATTGAGCTTTTCCACCAATTCCCGGCTGCGCGGGTCTTTATTAATTATTTCCCGCACAATATCCACCAGCGCATCCAGCGAGTTCATTCCGGCGGCCTGTCGCTTATTCATGCTGGCTGTAAAATCAAAGCCTTTTTGCCCGTTAATGGTGATGCCTCGGGCTTTGGTGATGGTCTCGGGGCTGTATAACTTGGACAACAAGTTGACCAGATTATTGCCCGCCTCATCGGCGCTGCCTGCCGTCATAAACGCTAATTGGTTGGCATTAAGCAGGGCTGAAATATTATCCAGCGTCAAGGCCGATCCGCCATTTTTCATGGCGGCGAATTGTTGCGGCATCCAACGCACCATATTTTTAAACTCAAAACCGCCGTCCACACCGGATTGCACGGCTCGGTCAAGCAGAGCCGGTATATCACTCTCTGCCAAACCGTTTTGGATTGCCTTGCTGACCAAATCTGCCACCTCGGATGCGTCGGCATCGGCGGCGGCAGCGGTACGCATCACCTGCGGCAATAAGCGCAATACAGACTCATCACTCATCGCACCGCTGGCAGTCATTGTATTCATGGCGGCCAGCGCTTCTTCGTGGGTTCGCCCGCCGGCGTGGGCGGCGGTGCTGACCGATTGGTGGATTTTTGCCATGCCCGCCTGTTTTTCGGCCAAACTTTTGCCGGCATACATGGTATTGGTGGCGTGGCGCAGCGCGGTGTCGTAATCCATGGTGCGGCGTACCGGCTGCGCCATCACATAAGCGCCGGCCGTCAGGGCTGCGCCGGCCGTAACCGCGCCGCCCACCAAACGGCGGCCGCCACTTACCGCCCGCTGCCAGCGGTTGCTTTGTGCCACGCCTTGCCCCAGCTCGTTATTGAGCTGGCGGATTTTGTTGCGCGTGGCCTCGGCCGCCCGCGCCAGCTCGCGTTGCGAGAGGGTGCCGGAGCGTGCCAGATAGTCGTAGCTGCGCTGGGTGGCCGTAATCTCGCGGCGGATCATTTGCTCTGATCGGATACCGATATGCTGGTAGGCCATCTGCGAATAACGACGCTGCCGTTCGGTTTGTACGGCCGCCCGCGCCTGCTCCTGCGCCGTGCGCCGGGTCTCCCCGGCCAAACGGCGCAGCCCTTGACTGGCTTGATCTCTAAAACGGGCAATCAGCTCGACAATGTTTTTGCTCATTTTTTGCGCCTTTTGCTCACATAAGTGGTGGTATGAGACCCGGCCGGCACGGATGCCGGCGCGGGCGGGGCGGGGATAAGGGGCGGTGTCGGAAACAGTGGCCGGCGCGCGCGTTGGATAATATCGGCCTGCCGCACAAAGGCAGACAGCTCGGGCAGGCTCATGGCCTGCACCCGGCTCTCGGGCAGCCCGAATTGCCCGAGCATCAAGACGGCGTGGCAGTAGTAGTCGGGCGGTGCCGCTTTTTTGCCAGCAGCTCTTTGGCCAGATACAGCACATCCATATCGTCGGCAATCAGATGGTCGGCCAGATAAGCGCCGGTGATCGCTTCGGGCGGCACACCGCCCAAGCGGACAAACGAGCGCGCCTGCCGCTCCATCGCCAGCTCAAAGCCGGAGAGGCCGGCGGCAATCGCCATATCGTCGCGCACCGTTAAGAGGCGCAGCTCAAAATCGTGGTGGTATTGCCCCTCATACTCAACGCCGTATTTCAGGCTACCTGAAACGGTGCGGCCGTCGGCGGAAACGGCCAAGCCGTACTCGGCGGCGGCCTGCTCCAATTGGTTATCGGGGGCGGGGGCGGTGTTTTTTGCGGACATAAATAAAGCCTTTAAACGCAGGTTAAACCAAACAATAAGAGAGGTTTAATTGTCGTTTAAAGGCTTTCGGGCAGCCGCTTGAGCGGTTTCAGCGGGTATCAGCCATCCAGCGATTCAAACCGCTCAATCTGGCGCGAGAGCTGCTCGGCAATCAGCAGCAGATTGCAGGCGGCCAAATCGGGTCGGTGCTGATAGGCGGTGAGGTTTTCCGCCACATAAAGCAGCGCGTCGCGGGTGGTGCAGAACTCTACGGCCAAATCCTGTTTGGGGGTATACATGGCTTAATCCTCCAAAGGCAAAGCTTGTTGGGCGCGCTTGGCCAGCATTTGGGCGCGGCCGCGTTTGCCGCGCGCGCTCAATACCGGATCGGGCGTATAGGCCACCAATTGCAGCCCGGCCAGCTTTTTCAGGCGGTGCGCCACGCTGCCGGGCGCCAAATCCAAGAGCTTGCCGATTTCGCTGAGGGTGAGCCCTTTTTCGTAGTAGGCGATCAGGCGCGCCTCCAGCGGCGCGGCTTGGATAAAGGCGGCTTTGTATTTTTGCAGCAGTGCCGTATCCACCGCCTGTACACCGTGCAACTCCGCCTCCATCGCATTAAAAGCGGCGATGTACTTTTCCTTCCACACCGCAGCGGCATGGCCGGTAAAGCCCATGCACAGGAAAACGAAACCGTCGCGGGTGATTTCGTACATCGGCATTTGTTTGTTTTGGGAGGTGGTGTAAGAGGATAATCCAAAATTGGATTCTCTAAACTTCTGTGAACATTCGATATTTTCAATATCACGTAAAACGTGGGCGTGCTTTTTATTGAAGTGGTTCGAAATATCCAAAGAGGTGGTAATCAAACGATCGCCGGAATGGCGTACCAGAGGTTGGGATGTCATTTTGTGATTTCCTTTGGGTTAAAGGCCCCGTTTTGAGCGGGGTTGGCGGGGGCTCAAAAGACGTCACAAATCGTCCGGAGTTATTTCCACAAGGGTGTTGTATTCCTCACACCCCCGCCATAGAAAAAGGTACTACTGTTTTTTTGCACCGCGAGGCGTGGGAGCGCGGCAGATGCGGGCGCAAAAAATCCACGTAACGCCGTGGCCGCGTTTGTGATATAGGCTTTTGAGACCCGCGCCTATCTTATACCGATGCAAAAGCCCCTGCAAGTTTTTCTTGCAAGGGCGGGTCGCACAACGTTTTCGTTAAAAAACATCACGGCTTATCTTGATTCGGGTCCAATCCCCCGGATAGTAGGGCGGAAGCAAATTATCCGGCAGGGCATCGCGGCATTGTTCGATAACCCATTGGGACGTGCCTTCCCAATGATCCCAGCCCGGCTCAATCACGATAATTTCCTGTAGCGTCAAATCCGGGCACATCTCCCGAAGCTCATCGGCTTCTTCTATAACCGGCAGATTCTCAAAAGTATGCGCAATGCTCCGATGGATTAACTCAATCATGGCATGCTTGTTATAACGGATGCGGTTTGCTTCCAATTCCTGCCACCTGTCGGCCACAGCGTCTTCCAAATCCTCTGCCACCAAGTGCTGCTGCGCCATTTGTTCGACACCGGCGCGATTGGTCGGTACTTTTTCCAGCCCTTTGTTTTTCAGGATTCTGCGTATATCGTGCATTTTCACAAAGGTTAAGGCTGCATTGAGGCTGGCCGGCCTGCGTACTGCTTGGCGCTCAATATTCACCCATGCGTTCGGCCATTTGCCTGCGGCTTCAAATCTTCTGCGCCATTCTTCAAACCAAAGCCATGTCCAATCCGCCAACATCAGCTCGCCTTCTAAAATGTTTTGGCATAATCTGTCTTCGTTGGCGAGTAATGCGGGCAGATATTCGCTACAGATGCGCTCCTTTAAGGATTGATCGCATTCGATGCGGTTAAAAATATGCCAATAGGCTTCGTAAGCGTGTTCTTCTCGCGCCTTTGGGGGTGTTGGTGTTCTTTGCTGTACAGCGGCGGTAGGTCTCGGTGCTGATGCCGATACGGATACGGCTTGCGAGGCACCCGCCAACTGGTTTGTTGGCTTTTCTTGTTCCCGCTCCATGCGGTTTTTTTCGATAAGATGCTGTGCCTTGACGGCTTTATATACCGCCACAATACCGATAAGCAGCCAAACAAGAAACAGCCATATCATCATAATCTCCTGAAAAACAAAGCCCTGCCAAATCGGCAGGGCTGCAATATTAACGCATCTTAACGCTTTCAGATAGCCTACTCGGTCACTTTGCGCACCGCAAAGCCGGTGATGTCCACCACCAACTCGTTGTCCACGGTGTAGGTTTTGCCCACCTCGGTCACGCAAAAGCCCAGGTAGCTTTCGGCCGGTGCGCCCTTGATGTCGGGCACGCTGGTGATTTTGGCGTCTTCGATGTCGCCCCAATTGACCACGGTGCCGTCGGTGGGCACCACGGCGGTGATGCTGATGTCGTATTGGCCCACGCCGCGGCAAAAGCCCTTGGTGCGGCGGGTACGGCTCATCACTTTTACCGGCTTGCGGCCGGTGCTGTCCTTAACGTCCAGCTTGGTGATGTCTACCTCGGCGGCGTCCACATACAGCGTGATGCTGCCTACATACTCTGTTGCCATTGTTTAGGCTCCTTATAAATATAAGTCCATCACCATGCCCACCACATGCAGGCCGTTGACCACGTCGGCCGGGATGCGGCAATTGAGCATGCCGGTGTTTTGCAGGTCGCGCTCCACAATCAGCTTGGGCAGATTGGGCTCCACCTGCTCTAAGATCTCCAGTTCCTCGCAGCGCATCAACACGTCGATCAGCTCGCTGCGCACGCGCGGCGGGGTTTTGTCGGAGAGCTTGTCGCGCGGGAAACGCAGGGCAATGCGCTGGATGCACGCCTTGGAGACGTAGATCAGGGTGCGCACGGTGGTCACGTCCAGCAGGCTCTCATCGGGCGTGCCGTTGGCGCTTTGGGTGTAAGTGGTGATGGCGCGCACGATTTGGGCGCGGCTGCCGTCGGGGCTGGTCTCTATCGGTGCCACGCCGTTGTAGAGGGCGTTTTCTTGCTCGGTGCGCATGGTTTTGTCGCGGCTCTCGCACACGCCGATGCCGGAAAGCGCCAGCGTATTCAGCGGGCGGGCGGGGTCTTCTTCGCTGGCCATCACCGCCGCAAAAGCAGCCGCCAGCTCGCACGGCAGGCTGGGGCTGCCGCGATACCAGGCGCACACCATCTGGCCGTGGTTAAGCTTGCCCGCCTGCGTGGTGGCGGCAGAAAGGCTGCCGCTGTCGCCGTAAATGCCGATGGCCCAGCGTTTTTCCATTGGGCTGCCCACTGTCTCCAAGTGGGTGCGCAGCTTGGCCAGATTGGCCTCGTCGCGTATGCCGCAGGCAATGATGTCGTGCCCCTCGGCCACAATGGCGGTAAGCGCGGGCTGAATATCCGGGTTGGCGTCGCCGCCCGTCATCTCGCCCACTTGGGCGGTGAGGCCGGCAGCGGTGCTGCTTACACGGATGCGGATGCTGTTGCCCTCGCTGCCCTTGTTTTTGGCGGTAAGCGTCACGGTGCCGCCGCTGGCGGTGGCGCTCACCGGCAATTCCGGTTTGGCATCCATCGCGGCCTTGAGTGCCGCGGCCACTGTGTCGGCGCTGTCGCCGGCGGCCACGCCCAAGGTCAGGGTGTCGGCATTGGCCACGCTCACGCGCAACACGCCTTGCGTGGTGGCGGGGCCGCCCAGCGCAATGCTGCCGCTGGCGGCCACGCCGCCGCTGTGGTCGGCCAGCGTAATCAGGCTCAAGGCGGCGTAGGGATAAGCCTTGATGGCGGCCGCGGCCATCAAATGCGCCTGGCTGCCCGCGCCGCAGCGCTCGGCCACTTCGGCCGCGGAAAACACATCGGCCAAGGCGGAGACCTCGCCCAAATCGGCGGTGTGCTGGGCAATCAGCACCACGCGCTGGCGGTTGGTGGGCAGATTGCGCACGGCCAGCTTGGTGTTCCACTCGGCGTACACGCCGGGTTTGCGCGTGGAGGCGGGGATTTTGTCAAAAGTGATGTTTTTACTTGCCATTTTTTGCAGCTCCTTTTTGCGGGGCGGCTTCGGCCTCGGCGGTGACGCGCACCAAATCGCCGTAGTCGAGGCAGCGCAGGTAGTAGGCGGTTGCCGCCACGGCCACCGGTTCGGCGTCGGTGATGTAGCGGTGCGGCTGGCCGTCCATCGGCACTTTCAGGCCGGGGGCGGCGCGTACCCATAAGCTCATGGTTGGCTCCTATCTGAGGGGGACTTCCGCCTCCACGGCGGGGTCGGGTTGCTCGGGCGGGCTGTGCACCTTAAGGCGTATGCCCGTTAAATCGGGATCGGGCGGGCTCAAAGCGCCGCTGTAATCCACAAAAACTTGGTCGGGGTGTTGCGGGTCGGTCGGCGCTTGCGGCCAAGCGCCGTTGGGCAGCAGCTCCTCATACCAGTGGGTGGTAAATTCGCAAGAAAATACGCTCATGGCCACGCCGCGTTCCAAGCGCCCGTTAAACAGGGTGCGCACCGCGCCGGGTTGCAGATAATCGCAGGGCAAGCCCAAATCCTGCCGGGTGAGCAGGCGGCGCACGGCGTAAATCAGGTCGTAGCTGCCTATCTCCCAGCGTGAGGGGCCGCCGCTGCGGCTGGCCGCCTCGCTGCGGTAGGAGCGCGCGGCGCACATCACCACAAACTTAGCCTCAACCTTGTATTTACCGCGGTCGGTGTGGGCCGCCCCGGTTTTGGGTATGCCGCCAAAGGTCACCCATACCGCCGGCATCTGCTGCACCACTTGATACAGCCCCTCGTCGTCCAGCTCGCCGCCGTAGCTGTGCACGCCGCTCACCAGCTGGCCCAAGCCTTGGCGCAGGCGCTCGATGATGGCGGCCTCAATAGACGCTATCACGGCCAAATACCTTGTCGGAGGGGCTGACAAACAGCACCGTGTTGTCGGTGGCCGGCGCGGTGTCGGCGGGCAGGCCGCTTAATGATGCCTGGCCTTTGGCCACCATTTTCAGGTAGCCTGTGGCGGCCTCGTAGCGGCTTTGCACGTCGTCGGTAAGCTGGCGCATGCCGGTGGCCAAGCGGTAGCGGGCGATGTCGCAGCAATACACCGTGAGGATACGCGGCACCTTGGCAAACGGGCGGGTGTAGCGGTTGAGATAGCCGTCTATCTCGGCGGTGGCGTCGTCCAAAGCCATTTGCGCGGCGGCGCGGTCGATTTGGCCGCTGCGCACCAAGTCGGTGAGCTGCACCATCACGCTCTCGCCAAAGCGGGTCACCATATCCTCAACGGTGGCATAGCTCATGCGGCAGGCTCCTCTGCCACCAGCGCCACGCCTTGGGCCACCAAATGCGGCTCGGCCAGCAGGCGCTGCCAATTGGGCTCGCTCAAGTCTTTGCGCTCAACCAAGCGCCACGCGCGGCCAAACTCCAAGCCGCAGCGGAAAAAACGCTCGGCGGTGCGGGTTTTGACCAAGACGGCCTCGGCGTCTTCCGCCGGCGGCTCGCCGCTGGGCTGCGGCATCAAGGGCGTGGCTTCCGGCGGCGGCGCGGCTTTTTCGGCGTCGTCCGGGGCAATATCAGCTTGGGCGGCTTGGTCGGGTGTGGCTTTGACTTCTGCGGCGGCTTCGGCTGCCGGGGTGGGATTCGCTTTTTTGCGGGTCATATTTTTCTCCTATTCAGGTAGCCCTAAACGCCGTTTAAAGGCTACCTGAAAGCGGGTTTACAACAGCCAGGGCGATACCAGCACCTTGGCTTTGCCCTTGTGCACATTGCTCTTGCCGGCATCGGTGCGCTCGGCCTCCAAAATGGCCTTAGCAGCGTCCTCCAAAGTAGGCGGCACCAAAAGCACGGTCGGGCGGATGGCCAGCGGGCGGCCGCCGTCGGCTTTTTGCGTCAGCATGCCGGTGTAGACCTTGGCAAAATTGTCCGGAGTCAGCTCTTCGCTGGATTTGGCCGCCATTTGCCAAAAGCCCACGCCCACGTTGTAGCGCCCGTCCACGCCGTAGCGGTACTCGTTTCGCATAAACACGTTTTCGTCGGTGTCGGCGGTCATGGCGGTAAACTTGGCCTGTTTACGCTCTTGGAAAATAAACGGTTTCAGGGCGCGGCTGGTATCCAGCAAATACCAAGCGGTGCCGCTGCCGGTGTAGAGATTGCTGACGATGGTTTTGTTACCGGTGCCGTCCACTTTTTCCGCTACCGGATGGTCGGTATCAAAAAAGTTTTGGCCGTCGTAGCACAAGGTGGCGTGGGCGTTTTTAATCAGGCCAAATACCAGCTCGTCGGGATGCACTGCGGTGGCACGGCCCATCTCGGTAAACAAGGGCGCGTAGATGCCGAGGTTGTCGTCCTCGATGTCGTTGCGGTTGACCTTAATGGAGCTCTCGTAGTGCTTGTTGGCGATGGCGTAGGCATGTGCCTGCATGTCGTTAAACACACGGTCACCCACCCACTCGCGAAAGCCCGGCCATTGGCCCAGCCAGCCGTAAGTATTGCTGGCGGTGGAAGACGGCACCACGGTGGCCAGATCGCGAAACTGGCTCTCGGCCATTTGCAGGCCGTCCTGGAAGTTTTTGGCAAAGCCCGTTTTCAGGGCTTGCAGGGACTGGGGAGTGATAATCATGCGGTTGCCTCCTTGGCTTGGGCGTAGTCATCGGGGGAGATATTGAGCGCGGCCGCCACGGCTGCCTCTTCCGCGCTCAGGCCGGCTTTGCCGGCAGCGGGGGCAATGCCGCCGCTTTGCATGGCGCTCAAGGCGGCCAGCGGCTGGGCGGTGGCCAAAAAGTCGGCCAGCGCCTGCGGGTGGGTTTTGCCGAGGTTTTCCGCCCACGCTTTTTGCGCGGGCAGCAAGCGGCCGTCGGAGAGGGCGGCGGTAATCAGCGCCGTGGTCTTGTCGGCTTGCTGTTGCGCCAGTTGCTGGCTCAAGGCCGCCACCTGTTGCTGCAAGCCTTTGAGCGCGTCCATCGGCACCATCTCTTGCGTGGCGGCGGCGGTTTGGGCAGCGCCCGGTTCTGCGGGCGGCGCGGGATCGGCTTGGCCCTCGCCTTTGTCGCCGTCTTTTTTGTCGGCGGCCTTATCAGCCGCCTTATCGGCCAACAGCTCGGCCAAGGGCTTGCCGCCCGATGCGGTTTTGAGCTGCTCCAATGCCGCCAGCTGCTCCGCCTCGGTGGCGGTTTCCGGCAGATTAAGCAGCGCGAGCATCTGCTTTAACGCTTCATTCATGGTTTTTTCCTTCGGGTTGGTTGCGGGGGTCACAAACAGCTTGGAGGCGGCGGCCAGCGCCACCGGGTCTAAATTGTCCAGCGCGGGAGTATTGGTCAGGGCCGGCGGCAGCAAGGCCGTCACCTCGCCGGTGGGCAAATATTGAAATACCGGCGAGATATAACGGTATTCGCCTTCGGCAATCCGCTTTTTGGCGGCGGCCGTCCACTCCACCTCCGCAAACAGGCCTTTGCCCTCCACCCACTCCAAGCGGCTGATCCAGCCGGAAGCGGGGTTGGGTTGGCCGTTTTGAGCCGTGTTAAGGGTTTGGTGCTCGTAGTCCACCATCAGGCGCACCGGGCGGTTGTTGAGTGCAGCCATCAGCGGCGCGGCCAGCTCGGCCGTCATGCGCCAAAACGGCGCATCAAACGGGCGGCCGTCGGAGGCGCGAAACTCGCCGGCAGGCAGCAGTTGGATACGGTTGGCTGCGCCGTTAAGCTCCACGGCACAGGCGGCAACCAGCGGAGGATGGGGGGTCTGTCTGCTCATGGCCGCATTGTCGCGGCGGCGGCCGGATGCAGCCGGTTGAGCGGCCTCACCCGGCAGCGTAATCGGCAGGAGGATAGGCAGACGCGGGCGGGAGTGCTTTAAAGAGCCTTTAAAGAGGCGTTTTTAGAGGGGTTGGCGGAGCGTGCAATACCCAAGCCTATCCGGCACAAAAAAACGCCCGTTTAGGGCGTTTTTGGAGCGGAAGCAGAATCAGATAGGCGGCTGGTCTCAAATAGTGGCCAGATAATCGCTGACGGTCGCCACCAAATCGGCCTCATCCTCGGGCGTGAGCACCATAAACGGGCGGGCGGGGATTTTGCTGCCGGGGTGGTTGACCTTTTTGACCGGATACATACCGGTTGCCCATGCCAAGGCTTTTTTGTTGCGCGGGTAAATCACATGGGCTGCTGTTTGCCCGCCGAAATTGTGGATGGCGGCATAAACCACATTGGTGCCCACCACCGCGCTGTCGTTGTCGCTCTGCTCAGTGATGCTGTTGCGCAGCCTGCCGGTGTTTTGCAGGATTTTGCCGCCGACCACCTTTTTGTTGTATCGCGCTTGTGAGACGCGCCCGTGTTTGGTAAGTGCTCCTGCGCGTGACAGCCAGCTGCCGGTTTTCAGGCCGGCCCATTCCGGGCGACCCTGTGCGTTGAAATTATCGTCCACCGCGCGGTGCAGGCGGGTGGCCACCGAGCGCATCAGCGGCGCGCGGTGGGTCAGCTTGTCGGCAGCGTCGTCAAGCGCCTGCTGCACGGCGTCGGTGTTGATTTGTATCTCAATCATAATATATACTTAAGCCAAAGAGTGATGCACCCGGGTTACCAACTGGAAAGGGAACGTCCGCATAAGCGCCGTGTGATCCTGTTCGAATCAGGCAAAGGGCGCATCACTTTTTCCAGATTAAATCGTATTGGTGCAAATTATAAATTTGACGCCCTACAACAATAGAGCCGGTGTTGACCATATTGGTGGTTACCCGCTCTTTTTTATTGCTCACCGGATGACGGGTTTTTAACTCGTAATCCAATGTCACCACCAATTTTCCGTTTTGCCCCGGTAAATCGTAAATAAACAGCAGGCCGTCTTGCTGGCCGGGATTGTTGGACTTTGCCAAACGTATTTCATCGGGCGCGGCCAAATGCTCGGGCAGCCGCTCCCAAAAGTCTATCGGTAGGGGTTGCTGTTTTTTATCCCGCCAAGCGTGCCACAGCCGCTCGTCATTGATGGACACCACCGCCGTCTGCGGCATCAACTGCCGTGCCGCCAGCGCATCCAACACCGGCAAGGGCAAGACGCCCACGTGCATAAACTGGCCACTGGCATAGCCGTCGGCCTGTGCCTTGGCCACCATCTGTGTCATCTGCGCCACCAGCGAGCGCATGGTTTCCGGCCGCTTGAGCGTTTCGCCCACCGCCATGCTGGCCACCCTCGGAGGCAAATCCACCGCCCGCTGCAATTGCAACTGCCCCAGCTGCGCCAGATGGCGGCGGCCCACATTGCCGTCAAAGCCTCGGTCGGCGGTAAAGCGGCTGCCGTCCGGCAGGCGCAGCGCCTTGGCCGGCACGCTGTCGCCCCGCTTGTTGATGATGATGTGGGTGTCCTCAATCTGCCCGCGGCTGTCATTGGCTGCAAGGCCGCGCCTGTCCAGATCGCGTTGGCTGTAGGCGGTTACCGTGCAGCGGCAGTTGTAGCCGTTTGGCGGATAAAACGCATCCCAAAACGCATCGTCGATGTGATAGACCAAGCCGTGCAGGGCACGGTGGCGCGGGCGGGTGCGGCTGTCCATCACGGCGGTGTATTGCAGATAAGGCATATGGGCTTTGTTATCCTGCAGCTCCTGCCAGCGCCCGGCCATAAAGGCGCTCTGCATATTGGTGCGATACACGGTTTCCAAGCGGGCGCGGGTCAGCCCCGTGCCCGCCACCTCGCCGCTGGCGGTGTCCACCAAGTCGCCCGCCTGGTCGAGCTGCAGCCCCTTGGCGCCAAACCGGGCGGCCACATCGTCGCGCCACGCGGCAAACGGCTTGCCTTGGCGGGCGGCATCGGCCATGGCCTGATGCAGCTCGCCCACCAAATCCTGCCGATAGAGGCCGGCCACCGTCTGCGCTTTGGCGGCCGCCTCCTGCGCCCGTTGCGGCCAATCGGCCGGCACCGTGTAGCCCAGCGTCTCAAAATAACGCACCGCTCGCTCGGGCGTGAGCGTAAACGCATAGCCCAAATCCGCCTTATTGCCCACCCATCTGCCCCCATAGGTCGGCCACAAACAGCACGCGGCCCAAAGCCTCTTGCAGCTGGGCGGTATCCAACAGCGGCCATGCCGCCTCCAAGGCGCGGGCGGCCTCCTCGTAGCTCTGCCCCTGCGCCACCGCCTGCCCCAGCGATTTAATCAGCGGCTCCAGCTGGGCGGGCAAATCCGCCGCCGCCAAATAACGGTCTGCGCCCGTATCCAAAGCGGCCTGATCCGGGTAGATGATCTCGCCGTGGCGGCTTAAGGCTACCTGACGATAATGGGCGGAGGCCGCCGCAGTATTGCCCTTGGCGCGCACCTCGGGCGGCAAGACCATATCCGGACGCGGCAGGCTCAACACCGGCTCGCCCTCGGCCGCCTGCGGTATCGCCAGCTTGTCGTGCGCCCACTCCAAAGGGATTTGCATGCCCAGGCCCACCAACTCCGGCAGGCTCTCGGCATACATCGCCATGTCCTCCGGCTCGCGCGAGTCAAACTCAAAATAAGGGATACGGGCAGGGTCAAGCGCACCCTTATTGATTTGCAGCAGCGGCCAAATCAGCTGGCGCGTGATGGTGGCGGCCAGCTGCTTGGCGTCCGACACCAAGAGATCGTGACGCACCTCGTTGTGCACATTGCCCAGCGCGTGGGTGCTGGTTTTGCCGTCCGCTTGGCTGGTGAGCGTGCCGCCCAAAATCACTTTGGATTGCGTCCGCTCACACCATTCTGTCATTGCCATAAAGGTGTCGCCGCTGCCGTTGGCCGCATTGAGCATCTCCAGCAGCATGGTCTCCGGGATAATGCCGGCGGCGTTGTGGCCTATGCCGGCCAAGGCGCGCAGCAGGGTGCGCTTGTCCTCGTCGCTGGCGCCGGCCGGGTATTTGCCCAGCCGCACCGGCAGGCCGTAAATCTCTAAAAACTCCGCCAAATCGCGCACCGAGTAATTTTTAAACAGGTAGGGCCAAGCCAGCGTGCGCATCAGCCCGCCGCGCGCCAAAAAGCCGCTGCGCGCCTGATGGCGGTGCACCATCCAGCCCAACGGCCATAAATCCTGCGGCGGCTGGCCGTCCACGCCCAAAAGGCGCACGGTGTCGTCTTTGAGCGTAAACCAGCCCTGCGGGCGGTGGACAAACTGTTCCGGCAGCCACAGGCCGCCGGTCTGCCGCCAGCCAATCTCCACCGCGGCAAAGCCGTGGCCGAGGGCGTCGAGCAGGTCAAACATGAGCGCCTCAAAATCGTCCAGCCCGGCCAGCCACTCGCCCACTTCTTCGGTCAGCGCCTTTTCTGCGGCCGAGGCGTTTTTGGGCGCGACCACGCGCCAGTCCAAACCCATCAGCGCCCGCTTACGTTTGCTCATCTCGGCAAAGATATGGCCGTCTTTTTCTTCCATGTCCGCAAACAGGGCGGACTGGGCGGCGATGTCGCCCTCTTCGGCCGCCTGCAAAATCTGATGCAGTTTAAGCGGCGTCAGCCCCTTGCTGGGGTGCTCGGCAAAGGTGCCGTGGCGCGCCATCAGCGCCGCAGACTGGCTGCCGCTTTTGGGTGAGTGTTGTTTGCCGCCTTTTGCGGCATTTTTGTCATTTTTTGAGGCCATAAAAAATCAGGGCAAGATGCGGTTAATCTTGCCCTGATTATCTGTTGCGCCGTTTCCGCCAGCCGTTTGAACCGCTTCAGCGGGGGCGCTGCGGCAGCCGCCAGCACATCCGCCGCTCGTCAAACAGCAGCTCGCCATCGGCACGCATCCGGTTCAGCTCCTGCCACACCGCCAACCAAGACGGCCGCGGCCGCAACCGCCCCAAGCCGTCCTGCCAAATCACCGAGGCGGTACACCAGTCGCGGTACACCAAAAAATGCCGTATCCGCTCGCGCATCACCACGCCCCGCCGCCAAAAGACAGTACGCCGTCGCCGCCACCGCCCTCCCGGCGCGGCACCGGAATATAGTCCACCGCGCCAAAGCCGCTGGTGGCCAGCATCCACAGCATGTGCAGTGCGTCCGGGCCGTCGTCGTGGTCGGCCATCGGAAAATGCCGCAGCTGCTCAATCAGCGTGCTTTGGCTGGCGTGCAGGCGGATCAGGCCGTTGGCCATATGCGGCTGCAGGCTCTCAATCCGCAACAGTTTGTCGCTCACCGGCTTGATGCCGCGCGCCGGCACCGGCACGCCCGCCGCCGCCCCACGCTTGACCAGCTCGGTCTTGAGAAACTCCTGAAACTGCACCGTCTCAATACCCCACAGCAGGCAGCGGTACTCTTTTTGCAAGGCAATCACGTCCTCGATAATGCGGTCGGGCAGGCGCTTGCGGATGCGCGCCTCCACCACATCGAGCACGCCGGTCTGGCGGTTAAAGCCGCCCACCAAGATGGCGGACGGGTCGCGGCTGGCACCGGCCTTGCCCAAGCTGGGGTCGCAGGCTCCGTAAAATACCCACTTGTCGTCACGCTGCACCCAAAAGCACAGGCTCTCGGCAAACGGCGCGGCATCGCCGGACACCGGGTCGTTTTGATACTCGCTGTCAAAGGTAGCGTGGCCGTCGCGGGCGCGGATTTTCATTAAGGCGAGCACCCCGCGCGCCGCCCAAGAGGTCTGCGCCCCGGCCTCCATCTCGGCCTGATGGGCTTGGTAGTAGGCATCGGCCACCGCCTCGCCGTCGTTGCGGTACAACTCCTCCCAGCGCTCCCACAAATCCATGCGGTCGGGCCAGCGTAACATCGCCTTAAATTTAACCGTCGTCCAAAACGGATTTTTCAGCGTGCGCGCCAGCACGCTGTCGTAGTGCAAAATGGTGCCGATATACACCACATCATATTTTTGCCCCACGCCGCCCAAAGGCAGCACGGTTTTGGTGAGCCACGCATTAAGCTTGTCGCGTTGTTCCGGGCTGCGCACCTGCTCGTCGTTCTCGATGTCGTCCAAAATCGTCAGGTCGGGGCGGTAGGGGCCGTGGCGCAGGCCGCGCAGCTTTTTGCCGGAGCCGGCCACCTGCACCTTAATATCGCCGGCGGTAACAATGGTGCCTGCCTGCCACACCCGCCCTTGGCCCACCGCCTCTGGAAAGTCGGTGCGTAAACGCGGGTTAAACTCCAGCTCTGCCTTAATCGCCTCCAGCATTGGATAGGCCTGATCAATGCTGTCCATCACAATCACGATATAGTGCTTGCGCCCGGTCACAATGCACCACAGGCTAAACAGCTGCGTCACCTTCGTAGATTTGCCCTCGCCGCGTGGCGCACCGATACCGTCATGCTCACCCTTTTCCGATGCCAAGATTTCAGGTAGCCTGCGGTATAGATAGCGGTGCAGATCGGATTTTTCGGCCGCCCGAACATAGTGCGGGAAATAGGTGTGCACAAAGTATTCATATCCATGCACCCGGTCGAACACCTTGGCGCGCCGCTCGGCAATCGCCGCCGGAGAAGGGTCAAAACCCACCACCTCCGCTTCGATGATTTGGCGCAGCTGGTCGGAGAGCGCGGACAGCCCCTTAAAAAAATCTTTATTTTTCATAGGAAAATATGAACGGAAATGTTATTTGGCTATCTCGTGATATCCAGAAAATGGTACTTCTCGCTCTAGCACAGCGCTATCCCAGAGTTATTACGGCAAGCGTAATGTTTGACCTTTTCCCCCCACTTGAAGATCATGTCAAAATGGATGATTTGGTAAATAATATTATGTATTTAGAAGAACATGGTCTTTTAAGGAGAGTAGACTTCCACGGCGAGCCGGTTCCCTTTTACAACTTGATGAATGCTCATAATGATTTTTATGTAGCCACAGTAAAGGGTATTGATTTCATACAAAAAGACGGTGGGCTTTCCGCTATTTTTGGTGTACAAACTATTAAATTTCACGCAGATACAATCAGCGACTTAAAATCCTTACTGATGTTCAAACTAGAACAAGCAAATATTTCTGAAGATGATAAAAATAAGATTACTGCCAAATTAAGTGAATACGGAGACGAAGCAGCCAAGCATCTATTAACTAAACTGTTAGATGCTGGGATAGAAAAGCTCCCCGCATTACTTGGCACACTTGGCATTGCAGGCTTGTTCAATTAACCAAACCGCTTTTCGACCTCCGCCCCAAACGGCTCCAGCACGTCCACCAGTGCCGCCAAATGTTTGGGGTGTTTTTGCGCCACGTGCTCGGCCAGCATCTCCAACACCTGCAGCGCCGTCGCCAGCTGACTGGTTTCCGGCAAAATCTTGGCGTTGGCGGCCACGGTCTTGTTAAACGCATCGGCCAAGCTGGATAAGAGCTTGACCTTTTCCACCGGCGAGAGCTCGGCATCCACCTGCAGCAGCTCCATCGTGTGGTTGTACTGCTGCAAAAAGCCCGCCATCATCGCCCGGCCGAGGTCCTCAATCTTGCCGCCGGCCAGCGTGTAGGCGGCGCGCAGCTTGTCCCAATCGTCGCCTTTGGCCTTGGCCTGCTCGCGCCAGCGCCGCGCCGTGGCTTGAGTGATGCCGCACATCAGCGCAGCAGTCTCCAAGCTCTGGTTGCCGCTCACATAGAGCTGGCGCAGCTTGTCGCGGGTCTCTTGCGGGTGCGCCATGATTACAATCCAAACTTGGCCTTAATCATCAGGATGCCGGTGGTCACAATGCCGCCCATCACGCCGCCGCTGGCCGCGCCGGCCACCATTGCCGTGCGGCGGCAGTCGGCGTGGATTTGCTGCAGCTGGCCGTCCATGCGCTCCTGATTTTTAATGGTTTGGTCTTGCTTTTCACGGATTTCCAACAGCAGGGCCATTACTGGGTCTTGCCGGGGCATATCGTGTTTTTGCATCTTATTTGTCCGCCTTTCTGTCTAACTTTTCGTTGACCTTGGCCAGGTCGGTTTTGATCTCTTTCAATAACGACAGCACCTCGCCTTTGTGGTCGCGGGCATCGCCCTTGGTTTGGTAGTCTTTTTCCACCGCGTGCAGGCGCTCGCGCAAGGCGCGGCGCTCGTTTTCGGCCTCCTTAAAGCGGTCGGCCAAGGCGCGGATGTAATACCACAGCAGCGCCATTAAAAAGCTCATTGCGCCGCCGAATACGGTCTCAATTGTCAGGGGCATTACGGCCAGCCCTCCTCAAAATAGGTTTGACACAATACGCAGCGCGTACAGCCCGGCACCGCTTCCTGCCGCTCGGGCGGGATGGGCGCGCCGCAATCCTCACAATGGCTGCGGCGGTAGTGGCCGCCCAGCTGCCCGCGCGTATGCTGCAGGGCGGCTTCGCGGTGGCCGGCCTCCACCTCGGACGCTAAATCCATCTGGTCCATCAGCGCCCCTCCTGCCCCTGGTCATACCAGCGCTGCCAGCCGTCGAGCTGCGCCTCCAGCTTGCCTACATACGCGCCAAACTCGGCGGCATGCGAGAGCAGGTCGGCCGGGCTGCCCGATGCCGGCGGCAGCGGCCGCAGGGGCGACACCAACAGCGCAGCTGGCGCCGGCGGCATCACCGGCATCTCCACCGTGTGCACCGGCGCATCAGTAGCCGAGGGCGCGCCGGTAGAGGCGCAGGCTGTCAGGGCCGAGGCCGCCAACACAAGCACCAGCTTTTGCATCCGATTGCACAACATTGGGTATCTCCTGTTTCAGGTAGCCCGCTTGACCATCCAAACGGGCATAGGTATGCGCCAGCTTTTGGCTTTGCACTTGGGCAAAGTCATGCCAGCGCTGTTTTTCGGCGGTGGCGGCCGCCAATTGGGCACGGTAGGCCAGCTCCGCAACCAGCTGCTTTTGCCGCCACTCCGCCTTAACCGCCGCCATCTCGGCTTCGGCCGCCGTGTCGCGCTTCAGGTAGCCTGCACGGTAGGCCAGCGCGGCCACCAGCAACACCACCCACAGCGGCCACAAACGGCGCAGCCAAAACCAAACACTACTCCACGGCATCACGCTCTCCCTGCTTGATGGCCGCTACCTGCGGCACTGCGGCAATGCCGCGCTTAATCAGGGCGTAACCGCCCACCATCGCGCCGTATGCCCACCATGCCCACTCCGGCGTGTCGGGCATCACGGCAAATTTGTAGGTCATCACGCCGGCCGCCACATTGGCCCACAGCTTGGTGTGGCTGATTTGGCCGGTAGCCGGATTGCTGATGAGTCCCGCCAGCCAATTAACCATGCTCACACCTCATTGCGGCTGTAACCGCCCTGATGCGCCAACACCGGCAAGTTGTAGCGGCTTTTGTGCGGCATGCCGCTACCGTTGGGGTACACCGGCCACACAAACGCCACCGCCCGCGACCGCTCAAATTTGGCAATGCTGACCTTATTGCCCTGGTTGCCGCCCAAAATCAGCAGATTGCCTGCACGGTCACGGCCAACCACAAAACCCACATGCCCGCCGCCTTTGCGGCCGAATACCGCAATACAGCCGTAGGCCGGCGCCTTGAGGCGCACGCCGGCATCTACCCACGCCAAGGCGCGATACCAGTGCTTGGGCAAGGCGCGCCCGGCATGGCGGCAACAATGCGCCACAAACGTGCCGCACCAAGGGGTCTCGTCATCCCGCCACCACGCCTTGAGCGTATTGAGCCAGTGGGTGATGGTCGGATTGTGGTTTTTGCCCGGCACCTCGGCCAAGCCCTCGTATCGTCTCGCCTCGATAATCCAAGGCAAATCTGTAAAAACCATAAAAAAAATCCCAAGTCGTCAAACTTGGGATGATTATTGGGTAAGCCGCCGCCGACAGCCGTTTGAGCCGCCTCACCCGGTCAAAACAGGCTGTCCTGCACGTCTGCCGCTTGGGTCTGGTCGGTGCGGTTGAGGATGTCCCACACCGTGCGGTCGGTCAGGCGGTGGCTGGCGGCCAGATTTTGCACCGCCCAAAACGCCGTCATGCCGTCTTTGCCGGTGAGCTCGTCAAACTGGCGGCGGATTTTGCGGTCGCGCAGCTCGCGTACCGCCCGCTCGCACTTGGGCAGCCACAGCTTTTCGCGGTCGCCGAACTGCTCGCACAGCTTGTCCGCCGCCCGCTCGCCCACCACCTCGGCCAGCGCCGCATGGGTGGCCCGCCCCAGCTTGCGCACATTTTTGGAGACGGGAAACGTGGTGCCGCCGTAGGCGCGCAGCAGCGCAAGCGTCGGCTCCGCCCCAATCAGCGTCACCATCTCCAGCACGCTGCCCGGCAGCAGATGGCGCACCGCCGCAAAGTCCCGCTCGTCATACTCGTCAAACGCTGCCATGCCGCACCTCCCGTTTGCGGTTGGCGTAGATTTGCAGCGCCGCCACCAGCTTGTGCAGCTTGTCGTCCGGCAGCCAGTGCACCTGGTCCACGCCAAACATGCGCTTGGCCATGCCGTGGGCGTAGGCCCAGGTCAGCCCGTTGTCGAGCAGCAGCGCCTCCACCTTGCGGATCATCGCATCCGCCGAGCCGCGCGGGCTGGGGCGGCGGCCGAGATTGGGCCGCGCCGGCTGAAAACCCTGCCGCCCCATTGCCGTCAGCACCTTTTCCAGCTCGCGCAGCCCCATTTGGGCGCAGGAGTTTTTGCCGGTTTCGCGCAGCAACAGCGCGCGGTAAGTGTCGTCGTCCAAACCAAGCTGCGTCTTGCCTATATGGATTTTGGCCTTCAGGCCGTTTAGATTTTTTCGCATCATCGCTCCCGATTCTGTTAAAATACAAGTCTCTGTTTTGTTTTCCGTGGCCGCTGATGCTTGTGCGTTGGCGGCGCTTTTTTTGCAAACCGCAAACTGGAGCGGGCTGGGTGCAACCCGCTCGGATTTGAGGTTTAGGCCGGTTTGACGAGCTCTTTCAGGTTTTTTGCCGCGCGGAAGCGCACCTTGCGTTTGGCCGGGATGTCCACCGGTGCGCCGGTGGCCGGATTGCGGCCGGTACGGGCGGGCAGATCGGTTACGTCAAACGTGCCCAAACCCGGCAAAACCACCTTGCCGGAGCGCAACAGCCCTTCTTTTACCGCCAACAGGGTGGCATCCAAGGCAATGCCGGCATCGGCCTTGCTGATTTTGGCGTTGTCCGCGATAGCGGCGATTAATTCTGATTTAGTCATGGTGCTTACTCCTTAAAAAATTTTTTCCGTGATTTGTTCTGCTTCCTCTTCCGAGTAGCCGCGCTCGGCGGCAAACCCGACGAAGAGTGCAAAGTTTTCGCCCAAAAAATCGCGAATCAACAGTTTTTCGTCTTCTTCCAACATGGTTTAATCTCTTGTTTAAAGGGTTTTAAAAGCGGCAAACCGTGCCGCGCGGGTTAGGCTGCTATCCGAGCAAGTGCTGCAAAACAGGCTCGGACGGAATAACAATCACGCCCAAAAGGGCAATCAACCAAATCCACAATATCACCTTGTTATCGTGCGCTTCGGGAATGACTAAAATCACAGCCGCCAGCAGCCAAAAAACGATATTGCACAGGATGTCGAGATTGTGGATCACCTCAATTAGCCAGAGATTCATGGCCCGCCTCATCTTGTCGGTCGATACCGGCCGCCTGCGCCAGCTTAAAAATGTCCTCCCATCCCAGCAAAAACCGTTTGCCGGTTGCGGTGTTTTCGACGATCGGCTCGTATCTTGTATTAACCTGCATTTGGTATCTCATGCCGCCCATCTCGGCTTGGGCGACATCCGTCCTGATTAACAGGGCATTTGGCGGGAGCATTTGCCCGTAGTGTGCATTTTGTGCCATCTCACACCCCCGCCAAATCCGGGTCGGTGGGCTCCACCACAAAATCCTCCACCCCGCTCACAATGCGGATGCCGGGCACTTTGCCGTCGGCAAACAGTTCCGCTTCGTTCAGGATGGCCTCTTTGTTGAGGTCCTCTTTCACCCGCACAAAGCGCACCAGATCAACCTTTTCTTTCAGGTAGGCGATGATGGCGTCCTTGCCGGTAAATTTGACGCTGGGCGGGTTGATGCGCCATTTGGCGAGCCCGGTTACAAAATCCACTGTTTTGGTTTTTCCGCCTTGAGTCAGCTCCTGGCGGTTGGCCTCGCAAAATGCCTGCACGCCGGCGGTGAGGGCTTTGATTTCCGCTTCATACGGGGCGGCCAAATCGCGGTATTCCTGCTCGATTGCCGCCTGCTTATCGCCCATCTCGGCCGACAGGCGTTTCACTTCGCGGGACAGGTCGCCGATGCGGCGGATATGTGCCGCAGCCTGGGATTTGTCTTGTGCCGCCACCGTCAGGGCGGGCACTTTGGTGCGGGTTTTGGTCGTTTTAGCCATGTTTACAATCCTTTCAATAGGCTTTTTTGGATGATTTGATAGATTTGTTTCAGATTTTCTTTGCCCCGGGCCTCCTGCTCCGGGGTGGTGTGGTATTGATAAGCGAGCAGCTTGGGCTCGGGCCTGGGCGGCAGGCGCTCAATCAGCATTTTGGGCGGCGGCCAGCGCTCGGTGTCGGAGATAAGTTTCGCAAAGGCGGCTTGTATCCGCCCCTGGTCTTGTTGCTCATCCCACCCAATCGGCAGAGCCATCAGCGCCTCTATCCAAACAACAGCCACCAATTCAATGCCTTCTTCGGGCGGCGCACCTTGCAGGCGCAGCATCATCAGTTTTTGCAGCCCGCGCACAATCTCGTTATTGACAAAATCGGGAACGGGTTTATCCACGCAACATAGCCTCCAGCTTGGCTACCGCATTCACCGTTTTGCTGGTCGGTGCAGGGGGGCTGGCCACTGCCTGCTCGGCTGCCGGCATCGGCACTGCCTCGCCTTGCCATTTGCTGATCACCTCCAGCAGGTAGCCGTGGGACTTGAGCGGGGTGACCAAATTGCCGTTGTCGCGGGCGGCCAGCACCTCGCCAAAGGCATAAGCCCAAGCGGCGGGCGGTGCCGGATAGCTTTTGCCACCCCGCTGGATTTGCCCGGCCTGCATCATCGGCAGCAACTCCGCCATCAGCCTGGCCATGCGCGGCTGGGAGAGAGAGGATTTTTGCGTCGGCCGAAACAGGCCGAGGTAGCGCACCAGCCCGGTGCTCATCGGCCCGCCGATTTGCGCCACCGCCCATAACGACTGCCGCGCCTCCTCGTGGGCAATCAGCGCGTCTAGGGAGTTTTCCGCCCCGCAGCATGGACAACGGGTTTTCATGCCTGCTCTCCGATTTGGTCGATTTGCCGGCGGTACTCATCAAGGTCAAACGCCATGCCCATTGCCTCAACGGTTAGGCGGCCAATCTTTTCCAATCGCACGGTGTCGGGGTGGGAGATAAGGGTCAGGCTGTTGGTCGGCACAACACGGATGCTTTCTGTGTCGCTCCATAAAACACCGCTTTCTTCGGCGTTGCTCCAAAATACGATGCCGCTGTCGTGCATATCGTGTACGGCATCACCAAATCTAAATTCCTGCGCCATCTCAAGCCCCCAATCTTTTCAGTTCTTCCCCGCCGCCCATCGCATGGTGCAACCGGGCGTCTTTGCCTTTTTGATGTCCCAAAAAGCGGTCGAGATTTCCCGCCTGCTTGGCGTGTCCGCCGGGCGTGCTCTCGCGGGTTTTCATTGTTGTCACCCCCAAGCTTTCGCCAAACTGCTGCAACAGCGCCTGCTCGCGTTCGCCGTTGGCAAATTTGCCCACTTTGCGGTGCACCGCCCAAATCCAGCCCTTGCAAAACTCGTCCGCCCGGTAGGTTTTGTTTTTGGCCAACCGCACCCGCTTGAGCACGGTGGCCATATAGTCTTTGCGCGCGGCCTTAACTTGGCGCAACAGCACATCGTAGGCATACGCCGCCAGCTCGGCCTTGTTGTCCACGCCGTAGTAGCGGATACGCGGCTCTCGCCAATCCCCGCCCAAATACCAAGCGCACCCAAACGCCCCTGCCACCGTATTGGCCAGCATCGCCTGCCAGCCCGGCATCTTGGCCGCCGTGCGGCCGGCGCAGCTGTGCTCGCGGATGTCCGACAACGCCACCTCCGCATCGCTGATGCCGTGTTGCCGCATCAATGCCTGCGCCTGCTTCAGCGCCTGCGCCGCCTCGTGCTCGTTGGCCGATTGCGACAAAGCCAAACACTTCTTGATCTTTTCTAAAGCTTTTTCCTTATCCACTGTTCACCTCCCCAAAGAGTCAAAAATCCGACCGCCACGGCTCAATGTGCGTTTGCCCGGCGGCAATCATGATGGCCTGCAGATCAAAATGCTCGGCCGCCGCGGCTTCCTGCAAAGCCGTCAGCCGTTTGCCGCCCTCGGCTTTCAGCCGCGCCAATTCGGCCAGCTTTTCTTCGCCCAGCCGCTGCCGCAGCCATTCCGCCGCCTCGGCGATGTCCTTACTAAACCAGTAGTTGTGGCAGTGATGGCACAAGGCAGCGGCGTTGTCCGGGTGGTAGCGGATGGCATGGTGCCGCCGGCTGTAGTGGTGGCTGCACTGCAAACCGGTGTCACCCGGCGCATACTGCTTGCCGCACTTCTCGCAGCGGTAGCCCGCCCGGGCGCGCACCGCCCGCGAAAACGCGGCATCGGCAGCATTCAGCGTCCAGCCCTCGCGGTAGGTTTTTCCTTCTTTGAGCAAGCCGTCGATAATCCGCACTGTGTCGCTCAAGAGGTCGTAGAGGGCGGGCTGATACTTTTTGGCATCCCGCCGCCACGTCTTGATTTGGTTCAAATGGGCATCCACCGGGTCGGTGTCTTTAACTGTGATCACGGCCATCTCACGCCTCCATCGCCAAAAACTGATTCACAAACCCCACCACCCGCAGCATCTGCGCGCGGCTCAAAGTCATTTCGGTGCGGCCGCCGGCCTTGCGGATCACAAACGAGCCGTCCAAAAATCCGCCCACATTGATTTCCTCCGCCCAGTAGGGCTTCTCGTTGGCATTGGCCTGCAGCGGCAACATCGGCACCGCTACGGTTTCTTCCTGCTGCTGTACCGCCGCCGGCTTGGGTTCAGGCTTTGGTTTCAGGGCTTCTTCCGCCGGCTCGGTGCCGGCCAATACCCAGTGTCCGCGCCCTAGATTGACCAGCACGCCCGCTTTTTTCAGGTCGGTCAGCACATCGCCCATATTGCTGATGTGCGGCATGGCCTCTTTCAAATCCTTGGGCGACAGTTGTTGGCCGGGGCGGTCGCGGAAATAAGCGGCTACCTGTTTACGCTGGGTCGGCACGGTAAACATCATGCCCTTTACCTCTACTTTGGCTTCAGGTGTCGCCTGCTCCGCCGCCCGCCGCTGTGCCCACCATTCGCGCGACCAGTACAAGGTGCTGCCTGCAACGGTTTCGCTGTCGATAATGCCCAGCTCCTCCATTTTCACCACCGCGTCAGTGAGCAATTCACCGCTGATGCCGCTGGCCGTGGCAATGGCTTCCAGCGACATATTTCCGCCGTGCCGCATCACTTCGCTAATGCGGCCGATGGCCTGCTTTATCTTGTCTTCCATTTTTACGTTTCCTTTTATTTCAATATCTTGCAAAAATCACAAGGCAAAAATTTTTTAATCTCCCGTTTTTTTAACGGTCGATTGCTTGCGTGCTGCGGCCATCTCTCTAATCTGCTGCTGTCGCTGCATCTGCCGTATCCGCTGCCGCGCCCGGTAGGCCGCGATTTCGGCACCGCTAAAACAGCGCCCTCGGTTTGGGTTGTATTTCATTGCTCTGCCCCCTGTTCGTCCGCCGGCTCATACACCACGCCGGCCATGCGCTCTAAATCATCCATCTGGGCATACACCGCCCGCAGTTTGGAGATTTCCGTCTCCCACGGCTCCGGCGGCAATACCTCCGCCGTCATCGGCACCGGCTCCGGCTCCGGCCCACAGGCGGTCGGGATCACGCTCAAGCCCAGCCCAATCAACAGCGCGCCCACCGGGCGTGCTGCCCATAGTCTTAATGTTTCCGCTCTCATTGCCCGCTCCCCTTAATGGATCAACATTTCCGCAAACCGGCGCACCATTTCCGCATCCGCCGCCTGCCGGTTCATCCGGCTCAAACGCACCATCCCGCGCACCAACTTGTCCAAGCGCCGCGCATTACCCGCCGCTGCCCGCACTAGTTCGGCCACCGTGTCCGCATCCGCCTCCGGCATCGCTGTGCCGGCAATCATGCCCAAGTCGGCATCGGGGATGGCGTCGCCCAAATCCAGCCTAAACGCCACCCGGCTGTAAAGTTGCTTCAGCTCGCCGTTTTTGCCGCGCAGATTCACCAGCAGGCGCGGCATACCGGCCAACACCAAGCCCACGCCCGCTTTGTCGTGCACCCGGCGCAAACACTCCAAAGCCCGCAACGGCAGGTTTTCCGCTTCGTCCACCAAGATAATGCGACCGCTGTCTTTAAGCTTATTAATCACGCCGTCCATCAGCTCTCCCAAATTGCCGCGCGTATCCGAGCCCAGCATCTGCGCCAGCTTTTGCAACAACACTTTAGCGGTATAGGTCGGGTCGGTATCCAGCAGCAACGCATCCGGGTTGTCTGCCTTATAGGCATTCAGGGCACGGGTTTTGCCCAAGCCGGCCTGCCCGTAGAGCACTACCGCCTCGCCCTCCAAGTGCGCCAAGCGCAGCACATCACGCACCCGTTTGGCCGTAGGGGTATAAACATATGCCACCGTCAGCTTGCTGCCGGCCGCCTTTTCGCGCTGCTTGGCCAAAAACGCCTCCACCGCCTTTTCTACCGCCGCCACATCGCCGGCATATTTGCCTTTCAGGTATTGGTTGACCACCGGAGCTGTTACGCCGATGGCGCGGGCTACGGCAGATTGCGTGGTGCCGGTTTGGCTGATATAGTCTTGCAAATCCTGTTGAATGCTCATTTTTTAATCCTTAAAAAGGGTTGTCAGGGTTTCAGGTAGCCTGTTGCCGCAGGCTGCCTGTTTTATTGCCCGCCGTGTTCGCGCTCCCACGCCTCGCGGTCGGATTCAAATAAAAACAACGGTTTTTTCTGTGTCGGCACCGGCTCGTATTCCGCCGCGCCGTTGCCCACCAACAAGCCGAAGTCCGGCTGCTGTTCGATACTGCGGCGGGTTTCCGCCTCGGCTAAGCGGATCATGTTCTCCGCCCGTTTGAGCTTGCCGCCTTTGCGGCGGGCATCCAGCCGGTCGCGTACCGTAACCGGCATCGCCGCCCGCTTATTGCCGTCCACCAGCGCCTTGCACAAAAAGCGCCCATCCATGTCGTACACATACACCGCAGAAGCGTCGTCGTAGTCGTAAGCCACCCGCACCGCCTCGCCGTGGTGCTCTGCCAAATCCACCGCAAAATAACGATTGGTAAACAGCTCAATCTCCCCGCGAAACACCTTACGGATTTCCTGCGGCCGAAACATCGTCTCCAATTCCTGCGGCGCCAGCCAATCGGCTACCAAGTTTTCCTGCGCCATGCGCAAGTCGCGGTATTCCAGCGGCGTGTAGTGGCTGCCGTCCGCCTTTTTCGGCAACCCGCCGTGCGGGCGGTTGTTGTAGTCGGCAATACACTGCATCACATCCGTCCGGAATTGCTCCCAGCGCGGCAATTTGGCCTTGTAGCGCTGCTGCTCCGCCGTCAGCGCCTTGCCCTTGCTCTCCGCGTTAAACGCGCTCTCCATCTTGCGGTAGATCAGGTTTTGCGTGCTGCTGTCCATGCCTTCGCCGGTAAAGGTCTCGTAGTCCCGCGCCAGCTTGATAAGATTGTCTTTCCACCACCGCTCAATAATCCCCCTGCCTTGTGGGTTGCCCGGCAGGCCGGTTTCGTGGTGGATGCCCAAGCGGCTGGTGAGGCCGGTGATCTCGTGGTCTATGGTTTTGCCGGTTTGGCCGCTGCCGTTGTCCGAGTAGTACATCAGCGGCACCCCGTTGTGCTTGATGCCGATACGCAGCGCATCCGACACCGCCACACAGCTTTCCGCCAGTGAAAAACTAAACCCCACCACCATCCGCGAGCAGCCGTCCACAATCACAGTAACCTCCGGCTTAAACGGTTGGCCGTGTATCGGGTGCTGCACCTTGGCCTTAAAGCTGTGGCCGTCGCCGATCCACACATCATTCGGCCGCAGCGCATCCCAATCGCGCCGCACAAAGGGCAGCAGGCTCTTATAAGCCGCTCCGGTCTTCCGCCCGCGCTCCTGCATGATCGCCGGCATCTTGCGCCACACCCGCCGCACCTGGTCTATGCTCGGCAAATCGTTGGCCGGCTTGTTTTGCAGCCACCAGCGCGCAAACTGTTCATAACTGTGCGACAGACGCGGCGCGGTGGGGCGGCAGTGGAAACCCATAAAATCCGGCAGCCAGGCAATCTGCAACATCGGCACCTCCGTCTTGGTGCTGCGCGGTGCCAACGCCATCAGGCGCTCGTTCGGCCCCGCCGCCTTGCGATAGTCCGCCACCCAGCCCGTCAGCGAGCGCATACTGATGCTCCGTTGCGCATTGGCGCGCGCATTGGCCACCGACACATAGCTCATCAGCACATCCGGCAGCGCCCCGCGCTCAATCTGCGACACCACATAAGCCGCCGCTTCCTTAATACCCAGCCCGGCCACGTTGTGCATTTTCAGCACCTCTGCCACCAAAGCCATGCGGGCATGGGCGCAGTCGCGCTGCTTATCCGTCAGACCGTGCACATACTCGTCTATCGGCAAACCCAGCTGCTGCATCTTGTGCCGCACCGGCGCTTTAATCTTCTTCGCCACACTAGGCAGCGGTGCCGGCTCGGCCTGCGCCAACAAGGCCGCAGCCTGCTTTTCACGGATGGCAGCTTGGATGGCTTCAGGTAGTCTGCTGATTTCATATTCCATACCGCCACCCCGGCCTTGCCGTTTACGGCAAGGCCACCCAAGCTCTTGAGCCATTCTTCTTAATGTTGGCAATCTTTGCGTTAAATCAGGCACGCCAAGAGCCAATATCCCTTTCAGGTCAATGTACTCCGCACCCATTTCTACACCTTATGCAACTTCCAATCGGCTAATCTTTTCCTGCAACAAGGCGGCTTTCTGCTGTCTTTTCAACTTCTTGTTTTCCTTTTCTTCGTAAAAAGGGAAAACATCTGCCAATTTTTTGTCCAAAGCTGCTGCAATGGCTGTTGCAATGCGCTTGCTACCTTTTCCCGTACGGATAACAACCGCAACAGATTGGGGCAACACACCAATTGCTTCAGCAATAATGGATGCGTTGTAGCCCTTGCGACTTAGTTCTTGATAGATTTTTTCAGCATTCATAAAATACGCTCAATTTCTACGCTAAACCAAAAAATCAAAGGTAAGCACTAGATGCGCTTAACCATCTATTGCATGCATAATAGTAAATAAATTTAACCATGTCAAATTTATTTACAAAGGAGGTATTATGTCTGAAGAAAATATGCTGTCTGAAGACAGCGAAGAGATTGCCGATCGCCTGATTTCCGAGCGTGTACGCTTGGGCTATTCCAAAGCAGACTTTGCTAGAGAAATATCAATAACCCGAAATACTTTAAGAGCTTACGAGACTGCACAAAATAACATCCCCTCCAACATACTGGTTCGGATGGGTAGCTTGGGTGTGGATGTCATGTATGTACTGTTCAACCAACGGAACACCCGACAAACCGACCTCCTGGCAGAAAAAGTACGCCGGGAAGGAGAAGAAATGGCGGGACAAGTCATCAGCAATGCCACTTTGAACAACAGTGTAGTTACAGGTAGCGGTTCTACTGTTACCAACATCAACACTACTAAGCATGTAACCAAGACTGTTGCAGAGGTAAGACCCGGAATTGAGCACATTACCCACGAACAGGCTGCTGAGCTGCAAAAATTGGTGGATGATATTGTTGTGATCGAAGGCTCAGGAGTAAAACAGAAGCCGCGCAGCCATAAGGCTGTTTGGACTGCATTCAACCGGAGGATGAAGATTCCTAGCTATAGATTTTTGAAACTTGAACAATTTGAAGAAGGTAAAAATTACTTGCGCTCCACCATCGGGCGTCTGATGAAGCAAAAAACAGCCCGGACAAAAATGCCGGGCGATGAATGGAGAAACCGAAAGTATCGCTATATCCATGCCAGCTTTAAAGAAGTGCCGGAACTGGAAGAGTGGTTCAAGGGGCATATAGCCGACAAATTCGGCGTTTACAGCAAAGCAGATTTGACTGATGACCAGTTGGAGCAGGCTTACGGTTCTCTTTCCAACAAAAAGCGTGAACTACTCAAAAAAAGGAGATAATGTACAAGTTCCGGTGTACAAGTTTATATCACCGAAGAAATATTACATAAATCATAATATTTTGTATTATATAAGCTTTCACAACTTGTACACTGGATAAGTTGCCGATAGGAATCGTACACGTTCCCGGCCTTAACTTGTACAACTCCCACCCGAGGCCATGTTGAGGGCAAACTTCTGCTTACCTTTGCCAATGAGGTATACGCGCCCTTTGAAATAGATGCCAAAGGCCAAGACAATAATGTCAAAAAGTTTAAAAGAGATTTAAAAAGAGATTATTTCCCGCACATTCTGATGCAAAAGGTAACGCATTTTTTATCAATCCTGAGCAAAAGCTACCGCCAGCCATTGCCAAATCAAAAACGCCCAAAGTCCCCGTGTTTTAAGGATTTCAGGCGTTTTTTGTGTTGTATCTTCCGGTGCAAAAACTAACACCCCCCCACAGTAGCCTGCGAAGGGGGAAGGCGGCCGGAGCCTATTCGATGTTCTGCACCTGCTCGCGCATCTGCTCGATCAGCACTTTCAGTTCCACCGAGGCTTGGGTGCATTCGGTGGCGATGGATTTGCTGCCCAGGGTGTTGGCTTCGCGGTTGAGTTCCTGCATCAGGAAGTCGAGCCGTTTGCCGACGCTGCCTTTGCCGCCGGTCACGATGCGGCGCACTTCGGCAATGTGGGTGCGCAGGCGGCTGAATTCTTCGTCCACATCGGCTTTCTGCATAAAGATGGCAAATTCCTGCTGCAGGCGCTCGGTGTTCATATTGTGCACCGCATCGCGCAGGCGCTGCTCGGTTTTGTCCATGTGCTGCTGCAACAGCTGCGGAAAGAGCTGGGAGAGGATTTCGACGATGTCGTCCATATTTTGCAGGCGTTTGAGCAGGTGTTGCTGCAGCTGTTCGCCTTCGCGGCGGCGGGCATGGTTGAATTCGGCCAGCACTTCGGCGAGCAGTTCGGCCACCGCTTCGTTGAGGTCGCCGCTGTCTTCGGCAGGTGCGGCCAATACGCCGGGAAAGGCCAGAATGTCTGCCACGCTCAGTTTGGCGATACCGGGGTGCTGTTTGCGGATTTTCTGGTTCAGCTCGGCTAATTGGGCCACCAGTTTTTTGTCTACGTCCAAAGCCTGTGCCGGCCGGCGGCCGGTGTTTTGCAGCTGGATGCGGCATTCCAGCTTGCCGCGCGCCACGGCGGCGGAAATGGCTTCGCGCAGGCTGCCTTCCAAATGGCGCAGCTCTTCGGGCATTTTGAACTGGATGTCCAAATAGCGGTGGTTCACCGCCCGCAGCTCCATATACAGGCGTTTGCTGCCGCATTCGGTGCTGCCGTTGGCAAAGCCGGTCATGCTGTGAATCATGTTTTGCTCCTACATTATCGGGTGAGAAAAGCAGGCCGAATATAGCATAAAGCGCGTGCTATAATCCGCGCTGTTTCCGCCTTTGCAAAGAGAACCGCCATGACTTACGCCCGCACCGGCCGCGCCGCCGACGAGCTCCGCCCCGTCAGCATCACGCCCCATTTCCTGCCCCATGCCGACGGTTCGGTGCTGATTGTCTGCGGCCAAACCAAAATCATCTGCACCGCCACGGTGGAAGAAAGCCTGCCGCCGTTTTTGCGCGGCAAAGACCAAGGCTGGGTCACCGCCGAATACGGCATGTTGCCGGCCTCCACCGCTTCGCGCATGCGCCGGGAAGCGGCGGCGGGCAAGCAGAGCGGGCGCACGCAGGAAATCCAGCGCCTGATCGGCCGCTCATTGCGCGCGGCGGTGGATTTGCCGCGTTTGGGCGAGCGTCAGATTCTGATTGACTGCGATGTGATTCAGGCCGACGGCGGCACCCGCACCGCCAGCATCACCGGCGCGTTTGTGGCCATGAGCTTGGCCGTGCAGAAGCTGCTGAAAGCCGGCATGCTGCTGTCCAACCCGATTCGCGAGCAGGTGGCGGCGGTGTCGGCCGGCGTGGTGGGCGGTGTGCCGCTGCTGGATTTGGATTACCCCGAAGACTCCGGCTGCGACAGCGATGTGAATCTGGTGATGAGCGCATCGGGCAAAATCATCGAAATCCAAGGCACGGCCGAGGGCGCGCCCTTCAGCGCCGAAGAATTGACACGGTTGTTGGCCTTGGGGCAAAAAGGCATTGCCGAACTGGCGGCCTGCCAGCAGGCCGCGCTGAGGCAGGCTCAGGGTGCGTCGCCACCGGGCTTGTGAAGCGGTTTTCGGTTTCGCAAGTCCGCTTCGCCGGGGCAAAATCTGCGGATGCCGGCATATCCGAAGAGGGCGATTTGATACACCCTGACATTTTTAGAAAAAGCCACAAAAACAGGCTACCTGAAGCGTTCAGGTAGCCTGTTTTAACATTTGCACATACAATTTAACCCTGTTTAGCCAAGTAAAACGGGGAAAGCCATGACCAGTGCCAAAGGAAAAGCCAAGGCCGCCGCCGCCCGGCCGGAAGCGGCTGCAGAACATCATGAGGGCCAAGACCTGCGCCAGCTGCTGCTCACGCTCTATCTCAAAAACAACCCCCGGCTGAAACACCAGGTGTTTATCTACACCTACAAAGGCGTGACCCACGAAAGCAGCAATCCTTTCCAATACGTCAGCGGCGAATTGGGGGCGGAAGTGAAAAAAAGCCTGATTCTGCAAAATATGCCGGCCGGCGAAATGATACAGGCCTTTATCGTGCCCACCGCCACCCATGCCAAAGACGGCAGCTATGAAATCGAGAATACGGTGATTTACGGCAATAAGGTCGGCGTATTGATTGAAATCGGCCTCGACAACGAACGTATCGACCGTTCGGAGAAGTACCGCCAATTTGCCGGCTTGGCCGACGCCATGCTGCGCCAGTTTGCTTAGGGGCTGTCGGCCATTCGTCTCGTGGCGGTATTTGGGGTAACAATCCCCGCCTAAGGCGGCCATCCCGCGAGGAGACAAACGAAATGCCGGCAAAGTGCCCAATCTTGCTGTGCCGGCCGGTTTGACCGGCGCAGCGTGTCAAACCGCCTGCTTCGGGTTTGCCTGGTGGGCGTGCATTGTTCCTCAAAAAACCGCCGCACCAGTCAAATACCAACAGCCATCAGGGTCTGTTGATATTTGGAACCGTTCATCATCTCCGTTGCGGCGGTGTTTTCGCTTTGCCGATCCGTTTCGCTGCCCGCCACCGGCCACGTCTGCTGCGTTGCCCATGTTTGAAGGGAGTCCGAGCGTGCGCGCATTTCTGACGCTGCGGAAGCGGCCCGGTGCGGGAAGGCGGCGGGCGCGCAAATGTTTCCCGGGCAACGGCTGGTGTCAATTTTCCACCTTGATGTTTCACAGTAAACCGAGTTGTTGCAGGGCTTGCCGCAGATCGGCTTTCTGCCAGCGGTTGGCGGCGGCCAGCATCATGAGGACGGTGGCGGTTTCGGTATTGCAGCGGCCGCCGGCTGTGGCGCCGGCGGCCGAGAGCGGGCTGCTTTGGGCATAGCTGCCGTCGGCGCGGCCGTGCGGCACCTGGCTGATGTTGAGCAGCAGGCGTTCTTCGGTGAAGCGGCGGACGGCGGCGAGCAGAGCTTCGTCGTCGGGTGCATTGCCGTGGCCGTAGCTGTGCAGCACGGCGGCCTGTTGCGGGAAGTGGCTGAGGTTGTGGGCAATCATGGTGCTGTTGCAGCCGGGTACCAGCCGGTGATGACCCACGCAGGCGTGGGGGTCAAACCGTTTCGGCAGCGGGTCGAGCGAAGCGGCCGGCCGGCCGGGCTGCCAGCTGCCGAAATGCGGGTTGTCGAAGCCGGCGGCGGTTTCGGTGCTGCATTTGCTGCTGCCGACGGCGGGAAAAAGTTGGCCGTTGAAGGCAATCAGGGTTTCGTGCACGTCGTGGCGCAGGAGGGCGGACACGGCGGTGTGCAGATTGTGGGGGGCGTCGCTGCCGGTTTGGCTGTAAGGCCGTTGCGAGCCGGTGAGGACGACGGGTTTGTGCCGGTTGTCGAAGGCGAGCGCCAGCAGGTTGGCGGTATAAGCCAGGGTATCGGTGCCGTGCAAGAGCAGGATGCCGTCGCAGTCGGGCAGGGCATGCCCGAGAATCTGCAGCCATTCGGCCCAGTGTGCGGGGGAGAGGGCGGCGCTGTCGATCAGCGGCCGGCAAACGTGCCAGTGGAAGCGGGCGCGGCGGCCGAAGGGTGTCAGGGCGGTTTCGACCAAGGCAGTGTCGGGGGCGAGGCCGCTTGGCGTTTGCCGCATGCCGATGGTGCCGCCGGTGTATAAAACGAAGATGCGTTTCATGTCGGGGTTGCGGTATCGGTGAAGAATCAGGCTACCTGAAAGTTTTCAGGTAGCCTGAAGGGCGTGCGGCGGCTTATTGGCCGACTTTGAGCAGCTGTACGTCGAAGATCAATACGGAGTTGGGCGGAATGCCGGGGTTGCCCTGCTCGCCGTAGGCCAGTTCGGCGGGGATGTAGAAGGTGTATTCGCCGCCTTCTTTCATCAGCTGCAGGCCTTCGGTCCAGCCTTTGATGACTTGGTTGAGGGCGAAGCTGGCGGGCTGGCCGCGTTTGACGGAGCTGTCGAATACGGTGCCGTCGATCAGGCGGCCTTCGTAGTGGACGGTTACGGTGTCGGTGGCTTTGGGTTGCTTGCCGCTGCCTTCGGTTTTCACGCTGTACTGCAGGCCGGAGGCGGTGGTTTTTACGCCTTCTTTGGCTTTGTTTTCATTCAGGAAGGCTTGGCCTTTGGTCACATTGTCTTTGGCGGCTTCCTGTTGGCGGTTTTGCAGTTTGGCCATTTGGTCTTCTTGGAATTTCTGCATGATGGCCAGCGCTTCTTCTTCGGAGAACGCCATCGGCTCGCTGGCCAGGGCGGCGTTCAGGCCGGTGATGAAGGCGTTTTGTTCCACTTCCAAGCCGTTTTTCTTCATTTCCTGAACGGAAGCGCCGATTTCGTAGCCCATCAGGTAGCTGGCTTTTTGTGCATCGGTATCCAAGCCGGCAGCGGGGGCGGCGGGAACTGAAGCTGCGGCGGGTGCGGAAGCGCCGGCGGGAACGGCGGTTTGCTGGTTGCAGGCGCTCAGGGCCAGCAGGGCGGCGGCCAACAGGCCGAGACGGGCGGTGTGTTTCATGAAATGTCCTGTAGAGGCTGGAATGTAAAGAGCGCGATTACAGCACAGTTGCCGCAGCCTTTACAAACGCTTTTACTTGAATTAAAGCGGGCGGGCGGCCTTTCGGGCAGCCTCGGCGGAAGAAGGTGCGGGCTTGTCAAATGTCCGCCTTTGGTGCAAAGTACACGCCGTTTTGCCCTGTCTGTTTCTGCGATTGTGTTCACGAAAAACGCGTGCCATGTCTGAATTTTCTTCCTGCCACCGCTTGGATACCCTGTTGAAGGTGGAAACGCCGGAGGCGGTGGACATCTATCTGCGGCCGGCATCCGTGTTTGCCCGCGCCCGCGCTTACGCGGTGGATTTGCTGATCCGCGCGGTGTGGTTTGTGGTTTCCACTTCTTTTATGGTTTCGCTGCTGGGAAGCAGCGGGGTGGGCGAAAAGATGTTTGTCTTTCTGATGCTGTTGAATCTGTTTTTTGTGACCTGGCTGTATTCGGTGCTGTTCGAAGTGGTGTGGAACGGGCAGACGCCGGGCAAGAAAATCTTCGGTTTGAAAGTGGTCAACGACAACGGCACCCACGTGAGCTGGTCGGCCTCGCTGCTGCGCAATCTGTTGCGCCTGTTTGACGCGCTGCCTTTTTTCTACGGCGTGGGCATGACGGTGGCGCTGGGCAATCCGCACGGCCGCCGCTTGGGCGATCTGCTGGCTTCCACCGTGGTGGTGTATGCCGACAAAACCCGCGGCAAAATCGAGCGCCTGGATTTGGGTGGGGTGGAAGCGGTGCCGCCGCCGGTGGCGCTGACCCGCGAGGAGCAGCAGGCGGTGCTCAGTTTTGTGGAGCGGCGTCGCTTCCTGACCCGTGCGCGCACCGAAGAGCTGGCGCAGATGATGACCCGGTCGATTTTCGGGCGCGAAGAGGCCGATGCCGAGCGCCTGCTGCTGGGTTTGGCTAAATACTATGCCGGTGAAGAAAGAAAGGATGCGGTGTGAGACAGTTGTTTTTCGAAGAGCAGCACCGTTCGTTTTGGCAGGCTTTCGAGCAGGATTTGCAGCAGTTCGAGCGCAAAGGCGGCACGCAGCCGCCGACCAAAATCACCGCCTTTATGCGGGATTACCGCACCGTCTGCCACCATCTGGCGGTGGCGAACGACCGCCATTACTCCGGCGGCCTGACCGGCTATCTGCAGTATTTGTGCGAACGGGCGCACCAGGTTTTATACAGTAGCCGGAAAACCCCTCTGGCCGCGCGGTTTGCCGCTTTCGTGCGGCGCGATTTTCCGCGGGCGGTGCGGGCGGAGAAGAAGCTGGTGTGGCTGGCGCACGCTTTGTTTTATGTGCCGCTGCTGGCGGCGTTTCTGCTGGTGGCGTTTCTGCCCGAGAGCAGCGACAAAGTCGCCGGTTTGGGCGGCGGCGAAGGTTTGGCCGAAGCTTATGAAGAAATGCGCCAACAGTATGAAGACCGTACCAACCGCGAGGCGTGGCAAAACTGGGTGATGTTTGCCTATTATGTGTGGAACAACATCAGCATTGCCTTTCAAAGTTTCGGCAGCGGTATTTTGTTCGGTTTGGGCACGGTGTATGTGACGGTATTCAACGGCTGGGTAATCGGCGGGGCGATGGGCTATATGGTGCACCAGCCCGCCGGACCGGCCTTTTTTTCGTTTGTCGGCGCCCACGGCGCCTTTGAATTGACCGGTATTGTGCTGGCCGCCGCCGGCGGTTTGCGTTTGGGTGCAGCCTTGCTCAGGCCGCAAGGCCTGTCGCGCCGCGATGCCCTGCGCCTTCAGGGCAAACAGGCAGTAATGATGATGAACGGCGCGTTTCTGATGCTGTTTATTGCGGCCTTGATCGAAGGATTTTGGTCGCCGCTGACCAGTATTCCGATGTGGCTGAAATATGCGGCGGCGGCCGTGTTGTGGCTCTTGGTGTATGCCTATCTGCTGTTTGCCGGCCGCAAAGGGGCGGGAGGTGCGGCATGAATATTTGGGAAGCCCGTCTCAATTTCCGCCCGCGCAGCAATTGGGAAGCCTTGGATTTGGGCGCGCGCCTGTTTCAGGAACGCCCGTTTCTGTATATGGGTTTGTGGGCCACCTTTTCGCTGCCGCTTTATCTGGTGCTGACGGCCGTGTTGTGGCAAAACCCGTTCCTGGCCGGTGTGCTGATTTGGTGGCTGAAGCCGCTGTTCGAAGGGCCGATTTTGGCCGTGATGTCGCAGCAGGTGTTTGAGGTGCCGCCTGCTTACCGCGAATGCGTGCGTTTGGGGTGGAAACGGCTGTTCCGCCCGCGCCTGTTGGGCGATCTGACTTGGCGGCGGCTCAGTTTCCGCCGCACGCTGGTGTTGCCGGTGACCATGCTGGAGGGCTTGAGCGGCAAGGCGCACCAGCGGCGCTGCAACGAATTGTCGCGCCAGAGCGGGGCGTCTGCGGCCTGGTTGGGCTTTTTCGGCATCCATTTCGAAATGATTGTCGCCTACGGATTGTTGGTGGCGGTGTTTTGGCTGTGGTTCGACAACCCGGCCGAAAACGTGGTGGGTCATCCTTTCAGCAATTTGCGCGCCATGGCCACTTTGGATCGGCTCGGTTGGATGTTCGACCAGGGCGAGGGTCTGATATTCGCGCATGTGTTGAATGCGGCTTATGCCTTATTGCTTTGCTTTTGGGGTCCCTTGTTTACCGCTTGCGGATTCACCCTGTATCTGAATACCCGTACCCGCGCCGAAGGCTGGGACATCCGCTTGGCGGCGCGCAAAATCCAAGAGCGGCTGGCCGGCTCGCGTTCGGCTTTGTGGGGCGTGTTGCTGGCGGCGGTGTTGGGCGTCGGCTTTTCAGGTAGCCTGGAAGCGAAAAACCTGCCCGACCGGCAGCGGGTGGAGCAGGTACGCGAGCAGGTGTTGAACCGGCCGCCGTTTCCGCATATCGGCGAGGAAACCGAATATTGCTGGCGCAGTTGCGATAAAAGCAGCGGCCGTGCGCCGTCTTGGTCTTGGGACAAGCAACCGGGCCGGCAAGCACCGGTCTGGTTTAATGCGGTGATGTATGCCCTGGTGGGGTTGCTGTTGGCCGTGGTGCTGTGGTTGCTGCTGCGCTGGTATCGCGAAAACGGCGGTTTCTATCGGCACGGCGGCGAGGAAGTGCCGGAAACCCTGTTCGGCATGAAGATTACGCCGGAAAGCCTGCCGGACGATGTGGCTGCGGCGGTGTCGGCCGAATACGAGCGCGACCCGCGTGCGGCGCTGAGTCTGCTGTATCGCGCCAGCCTCTCCCAAGTGGGCCACCGTTACGGCCTGCCGCTGCGGGCCAGCGACACCGAAGGCCAGGTGCTCAAAAGGGTGCGCCAGCGCCAGCCGCAGTTGTTGGATTATTGGCGGCTGCTCACCGACAACTGGGTGGCCTTGGCTTACGCCCACCGCCAGCCGCCGCGCGAAACCGTGCACGAATTGTGCCGGCGATACCGTGCGGTATTTGAGCGGGTGCCGCTTTCAGGTAGCCTGCCGGCGGCGGGGAAGGGGGGCGTATGAGCCGGGCCAAAAAAATAGGATGGGGGCTGTTGTTGGCCTTGCTGGCCGGCGCGGCGCTGGTGGCGGCCAATCTGGTTTCCGAAAGCCGGCGCGACTGGCAGGAAATGGATCGGCAGGTAGCGGTGAAAGACGGCTCGTTTTACGGCCTCAAGCGGCTGCTGCAGGGCTATGATTCCAAGCTGGAGGTGGAGTCGGCTAGGGTGCTGACCGGCTGGAGCAAAGCCTACGGCGAAAACCAGCTGATGGTGGTGGCGCAGCACGATTTGGGCACCCGGCAAGATGCGCAAGACCTGCTGGCTTGGGTGGCGCGCGGCAACCATGTGGTATTGAGTCTGCACAGCTACGAAACCGATACCGAGGATGCCGACCATTTCGCCCGCGTGCTGACCGACAGCCTGCGCGTGAAAGCGGAGGCGGGACAGGAGCTGCAAAAGGAAGACAGCGACAAGCAGCGGGTGGCGATCGAGCCGGCCTGCCGTGCGGACATGCAGCGGCGCATCGAGGCCGCCCGCGCAGTGGCGCGCGAGCCGATGGATGGGCAAACCCAGCGCCACGAAATCCGCTCCTGCAGTTTCCGCCTCAACCGCATCCGCCTGCCCGAGGGCGGCACGCTGCACGTTTTGCCGAGTGATAACGATTGGGACCGCACCCGCTATGTGCCGCAGCAAAACAGTTCGGTTTGGTTTCAGGGGCAGTCGCAAAACGGCTCGCAGCTGGTGGCCTTGCGCCACGGCAACGGCAGCGTGGTGTTGAGCAGCCGCTTGGATTGGCTGGAAAACCCGCAAGTGCCGATGTGGGACGAAGCCAGCCTCAATCTCTACGACCATGCCTATCTGGCCGCTTATCTGGCGGCAGACAGGGAAAAAGTGTGGCTGGTGCAGCGTTTGCGCAGCGCCGAGCCGCCGCTGCACCAGCCGATGTGGTGGAAGCTGTTGGCAGCGCAGCCGGCGGCGGTCTTACTGTTGCTGCTGACGGGCGGCGTGCTGTTGTGGCGGATTGCGGCCCGCGTCGGCGTGGTGCGCATCCTGCCGCCGGCGCCGGAACGCTATCTGAACCAGCACCTCTTGGCGCAGGGCCGCTTCCTCAACCGCCATTTGTCGCGCGAGGCGATTTTGAAAGATTTGCAGCGCGAGTTGCTGACCCAGCTTCACCGCCGCCATCCCGGTTGGCAGAACATGCCGCTGCACGGCCAAGTGGCGCTGGTGTGCCGTCAAACCCAGCTGCCGCCGAAAGTGGTGGAGCCGTGGCTGAAGAAACTGCCCGACAATATCGGCCGTGCCGAATGGCTGGCCATGCTCGACAGCCACCAGCGGATGACGCGCCATATGCAGCGGTCTTGGTATTGACGGGCGGGTAACGCTTTTCAGGTAGCCCGCAGGCTACCTGAAAGCCTGCCCCCGTGATGAATATGATGATTGGATTTTCAAAAAGGATGACTCGATGACGGACATCAATCTTTCCCGGCCGGCCCAGGCCCCCGCCTCGCCCGCCATGCAGCAGGGCGTCCGTGCCGTTCAAGTGCTGCGCCAGCGCCTCAACGAGGTGCTGATCGGCCAGGCGCGGGTGGTGGACGAGGTGCTGACCGTGTTTCTCGCCGGCGGCCACGTGCTGCTCGAAGGCGTGCCCGGCGTGGGCAAAACCCTGTTGGTGCGCTCTTTGGCGCAAACCTTTGCCGGCGAATTCCGCCGCATCCAGTTCACGCCCGACCTGATGCCTTCCGACGTGACCGGCCACTACCGCTACGACGCCCACCACAACCGTTTCGAGTTGCGCCAAGGCCCGGTGTTCACCCACCTGTTGCTGGCCGACGAAATCAACCGCGCACCGGCGAAAACCCAGTCCGCGCTGTTGGAAGTGATGCAGGAGCGCAGCGTCACGCTGGACGGCCACACCCATCCGCTGCCGCGTCCGTTTATGGTGTTGGCCACCCAAAACCCGATCGAGCAGGAAGGCACTTATCCGCTGCCCGAAGCCCAGCTCGACCGCTTTATGTTCAAGGTGCTGATCGGCTATCCGAACCCGCAAGACGAAGCGCGCATGGTGTCGGCGGTGATCAACAGCCAGGGCAACGACATTCTGAACGACAACCGGCCGCGCCATGTGTTCCAGCCCGGCCAAATCGAGCAGTTGCAAAAGCTGGTCACCCAAGTGGCGGTGGATCCGCAGATTATCGACTACGCCGTGCGTCTGGTGACCGCCACCCGCGATTGGCCGGCGCTGTCGGTGGGTGCGGGTCCGCGCGCCGGCATTGCCCTGATCAGCTGCGCCCGCGCCTATGCCCTGATTGCCGACCGCGACTACGTGACGCCCGACGACATCAAAGCCATCTGGCTGCCCGCCATGCGTCACCGCGTGCGCCTCTCCACCCAGATGGAAATGGAGGGCATCGAAGTGGAGCAGGTGCTGAACGAACTGGCCGCTTCCGTGCCTGCGCCGAGACTGTAAGGCTTGCCGATGAGACCTTCCAAACTGCTGGTGGCGCTGGCGGCCGCCTTGGCGGCGGTGGCCGTGGCCGGCGTGATCATAGGCTACCTGAACAAAGAGGCGGCCGGTTGGCTGGCTCGGGTCTGCGGCATCGGCGGCGGGCTGCTGGTGCTGGCTGCGTTGGGCGATGCCTTTATGGGCCGCCGCCATCCCGCGCCCGTGATCGAGCGTCAGCTGCCGCATCAGTTTATCCAAGGCCGGGCCCACGCGGTGGAAATCAGCTTCATCCCGCCGGAAAAAGGGCTGTGGCGGCGGCCGCAAAACCTGCTGCTGGCGGATCTGTTTCCGCCCGATTGGGACACCGATACGCCCGAGATGGTGTTGGACACCCTGCCCGGCCGCATCAGCACCGTGCGTTACCATCTCACCCCGCGCCGGCGCGGCCATGCCGTTTTTCAGGGCGTGGAGTATTGGCTGAACAGCCCTTTGGGTTTGTGGCAGCGCAAATACCGCCGGCGGGCGGCCGATCCGGCATCGGAAAAAGCCGATGTACTGCCTGATTTCAGCCGCATTCTCGGCGCCGATTTGATCGGCCTGCAGCGTTGGCTGAATCTGGTGGGGGTGAAAAAACTGCCGCGCCGCGGCCTGGGGCAGGACTTCCACCAGCTGCGCGACTACCAGGACGGCGACGACATCCGCAACATCGACTGGAAAGCCACCTCCCGCATGAGCCGGCCGATTGTGCGCACTTATCAGGACGAGCAAGACCAGCAGTTGATTTTCCTGCTCGACTGCGGCCGCAATATGCGCCTGCAGATGGAAGGCAAGAGCCATTTCGACCACGCCCTGCAGGCCATGCTGCTGCTTTCCTACACCGCCCTGAAGCACGGCGATGCGGTCGGCCTGCTCACTTTTGCCCATCCCGACGCCCGTTTCGTGCCGCCGCACAAAGGCGTGGAACAACTGGGGCGGCTGGTGCAGGGCGTGTTCGACATCGAGCCTTCCCAGCAGGCGGCCGATTTTGAAAGCGCGGTCAACCTTTTGCTGCAAAAGCAGAAACGCCGCGCCCTGGTGGTGGTGCTCTCCCACCTCAACCACGACGACGACCGCCATCTGCTGCAGCACATCCAACGCCTGCGCAAACACCATATGGTGCTGTTCGGCGGTCTGCGCCCGCAGGCACCGGAAATCGTGCGCCGCGCGCCGGTGCGCACCGAGGAAGAAGCTTTGTCTTATTTGGGCGCCCTGCAGTATGAGCGGCACACGGCCGAGGCCATCCGCAAATTCGATGTCGCCCGCATCCATGCCGTGCATGTGCTGCCCAGCCAGTTGAGCACCGAGCTGATCAACCGCTATCTGCAGCTGAAACGGCGTCAGGCGTGGTAGCCATCCGGGGGATAGGGCCGGACAGGGAAAACCGCTTATCTGAAGCTGTCAGATAAGCGGTTTTTTCGGGCCGGTATCAAACCGAGAAAGACGAGCCGCAGCCGCAGGTGGTGGTGGCATTGGGGTTGCGGATGACGAATTGCGAGCCGTGCAGGCTTTCGGTGTAGTCGATTTCCGCGCCAACCAGATATTGGTAGCTCATGGGGTCGATCAGAAAGACCAGGCCGTTTTTCTCGATTTGGAAGTCGTCGTCATTGGTGATTTCGTCGAAAGTGAAACCGTATTGGAAACCCGAACAGCCGCCGCCGTTCACAAAAACGCGCAGTTTCAAATCGGGATTGTTTTCTTCCGCAATCAAATCGGCCACTTTGGTGCAGCAGCTTTCGGTAAAGATGATGGGGCTGTCGTCTGGGGTGGACATGGGGATTCCTTTTCAGTGTGTGGGTGCAGAATTGTCGCCCAAACCGGAGGCGGGGGCAAGTCTGCGGGGATGCCGGCCAGATAAGGGCGGTTTGTGTTTCTTAAAGGGGCTTGCCGTCGGTGGTGTTAAAGCTTGAAACAGGCTACCTGAAAGCGGGATCGGGCTTTCAGGTAGCCTGTTGTTGCGTTGGATGGTTTTTCAGCGTTGCTGGCGTTTGGGGTCGTTGGGGCGCCATTGGGCGGCCAGTTTGTCGAGAATGCCGTTGATGAATTTGTGGCTGTCGGTGCCGCCGAAGGTTTTGGTGACTTCGATGGCTTCGTTGATGACCACCGGATAAGGCGTTTCCGGCATCTCGCGCAACTCGTAGGCGGCCATCAGCAATACGGCGCGCTCAATGGGGTTGAGGTCTTTTTCGTCGCGGTCGAGCAGGGGGCGCATGGTCTGCATCAGTTCGCGCTGTGCCTGATGGGCGCCGAAGAAGACGGCGGTAAACAAGGCATCGTCGGCCTTGGCGAAGTGTTCGTTTTCGCGGATGTTTTTCGCCGCTTCGGGCGCGGGGCTGTTGTTGAGCGCGGTTTGGTACAGCGCCTGCACCACGTATTCGCGGGCGCGGCGGCGCGGGGTTTTGTTGGTTTTCATGGCGTGTCCTCGGCAGGGCGGGCGTCAGGCGGGGAAGTGTCGGCTCAGGCGGTTGACCAGATTGGCGCATTCTACGGCCACCACGGCGGCATCGTCGGCTTTTTCGCGGATGCGCGCGTGGGCCTGCTCGTCGTTTTCGGTGGTGAGGATGGCGTTGGCAATCGGGATGTTGAAATCGAGGCCGACCCGGCTCACGCCGGCGCCCGATTCGTTGGCCACCAGCTCGAAGTGGTAGGTTTCGCCGCGGATGACGGCGCCCAGGGCAATCAGGGCGTCGTAATCGCCGGAAGCGGCCATGTTTTGCAGCACCAAGGGCACTTCCAAGGCACCGGGTACGGTGGCCACGGTGATGTCGGCCTCGGCCACGCCGAGGGCGGTCAGCTTGTCGGTGCACACTTTCAGCATGGCGCTGCCGATTTCGTTGGAGAAGCGGGCTTGGACGATGCCGATGCGCAGGCTGGTGCCGTCGTGGTCGGGGGTGATGATGTTCATGCGGGGTTCCTTGCAAATCGAAACGGGGGGATAAGGCGGGCGGCGCCTGACAGGGCTCAAGGCGTTTTGCGCCGACAATGCCGCCTTGTGTGAAAGGGAAGGCGTGGGGCTACCTGAAAAGCTTATGGGGATGGTGGCGGTTGCCAGTCGGCGGCGGGGACAAAGCCGTTTTCGGCTTCGCTCCACTCCCAAGCGCCTCCGGCTTCTTGCAGCAGGGGTTGGATGCCGGGGTGGCGTCCGCTGATGTCGGCCATGCTGCATACCGAGAAATTATCCGGATCGGCGGCGTATTCGTCGCTTTCGTCGCCGGCGAAAAAACGCCAGCCGCTGTCTTGCTCGAACACCGCCTCTTCGCGGTAGAGAAAGCCGATGCGGCGGCCGTGTTCGCTGATTTCTTTGCTGGCGATGCAGCGGCCGAGGGCGGCAGAAAGGGCTTGGGCAAAGGGGTTCATGGCGGCGGGGCAACGGCGGCAGTGGAAAGGGCGCAATTTTACACCAAAATCCGTGCGCCGCGGCGGCGCATCCGGCCGGCCGGGCGCAAAAGGCTCCGCTGTTGCGTTCAGGCGGCCGATGCCGATTGTATCCGACGGCCGCTTATCGTGCGTATAATGCGCGTTTTGCATTTTGTTCCGAGGAAGACCCATGAGCCTGCCGCACATGTCGCCGCAATACCAGCAGCACCTGCTGGACTTCGAAACCCTGCTGCTGAGCAAACAAACCGCCATCGAAGCGTGGTTCCGCGACCAGTGGCGGCGCCACAAGCCGCCGTTTTACGGCTCGGTGGACCTCCGCAACAGCGGCTACAAAATGTCTTCCGTCGACATGAACCTCTTTCCCGGCGGCTTCAATAACCTCAATCCGCGCTTCAGCCCGCTGGCGGCCGCGGCGGCCACCGATGCGGTGGAGCGTGCCTGCGAAACCGCCCGCTCGGTGCTGATCGTGCCGGAAAACCATACCCGCAACACCTTCTATCTGGAAAACGTGTATGCGCTGGGCAATATTCTGCGCCAAGCCGGTTTCGAGGTGCGTTTGGGCAGCCTCAATCCCGACATCACCGAGCCTGCCGAATACCAAACCGCGTTGGGCAACACCATTGTGCTGGAGCCTCTGCGGCGTACCCGGGAGCGCGTGCATTTGGCTGACGGCTTTTCGCCCTGTTTGGTATTGTTGAACAACGATTTGTCCGGCGGTGTGCCCGACATCCTGCAGGGCGTGATGCAGACCGTGCTGCCGCCCCTGCACGGCGGCTGGACCACCCGCCGCAAAACCGCCCATTTTGCCGCCTACAATCAGGTGGCCGCCGAGTTTGCCGAGCTGACCGGCATCGACGAATGGCAGATCAATCCCTATTTCGAACGCATCAGCGGCCTGGATTTCCATGAGCGCGAAGGCGAAGACGCATTGGCCGAGGCGGTGGAACGCATTCTGGCCAAGATTCGGGCCAAATACGATGAAAAAGGCATTTCCGATACGCCGTTTGTGATTGTGAAAGCCGATGCCGGCACCTACGGCATGGGCGTGATGAGTGTGAAATCGGCCGACGAAGTGCGCGGCCTCAACCGCAAAAACCGCAACAAAATGGCCACGGTGAAAGAAGGCTTGGCGGTAAGCGAAGTGATTGTCCAGGAAGGAATTTACACCTACGAAACCTTGGGCGGCGCGGTGGCCGAGCCGGTGGTGTATATGATCGACCGCTTCGTGGTGGGCGGTTTTTTCCGCGTGCACGAAGGGCGCGGTGCCGATGAAAACCTGAACGCCAGCGGCATGCGCTTTGTGCCGCTGGGCCAAAACATGCCGCAAACCGACAGCAGCGCAGACGACCCCGACGTATTGGCCGGCAGCAAGCGCGTGTTCGAGCAGTGGGAAAACCTGGGCGCGCCCGACGACAAGCAGGCGGGCGATTGCGAAAGCAACCGCCTGTATGTGTACGGCGTGATGGCGCGGTTGTCGCTGTTGGCGGCGGCGATTGAGCTGGAGCAGACCGCTCCTTAAAATCCGCAACAGGCTGCCTGAACGGGCGAAATCGTGTGAAACGGCTTTTCAGGTAGCCTGAACGCTATGTTTTTCTTGTTTTTATTTGGTGGGTTAAATGATGAGTTTTTCTTCCGAACAGCGGCAGGCGGCAGCCGGTTTTTTGTCTGAACTGCAAACCCGCATCTGTACGGCTTTGGCCGGGGCGGACGGTGCGCAGGATTTTCTGGCCGACGAATGGCAGAGCAGGCTCGGGCGCGGTTGCAGCCGGGTATTGAAAGCGGGTGCGGTATTCGAGCAGGCCGGCGTCAATTTTTCCCATGTGCGCGCCGACGCCATGCCGGCGGCCGCCACCGAGCGCCGCCCCGAATTGGCGGGGGCGCCGTTTGAGGCGATGGGGGTTTCGCTGGTGGTGCATCCGCGCAATCCCTATGTGCCCACCAGCCATGCCAATGTGCGCCTGTTTGCCGCCTACCCCGAAGGGCGCGAGCCGGTGTGGTGGTTCGGCGGCGGTTTTGATTTGACGCCGTTTTATCCGTTTGAAGAAGACATCCGCCATTGGCATGCCTGCGCGCGCGAAGCCTGCCTGCCCTTCGGCGAGGCGGTGTATCCGCGCTACAAGCAGTGGTGCGACGAATATTTCTACCTGCCGCACCGTGAAGAAGCGCGCGGCGTGGGCGGCCTGTTTTTCGACGATTTGAACGAATGGGGTTTCGATGCCTGCTTCGCCTTTGTGCGCGCGGTGGGCGAGGGCTACCTGAAAGCTTATCTGCCGATTGTGGAACGACGCAAACACACGCCTTACGGTGAGCGCGAGCGGCAGTTCCAGCTCTACCGGCGCGGCCGTTATGTGGAATTCAATCTGGTGTGGGACAGGGGTACCCATTTCGGCCTGCAAAGCGGTGGGCGCACCGAAAGCATTTTGATGTCGATGCCGCCGGCCGTGCGGTTTGAATACGCCTATCAGCCCAAAGCAGGCAGCCCCGAAGCCGCTTTGGCAGGCTACCTGAAAGCCCGCGATTGGCTGGCCGAAGCCGAAGATTCGGCAGGAGAGTGAGATGCAAACCGAAGCCGTAATCAAACATATTGTGGATTGGTTGGCCGATTATGCCCGCCAAGCCGGTGCGCGCGGTTACGTGGTGGGTGTCTCCGGCGGCATCGATTCCGCCGTGGTGTCCGCCCTGTGCGCCCGCACCGGCCTGGACGTGTTGTGCCTGGCTCTGCCCATCCGCCAGCAGGCCGACCAAGTCGGCCGCGCCGAAAGCCACATGGCTCAGTTGCAGGCGCAGTTTGCCCGAGTGCGCGCGCTGAGCGTGGACTTGACGCCCACTTTCGAAGCCTTCGAAACCACGGTGTCCGGCACCGCAGCGGATAATAAGGCGCTGGCGCTGGCCAACACCCGTTCCCGCCTGCGCATGGCGGCGCTGTATTACTACGGCCAGATCAACGGCCTGTTGGTGGCCGGCACCGGCAATAAGGTGGAAGATTTCGGCGTCGGCTTTTTCACCAAATACGGCGACGGCGGCGTGGACGTGAGCCCGATCGGCGATTTGCTGAAAACGCAGGTCTACCGTTTGGCCGAAGCGCTGGGCGTGCACGAAACCATCCGCCGTGCCGTGCCCACCGACGGTTTGTGGGATGTGGAGCGCACCGACGAAGAGCAGATGGGCGCGAGCTATCCCGAATTGGAATGGGCGATGGCGCAGGCCGAAGCGGGGCGGACGGCCGCCGAATTTGCCGGCCGCGAGCGCGAGGTGTTGGAGATCTACACCCGCCTCAACCGCGCCGCCCGGCATAAAATCCGGCCGATTCCGGTGTGCGCCGTTCCGCCGGCGCTGTTGGCTTGAACGGCGGTTTCAAGCTGCGCACTCAGCGCGGCGGCGGGGTGGGGCAGCGGTTTTTCAGCCCGATCCCGTGCGTGCAAAGGTCTCAGGCTACCTGAAAACAGGGGGCCGAGATTTAAATCATAATAAGCCGCAGCAGAAACCCGCTTTCAGGTAGCCTGAAAGCGGGTTTCTGATACCGCAAAGGGTTTATTGTGCGGCAGAAGCAGCGGAGGCTTCGGAAGCCGGTGCGGCGGCTTGGGCCTGCTCACCCCAGGCAGCGGGGTATTTGTAGCCGGCGAAGCGTTGGCGGGCGTAGGCTTTGAACTCGTCGGAGTTGTAAGCGGCTTCCACGTCTTTCAGCCATTGGGCGTCTTTGTCGGCAGTGCGTACGGCAGACCAGTTTACATAGGCGAAGCTGGGTTCTTGGAACAGGGCTTCGGTCAGCTGCATGCCGGAGGACATGGCGTAGTTGCCGTTGACGATGGCGAAGTCAACGTCTTGGCGGCTGCGCGGCAGATTGGCGGCTTCCATTTCCACCAGCTGGATATTTTTCAGGTTGTCGGCGATGTCGGCTTTGGAGGCTTTCAAGGGGTCGACGCCGTCTTTGAGCTTGATCCAGCCCAATTCGTTCATCATTACCAGGGCGCGGGCGAAGTTGGAGGGGTCGTTGGGTACGGACACTGTGCTGCCGTCTTTCACTTGTTCCAGCGCGCCCAGTTTGCCCGGATACAGACCCAGCGGTGCGGTGGGCACTTGGAAGATTTCGGTCAGATCCAGATTGTGTTCGGCCTTAAAGCCGTCCAGATAGGGCTTGTGCTGGAATACATTGATGTCGATGGCACCTTCGGCCAAAGCTTGGTTGGGGGTGACGTAGTCGGGGAACTCGGTCAGCTTGACGGTGTAGCCCTGTTTTTCCAGCATGGGCTGGATTTGCTCTTTCACCATGTCGGCAAAGTCGCCGGGGGTGGTGCCGAAGCGGATTTCCTGCTTGGCTTCGGCGGCCGGTTGGCTGCCTGCAGAAGCGGCGGGCGCTCCGCCGCCTTGGTTTTGGCCGCCGCAGGCCGCCAGACCGAGGCCGACCACGGCGGAAAGGGTGAATTTCAATAAAGCGTTCATAAAGTCAAGTCTCCTAAAATTGAGAGTGGTGAAGAAATCAGCGTTTGTCCAAACGGGCGGAGAGGTAGTTGCCGGCGGCTTGGATGATGACCACCAAGGCAGACAACAGCGCCACCACGGCGGCCATCACTTCGGGCATATAGCGCTGGTGGCCGTAGCGGATGCCCAAGTCGCCGATGCCGCCGCCGCCGATCAGGCCGGCGGCCGCGCTTTCGCCCAAAATGGCAATCATCAGAATGGTGATGCTCAATACCAGGCCGGAGCGGGCTTCATTGAGCAGCACCTTGGTAATCACGGTGAAGGGGGCGGCGCCCATGGCCAGCGCGGCTTCCACCACGCCGCGCGGCACTTCGTTCAGGTTTTGCTCCACCAGGCGGGCGAAATAAAAGCTGGCGGCAATGCTGAGCGACACCGAGGCGGCCAAGGGGCCGAAAGAAGTGCCCACAATCAGGCGGGTGAGCGGCATCAGCACAATCATCAGAATCACAAAGGGGAAGGCGCGCATAAAGCTCACCACCCAGCTTAAGGCGCGGTTGAGCGGGGCATTGGCGAAAATCTGCCCGCGTGCACTGGTAAACAGCCACACGCCGAGCAGGCCGCCCGCCAGAATGCTGACCACGGAGGAAACGCCCACCATCACAAAGGTTTGCCAAACGGCCGTATAAAAATCGGGAAGCAGGCGTTGCAGGTTTTCCCAGGCAGTGGTTTGGTTCATCTCAATCCTCCCTCACCAGTTCGCAGCCGATGGCCGACTGCGCCAGAATTTCGCGGTTGCGCACTTCGGCCACTTCCAGCAGCCGGCCTTGGTGCAGCAGGGCGGTGCGCTGGCACAGGCGGCGGATGACGCTCATCTCGTGGGTGACGATGACAATGGTGACATGGAAGCGCCGGTTGATGTCTTGCAGGCAGTTGAGCACGCTGCGCGTGGTGGCCGGATCGAGGGCGGAAGTCGGCTCGTCGGCCAGCATCACGGTGGGGCGGGGCGCCAGCGCGCGGGCGATGCCGACACGCTGTTTCTGGCCGCCCGATAGCTGGGCGGGGTAGTGGCCGGCACGCTCCGACAGACCGACGATTTCCAGGCATTCGGCCACGCGCGGGCGGATGTCGGCGGCCGCCCAGCCGGCGATTTCCAAAGGAAAGGCCACATTGCCGGCCACGGTGCGGTTGGCCAGCAGGTTGAACTGCTGGAACACCATGCCGATGTTTTGCCGTTCGCGGCGCAGTTGGGCGGCATTCATGGCGGTCAGGTCGTGGCCGTTGACCACCACGCGGCCGCTGTCGGGCCGCTCCAGCAGGTTGATCAGGCGCAACAGGGTGGATTTGCCGGCGCCGGAATAGCCCATCAGGCCGAAAATCTCGCCTTGGGCGATTTCCAGGCTCAGGGGGTGCACGGCGGTAAACCGGCCTTGCCGCGCCGCAGTATAGCTTTTGCTGACGGAGTCTAAAATAATCATGGAGAACAAACTGAATAAAGCCCACTGCATCAGCAATGGGCTTAAAACTTAAAACAGATTCGGGCATCGGCTCGGCCGCATCCGTGCCGCCCCTACGCTTTAGCTGTTTTAACGCCCGCAAGCTGTGTCAAATCGGCGTAAATCAAAGGAGGTGCACTATAGCGGTACAGGGCTGTTTTGTCAAGCATATGGCCGGCTGTCGGCCGCGCTTTCGGGCTACCTGAAAGCCGGTTTGCCGTTATAATGGCCGCGTTTTTGTTTTCAGGTAGCCTGTTATGCCGCCCAAAATTACCCTGATTGCCGCTGTGGCGCAAAACCGCTGCATCGGCGCCGGCAATGCCATGCCGTGGCACCTTCCCGAAGATTTCGCTTTTTTCAAAGCCTGCACCCTGGGCAAACCGGTGGTGATGGGGCGCAAAACCTGGGATTCGCTGCCGCGCAAGCCGCTGCCCGGGCGGCGCAATCTGGTGCTCAGCCGCCGGCCGGGCTGGCAGGCGGCGGGTGCGGAATGCTTTGCCGGTTTGGACGAAGCCTTGGCGGCATTGGCCGGCGAGCAAGAAATCATGATCATCGGCGGTGCACAGATTTACGCGCAGGCGCTGCCCGCGGCCACCGATTTGCTGCTGACCGAAGTGGCCTTAACGGTGGACGGCGATGCCTTTTTTCCGGATTTCTCCCCAGAAGAGTGGCGGGAAGTGGCGCGGCAGCCGCAAACCGGCGCCAACGGCACGGCTTTCGATTTCGTGCATTACCGCCGCATCGGGCTACCTGAAACGCCGTCGGCATAAGAAGGTGCGTTCTGCATGGCTTGGCACCATTTGATCGAACGGCATTGGCAGCATCCGCGCGCTTGGCTCAGCGTGCTGCTGTGGCCGTGGGCCAGGCTGTTTGCCGCCGTGGCACAGGGTCGTCGGCAGCGTTATCTGAGCGGGCGCGGTGCGGCGGAACGTCTGCCCGTGCCGGTGGCGGTGGTGGGCAACATCCATGCCGGCGGCACCGGCAAAACGCCGGTGGTGCAGGCTTTGGTGTGCCAGTTGCAGCAGCGCGGCGTCCGCGTCGGCATCATCAGCCGCGGTTACGGCCGCACAGGGCAGGGCGTGCTGGTGCTGCGGCCGGACAGTACGGCGGCAGAAGCGGGCGACGAGCCTTTGCTGCTGTACCGCACCACGGGCGCGCCGACGGCGGTGGCCGCCCGCCGTGCCGATGCCGGCCGCGCTTTGCTGGCGGCGCACCCCGAATTGGAATTGCTGATTGCCGACGACGGTTTGCAGCATTACGCCTTGGCGCGCGATTTTGAAATAGCGGTATTCCCTGCCGCCGATGTCGGCCGCCGCTTGGACAGCCTGCCCAACGGCCCGCTGCGCGAACCGCTGAGCCGTTTATACGGCGTGGACGCGGTGGTGTACAGCGGCGGCAGCGGCGCAGCGGCAGCGGTTTTGCCGCTGCCGGATGCGGTTTACACCTGCCGCAGCACGATGCAAAACGGCCGCCCTTACCGCTTGGGCAGGCCGGACGCTTTGTTGCCGGCGGGCTGCCTGAACGGCCGTAAAGTGGTGGCGGTGGCGGCGATTGCGCGGCCGGAACGCTTTTTCCGTACCGTGCAGGCCGACGGCATCGAATTGGCCGCCGCCGTGGCCTTGCCCGACCATGCGGTGTGGTCGTTCGACGGTTTGCCCGATGCCGATGCGTATTTGGTCACCGAAAAAGACGCGGTCAAGCTGGCAGCGGATACCGGGGTCGAAGTGTGGGTGTGGCCGGTGAGGGCGCAGTTGCCCGAGGGCTTGGCCGAACGGCTGCTGCAACGCTGCCTGCCGCAAGATCCGCGCACCTAATCCGCCCGTTACGCGGTACAATGCGTCCTGTTTGCAAGGCGGCCGCACGCCGCAAAGGATTTTCCGATCATGGACAAAAAATACCTCGACATCCTCGTTTGCCCGCTGACCAAGGGCGCGCTCGAATACCATGCCGACAAACAAGAGTTGTGGAGCCGTCAGGCAAAGCTGGCTTATCCCATTCGCGACGGCATCCCCACCATGCTGGAAAACGAAGCCCGCCCCCTGAGCGAAGAAGAGCTCAAAGCATGAGCGGCTTCAGCGTCATCATCCCCGCCCGCCTGGCTTCCTCCAGGCTGCCGGAAAAGGCCTTGGCCGATTTGGGCGGCAAACCCATGGTGGTGCGGGTGGCCGAACGGGCGCAGTTAAGCGCCGCCGGCCGCATTTGGGTGGCCACCGACCACCCCGATATAGCCGCCGCCTGCGAGCGCCACGGCGTGGCGGCGGTGATGACCGACGCCGGACACGACAGCGGCACCACCCGTTTGGCCGAGGCGGTGCAGTTGCTGGGTCTGCCGGATGAGGCAATCGTGGTCAATGTGCAGGGCGACGAGCCGTTGATTGATCCCGAACTGATCAACCGCACCGCCGATTTGCTGGCCCGCTCTGCCGCGCCGATGGCCACCGCCGCGCATCCGATTGCCGATGCGGCCGAGTTTCTCGATCCCAACTGTGTGAAAGTGGTGCTCAACCAAGCGCAGCAGGCGCTGTATTTCAGCCGCGCGCCGATTGCCTATCCGCGCGATGCCTTTGCCGGCGGCCGCAACGCACTGCCCGCAGGATATGCGCCGCTGCGCCACATCGGCCTATACGCCTACCGCACCGCTTTTCTCAAGCAGTATGCCGCGTTGGCGCCTTCACCGTTGGAGGGCATCGAATCTTTGGAACAGCTGCGCGTGTTGTGGCACGGCCATGCCATCGCCGTTACCGTTACCGGGCAGGCACCGGCGGCGGGCGTGGACACGCCGGAGGACTTGCGGCGGGTGGCGGCTTATTTTGCCTGATTCCGCCGCGTGATTGCATGATCGGACACGTTTTATCCCCGGAGCGAATATGAAAAACACCATTTGGCTGCCTTTGCTTTGCTTCTCCTTGGCCGCCCATGCCAACCCCTATCAGCCGGGTTCGCAGCAATGGCACCACTACAATGCCCAAGGTGCGCAAATGATGCAGGAGATGAATGAGCGCAACACCGCCGCACCGCCCCGGCAAGGGGCGGCCGGACAGGAAAACGTGCCGCATCATCTGCGGCCGCAATGGCATCCTGCCGATAACCACGGTGCGATTGCCGTCGGCTTCAATCCCAACGCCGATGCCTCCCGAACCGACAATCCGCCCGGCGTGGTCGCTTTTGAGGCGCATCAAAATCCGCGCGCCGCCGCAGAGCGCGCCCGCTACCGCTGTTTCGACCGCGGCGCCGAACACCCGGATCGGTGCCGGATTCTGTTTGCTTTCCGCAATATGTGCGGTGCGGCCGCCGAAGGCCGTTTGCGCAACGGGCGCGGCGTGCGCTTTTATCCTTCGATAGACAGCGTGCACAGCGAACGCGAGGCGCAAGCCGCTGCGCTGGCACGTTGCCGCGCCGATGCCGCCGTTCGGCCGTCAAGCTGTGCCGTGGCCGTTTCCGGCTGTGCCAACCCCACCAAAACCCTGCGATAAGGACGGATCATGCGCCTGAACATCCTGCTTTGTTGTGCCCTATTGTTGGGCGGCTGCGCCGGCGGCATCGGCAGCGCCCCCTCGGGTAAGCCCCACACGCCTGCCGCCGTTTCCCCGCCCGCACAGGAGGCGGCCGGCATCATCGAATGCCGCTACGGCGAAGGCTGCCGCCCGCTGCCTCGCTGAAACTTGTCCGATACTGCCACGGCAGCGGTTTCCGCCATGAAAACCTTCTGGCGGCGCGCCGTTGCGCCAAGTTGGGGACGGCGCGGGTAAAGGCTGCCTGGAATCAAGTAGAGTATTTTCAGGTAGCCTTTGGTGCAATAAAAAGCGTTGCAATCAACAGCGCCCCGCAGACAGCCTGCGGGGCGTTTGGTGCCGGCTTATTTGCCGCCGACGGAGATTTCCTGCCACAGGCGCACGCTCAGGCGTTTGGCATCGTCGCTCATTTGCGGCATCACGAAGCCGTTTTTCATGTCTTCGCCGTTCGGGAAAATGGAGCGGGTGGCCACGATGGCGGGATCCATTTTCTCGCGCGCCGGTTTGCTGGCGGGGGCGAAGGTAACGAAGTTGCCGTTTTTGGCCGCCACCTCCGGATCCAGTGTCCAGTTGATGTATCGGTGGGCGTTTTCCAGATTGCGGGCGTCTTTCGGAATCAGCCAGGATTCGATCCAGAAGCCCATGCCCGGCGGTGTCAGCACTTCGATGCCGACGCCGTTTTTCGCTTCTTCGGCGCGGGTTTTGGCGATGTTCAGGTCGCCGCCGTTGCCGGCGGTCAGACACACTTCGCCGCGCGCCAGCTCGTCGATGACGGCGGGGCTGAAGCGTTTCACGTCGGGACGGATGGCGCGCAGCACGTCGGCGGCGGCTTTGATGTCTTCGGCAGACGCCCCGGCGGGGTCTTTACCCAGATAGTTCAGCACAATGGGGAACATTTCGCTGGGGGTGTCCCATAGGGAGATGCCGCACTGCCTGAGTTTGGCGGTGTATTCGGGTTTGAACAGCAGATCCCATTCGTTTTCGGGCAGCCGGCCGCCGAGGATTTCGCGCGCTTTGTCGGTAATCGCCAAGGTGTTGACGCCGGAGAAGTAGGGCACGGCGTATTGGTTGCCGGGGTCGGCGGTTTCCATCATTTTGAGGAGTTCGGGGTCGATATTGGCGTAGTTGGGAATCAGCGCTTTGTTCACGGGCTGATAAGCGCCGGCCTGGATTTGGCGCGGTAAAAAAGCGATGCCGGGCACCACCAAATCGTAGCCGGTGCTGCCGGAAAGCACTTTGCCTTCCAAGGTTTCGTTGTTTTCGTAATAGTCGTAATTGACCTTGATGCGGTTTTGTTCGGCAAAGTCTTTTACCGTGCTTTCGTCTACGTAGTTCGACCAGTTGTAGATGTTGAGGGTGCCGCCGGCGGTGTCGTCGGCCGCTGTTTCGGAGGCGGCTGGGGCGGATGTTGCGGCAGCGGCCTCGCCGTTTGGCGCGGCCTGCTGGTTCTGGCCGCCGCAGGCGCTTAAAAACAGGGCGAGTAAGGCGCTGGATAACAGGCTGGTTTTCATGGTGTGGTGCAATTCCTGTGAAGATGATGCGGAGGGGAGACGGCGGCCGCCCGGCCGCCGCAAAAAAAGCCGCGCATTTTAAATAAGCGCGGCTGGCTTGGCAATGTTGTCCGACGGCAGGCTCTAGACAGGGCGGGGCGACGGGGGCACAATAAGTGCCGCTGTCTGCGGCTTTTGGCCGGCATTACCGGGCCGGTGCAGTACAAGGGGGCGGGCGGCAATCCCAGTATGCAGGTTTCCGAAAACGATTAGGCGACGGCACGACTGCGTTTTTAAAAACGATTTATTTTTAGGAGAACAGTATGCCGCAAATGTTGATTCGGGTAGCCGGAATGGCCAATAAAACCGATGCCGACCGTTTGGTGGTCAAAGGTGAAACCGTGCCCGGCGTGAAAATGGTGAATGCCAACTACGAAGACGGCCGTGTGGTGATTACCCATGGTGAGGGCTTTGATGTGGAGGCCTTTAAAGCCGCTCTGAATGCAGAAGGTTTTTCTGCCTGAACCGCCTTTATCCAATAAAGCAACAGCCCCTTGGGGGCTGTTGCTTTATTGGGTGCTTTACTAGGGTCTGTTGACAGTAGGTGAAGATTTTTCCTAAAAAACCGCTACATCAACCAAATGTCAACAAACCCCAGGGGCTACCTGAAAAGAGTTGGCTAGATGTGTGCGGGTTCAGTCAAACAAATCCTGTTGTCCGGCGGCCCGGGGTGCCACTCTGGCTTCGGTTTCGCCGTGTTCGAAACGAATGTGCAGCACCTGGCCGGGACGCAGGCGGTGGGCGTCGCGCACCACTTTGCCGTGGCGGTCGCTGACCACGCTGTAGCCGCGCGCCAGGATGTGTTGCGGGGAAAGGGCGCTTAAGAGCGCCTGCTGTTCCTGCAGGCGGGCGTGCCGCCGTTGCAATAGGGCGGCAAACTGCTGTTTCAGCTGCTGTTGCCGGTGGGCGAGCTGTTGGCGGGCAGCTTCGGTGGCGGGGCGGTGTAAGCGGTGCACATTCGCCGAGTAGGCAAGTTTTTCCTGCCGCCCCTGCCAATGGCGGCGGGCGGCCTGTTGCAGTTGGCGGCGGCAGCTGTGTAGCCAGGCTTGCTGCTCCCGCACTTGTTGCTGCGGGTGGCGCAGGTTTTGCGCCAGCCAATCCAGTTTTTGTGCGGCGTCGGTGTGGCGGCGCAGCAGAAGGTCTTGCTGACGGCGGCGGGTTTGCATGAGGTGTTTGAGCAGTTCGGCACGGTTGGGGCTGGCCAGTTCGGCGGCGGCAGTGGGGGTGGGCGCGCGCAGGTCGGCGGCGAAGTCGGTGAGGGTGAAATCGGTTTCGTGGCCGACGCCGCTGACAACCGGAATCGGGCTGGCGGCCACGGCGCGCACGGCGGCTTCTTCGTTAAACGCCCACAAGTCTTCGATGCCGCCGCCGCCGCGGCAAACAATCAGCACATCCGCCGCGCCGTGGCGGGCGGCCGCTTCGATGGCGGCGGCTACCTGAAGCTCGCTGCCCGCGCCCTGCACGGCGGTGGGATACACCACCACGCCAATGGCGGGTGCGCGCCGCCGCAGGGTGGACACCACGTCGCGCAAGGCGGCGGCGGCCAGGCTGGTGACGATGCCGATGCACTGCGGATGGGCGGGCAGCGGCCGTTTTTTTGCCGGGTCAAACAGCCCTTCGGCCTGCAGGCGCTGCTTCAGCCGTTCGTAGGCTTCAAACAGCCGCCCCAAGCCTTTGTGGCGCACGTCGCTGACGTTGATTTGAAATTCGCCGCGCGCTTCGTAGAGCGTGATGCGGCCGCTTAGCTCAATGTGGTCGCCTTCTTTCAAAGGTGCGGCCAGGCGTTGGGCGGCGTATTTGAACAGGGTGCAGCGTACCTGTGCCTGCCGGTCTTTGAGCGAAAAGTAATAATGGCCGCTGGCCGCTTTGGTGAGGTTGGACACTTCGCCGGCAATCCACAGCCCGAACAGGTGTTGCTCCAACAGGTTTTTGGCCAGGGCGTTGAGTTCGGAAACCGAGAGGGCGGCGGGGGCGGACAGTTCGGACATGGCGGGCGGGGCAGGGCAAAAAGCCGGCATTATAGCCGAGCCCGGCCGTGTGCGGCGGCACAGGCTTTCAGGTAGCCTGAGGCATCGGCTTTGCGTTAGAATACGCCCCTTCCGATTATATGGCCGCCCGCTTGCCGAAGCCGGGCGGCAAGCTTTCATTCCAGCCAGAGCCGATCATGAGCGAAACCCGCCAAAATCTGATTGAATTTCCTACCGATTTCCCCATCAAAGTGATGGGTGCGCAGCACCCCGAATTTGCCGCCACCGTTTTGAACGTGGTGCGCGAGCACGCCCCTGCCACCGAGGAACGGCACATGACGCTGCGCAACAGCAGCGGCGGCAATTATCTGGCCTGCACCGTGACCGTGCGCGCCGAAAGCCAGGCGCAGCTCGACAATCTCTACCGCGCCCTCACCGCCCATCCGATGGTGAAAGTGGTGCTGTAAATTTTCAGACTGCCTGAAACCATGTTTACTCATGCCGTTTTTCAGCGCTTGAGGGTGTCGCTGAATCGCCTCGTGCTGGCGTTGCTGACGTGGTATTTGTGTGCTTGTGCATTGTATTATGGCGTGCTGCAACCCAAGTGGCGTGATAAGGCGTTGGAGAACCTGACACAGATATGCATTTTGCAAAACAGTATCCCGACCGCCGTAAGCTGGGATGACTGGCAAAAACACCGCCAGCCGCTGTGTCTGACTGAATTGAATGAACAAGCGGATAGTCTGAGTTCCATTAGTGTGCGCTTGCGCGACGATATCCTGACTGTGCGCACCACCAACGATAGCCCGTCTGATCCGTGGGAAAGCGAATATCGCTTAAATACAGACGGCAGCATTACCCCGTTGCGCTACCGTTTCGGCGGCATGATGGCATGGTTTGTGTCCGCCATATTCGGTGCTGTGCTTGCTGTAATCGTTTTCCGCCTGCTGGTTTGGCGGCTAGGCAAAACCCGATACCACCGTTTCTTCCATCACTCAAATTCTCGTAAACAGCCTGATACATGAAAATCCGACATTTGGGCCTGGCCGATTACGAGCCGGTCTTCCGCGCCATGGAAGCCTTTACCGAGGCGCGAAACGAGGCCACCGCAGACGAATTGTGGGTGGTGGAACACCCGCCGGTGTTCACCCAGGGCATGGCCGGCAAGGCCGAGCATTTGCTGGCCGCCGGCGATATTCCGGTGGTCAAAGTGGATCGCGGCGGGCAGATTACCTACCACGGCCCCGGCCAGCTGGTGGTATATACGCTGATTGATTTCAAACGCCGCCGCATCAGCGTGCGCGAGCTGGTGAGCCGCTTGGAAAACGCCATCATCGCCACCCTGGCTGACTACGGCATTGCCGCCGCCGCCGACCCGCAACGCCCCGGCGTGTATGTGGCCGGGCGCAAAATCGCCTCCCTGGGGCTGCGCATCAAACGCGGCGCGGTGTATCACGGCCTGGCGCTGAATGTGAACATGGATTTGGCGCCGTTTCGCCAAATCAACCCCTGCGGCTATGCCGGCATGGAAATGGTGCAGATGGCCGATTTGCTGCCCGCCGCCCCGGCGCTTGATGAAGTGGCGGCCAAGCTCACCGCGCACCTGACACAACAATTGCAGGCTACCTGAAACGCCGTGTGATGGCTTTCAGGTAGCCTGAGACCTTTGCCCAACGCAGAAATGCGCCGCAGATGGGGTTTGCCAAGGTCTCAACCTGCTGGAGGAAGGCGTATATGCGTTTCGCCCTGATTTCCGATATTCACGGCAATCTGCCCGCTCTGGAGGCGGTGTGTGCCGATATCCGCCGCCACGGCTGCGATGTGGTGGCCAATTTGGGCGACTGCCTGTCCGGCTCCTTAGAGCCTGTTCAAAGTCTTCTTGCACCTGCGGTTTTTCGAGGCAAAACCGCAGGTGCAAGGCGCAAATACGCGCAAGATTGAACATCTTGCAAGTATTTGCAACGCAGCAGATGCGGGATTTTGGCCAAAAACACCGCCGCAATGGAGACTTTGAACAGGCTCTTATGGCCCTTGGAAACCGCCCGTTTCCTGATGGCGCAAGACTGGCCGACCATTGCCGGCAACCACGAGCGGCAATTGCTGACCCTGCCGGCCTGCGGTCATACCCATATTCCGCGCAGCCTGCATGTGGACGGCTGCCAGATAGTGAATCCCGGCAGCGTCGGTTTGCCCGCTTATGACGACGACCAGCTGCCGCATCGGGTGGAAAACGGCTCGCCGCACGCCCGCTATGCGCTGGTGGCGCAGGCGGCAGAGGGTTGGACGGTGGCGCTCCACAGCGTGCCCTACGACCACCCCGCCGCAGCGGCCAAAGCGCAACAAGAAAACCGCCCCGATTGGGCGCATGCCTTGCAATACGGCTATGTGCCGGCTGCTTGAGCCATACCGCCACACACATGAATCAACACCATCCAACGAGACTGTTATGAGCACCGAACCCGCCAAGCCCTTCGACAACGCCCAAGGCGTCAAGCACAAAGGCGCGGCCAAAACCGCGCGCATTCCGATTAAGGTGGTGCCGCTGGAAGAAAAGCTGAAAAAGCCCGAATGGATCCGCGCCAAGCTGCCCACCGGCAAGAAGTTTTTCGAAATCAAAAATATCTTGCGCGACCAAAAAATGCACACCGTGTGCGAAGAAGCCTCCTGCCCCAATATCGGCGAATGCTTCAGCAAAGGCACGGCCACTTTTATGATTATGGGCGACATCTGCACCCGCCGCTGCCCCTTCTGCGACGTCGGCCACGGCCGCCCCAATCCGCTCGACCCCGACGAGCCGAAAAATCTGGCCGAATCGGTGGCCGCCATGAAGCTGCGCTATGTGGTGATTACGTCCGTGGACCGCGACGATTTGCGCGACGGCGGCGCCCAGCATTTTGCCGACTGCATCAACGCCATCCGCGAACGCAGCCCGAATACCAAAATCGAAATCCTGGTACCCGATTTCCGCGGCCGCCTCGACATTGCCCTGGACATTCTGGCGAAAACCCCGCCCGATGTGATGAATCACAATCTCGAAACCCACCCCCGCCTCTACAAACAGGCGCGCCCCGGCTCCGACTACCAGCATTCGCTGGATTTGCTCAAGCGCTATAAAGCCATGGTGCCGCAGGTGCCCACCAAATCCGGCATCATGGTGGGCTTGGGCGAAACCGATGAGGAAGTGCGTGAAATCATGCGCGATATGCGTGCGCACGATATCGAAATGATTACCGTGGGCCAATACCTGCAACCTTCCGACGGCCACCTGCCGGTGCTGCGCTATGTGACCCCCGCGCAATTCAAGGAGTTTGAACGAGAAGCCTATGCCATGGGCTTTAGCAACGCCGCCATCGGCGCCATGGTGCGCAGTTCCTACCACGCCGACGTGCAGGCGGAAGAGGCTTTGAAAGAAAGCCAAACCGTTTGATCTGCCGTTTCAGGTAGCCTGTTATTTAAACGCAGGCTACCTGAAAACATTTTTCCCATTCAGGTAGCCTGTATGCCCGATCCCACCTTGCTGCAACAGTTGTCGGCTTTTTTGTCGCCGCAGGAAATCGCCGCCGATGCCGAAGCGCTGCTCACCGACCAGCGCCGCCGCTACACCGGCCGGGCGGAGGCGGTGTTGTTGCCCGGCAGCGTGGCGCAGGTGCGGCGCATTGTGCGTTTTTGCGCCGAACACCGCATTCCCATCACCCCGCAGGGCGGCAACACCGGCCTGTGCGGCGGGGCGGTGCCAGAGGGCGGGGTGCTGCTCAATCTGAGCCGTTTAAACCGCATCCGCCGCGTGGATGTGGCCGATAATGCGATCACGGTGGAAGCCGGCGCGGTGCTGCAAACGGTGCAGCAAGCGGCGGCGGCAGCGGAGCGGCTGTTTCCTTTGAGCTTGGCCAGCGAAGGTTCTTGCCAAATCGGCGGCAATATCGCCACCAATGCCGGCGGCCTGAATGTGTTGCGCTACGGCAGCATGCGCGATTTGGTGCTGGGCTTGGAAGTGGTGCTGCCCGACGGCGAGTTGGTGTCGCATCTGGCGCCGCTGCACAAAAACACCACCGGCTACGATTTGCGCCATCTGTTTATCGGCAGCGAAGGCACGCTGGGCGTGATCACAGCGGCGACGTTGAAGCTGTTTGCCCGCCCGCACAGCACGGCCACGGCCTGGGCGGGGGTGGACAGCATCGAAGCGGCGGTGGCGCTCTTAACCCTGATGCAGGGGCAGTTTGCCGAGCGCCTGTGCAGTTTCGAACTGCTCTCGGCACGGGCGCTGGATTTGTCGGCGCGTTACAGCGATATGCAAGCGCCCTTGGCCGCCGAATGGCATGTGTTGCTGGAGTTGAACGACAGCCTGCCGGCGCAGGATTTGAGCGGCAGCCTGGCCGAATGCCTGATGCGGAACAGCTTTGACCATGCGGTGCTGGCGCAGTCGGGCAGCGAGCGGCAGATGTTGTGGCGGCTGCGGGAAAACGTGTCGGCCGCGCAGCGGGATTTGGGTGTCAGCATCAAACACGACATCGCGGTGCCGATTGCGCGGGTGGCCGAATGGGTGCGCCAAACCGGCGCGGCGCTGGAAGCGGCCTTTCCCGGCATCCAAATCGTGGTGTTCGGCCATCTGGGCGACGGCAGCCTGCATTACAACACCTTCCTGCCCGGCGTGTCGGATCAGGAGGCGTACCGTTACGAAGCGGCGGTGAACGAAGTGGTGTACCGCCACACCTTGGCCTGCGAAGGCACGATTGCCGCCGAACACGGCATCGGCCAGCTGAAAAACCACTGGCTGCCGCAGGTGCGCACGCCGGCCGAAATCGCCCTGATGCGGGCGGTGAAGGCGCAGCTGGATCCGCATAATCTGATGAATCCGGGCAAGTTGTTGCCGCCGATGTAAGCCGGGCTACCTGAAAAGGCGCATGGTGCGTTTCAGGTAGCCTGTATCAACTGAGGAATCGAATGAAAACACTGCAAGATTGGCTGAGCCATTTGGAAAACGCCTACACCGGCGGTACGGCGCACAGCAACGGCGTCATCGACATGGGGCTGGAGCGGGTGGGGGCGGTGAAGGAAAACATGGGGCTCAAGCCCGCCTGCCCGGTGGTGGTGGTGGCCGGCACCAACGGCAAAGGCTCGGTGTGTGCTTTTCTCGCCCGCATCTACACCGAGGCCGGCTTCAAAACCGGCGTGCTCACCAGCCCGCACATTTTGCGCTACAACGAGCGCATCCGCATCGATACCCGGCCGGTGGCCGACGAAGCGATTACCGCCGCTTTCGAGCGCATCGAAGCGGCGCGCGGCGACATCCCGCTCACTTATTTCGAGTTCAATACGCTGGCGGCGGTGGATATTTTCTGCCGTGAGCAGGTGGACGTGATGATTTTGGAAGTCGGTCTCGGCGGGCGCTTGGACGCGGTTAACGTGTTCGATGCCGATGTGGCGGTGGTGACTTCGGTGGATTTGGATCACCAGGCCTTTTTGGGCGACACGGTGGAGCAGGTGGCGTTTGAGAAAGCCGGCGTGTTCCGTGCCGGCAAGCCGGCGCTGTGCGCCCAAAATCCGCCGCCCGCATCGCTGCGCCGCCATGCCGAAAATATCGGCGCAGATTTATTGCTGGCCGGCCGCGATTACGGCTTCAGCCGCTTAGAGCAGCAGCAATGGTCGTTTCACTGGCATCCGCAACAGAGTGCCTTGTTTTCAGGTAGCCGCAACCGCAACGCCCTGCCATTGCCGGCGCTGCGCGGGGCGTATCAGCTCAATAATGCGGCCTGTGCGCTGGCGGTGTTGGAATGCCTCAACAGCCGGCTGCCGGTGGACATCGGCGCCATCAAGCGCGGCCTGCTGACGGTGGCGAACCCCGGCCGTTTCCAAGTGTTGCCCGGCCGTCCGCTGACCATTTTGGACGTCGGCCACAATCCCCATGCTGCGCGGGCGATGCGGCAGAGCCTGATGGCGCTGCCGTTTGCCGAAAAACGGCTGGCGGTGTTCGGCATGCTGGCCGATAAAGACTTGGCCGGCGTGGTGTCGCTCTTGAAAGACCAGTTCGACGAATGGCTGGTGGCGCCATTGGCCGTGCCGCGCGGCCTCAGCGCCGAAGCCCTGCAAACGCGCTTGGCCGAAGCGGGTGTGGAAAACGTGCGCCTGTTTCCCGATGTGGCGGCGGCCTACCGCGCGGCTTTATCCGAGGCGGGGGAAAATGATAGAATCGCCGCATTTGGTTCGTTTCACACGGTAGCGGAAATCATGGCTCTGCTGCCGCCACAGGAATAGCTTATGCCGCCCCAATACAACCCCCGCCTGCGCCGCTTGGAAGAATACGAGCAGATGAAGCGCAAAAACCGCCGCCGCCTGGTGGGCGCTTTGCTGATGGCCGGCATCGCCGCCCTGCTGCTGGCCAAGGTGTTGGGCGGCGGTGAAAACACCGATGCGCCCGGCAGCATTACGGTGAACGGCGGGGGAGTGTCCGAATCTGCCGTTCAGGTAGCCCCGGCGGATGCCGAAGAAGCGGCGGCGCTTTCCGAAAGCGAAACCGTTGGGGAAGCGGCCGTGCCCGTGCCGCCTGCGGATACCGCAGAGCCGGAGGCGGGTAAGCAAATCCATGTGGCCGTGCTGCCCAATCCGCTGACCGGCAAAACAGCGCCGGCACCGTCCGAAACCAAGCCGGCGCCCGCCCCGCACGTAGAAAGTCCGGCACCGCCGGCCAAAACCGAACCGTCTAAACCCGAACCCCAAAAACCTGCCGCGCAGTCCGCAGCCAAGCCGGCCGAAAGCCGTGCCGCCCGCACGCCGAATCCGCAGCAGGCGGAAGAGGGCCGCCGTCAGAATGCCGCCAAACCTGCGGGTGAGCGCGAACGCCGCCGGCAGGCGGAGTCTCCCGTCCGCCGTCCGGCGCAAACCGCTTCAGGCAGCCCCGAGCGCCGCGAACCGCCGAAAAACAGCCGTTCGGGCCTGAGCCCGGAGGAAATCCTGAACAACCGCGCCGCCCGCCAAGCCGCGCCCGGCCGCTCGAACCCGCAAGACATTCTCAACGGCCGCAGCGAGCCGCGCCGCACCGTGATTCAAGTGGGTGCCTATACCAGCGAAGAGCAGGCGCGGGCGGTGCAGAAACGCTTGGCCGATGCCGGTGTGAGCGCCTATGTGGCGCCTTCTGAAAGCAACGGCAACCGGCTCTACCGCGTGCGTACCGGCTCGTATCCTTCCGCTGCCGCTGCCGATCAGGCCTTGGGCAAGATTAAAGCGCAGGGCTTGGACGGCATGCTGCTGGAACGCTGATGACGCTGTTTGATTATCTGGCCTGGGGCACGGTGGCCGCTTTCACCCTGATTTCGCTGTTTCGCGGCGTGCTGCACGAATTGGTGGGGCTGCTGTCTTGGGTGGCGGCCTTTATTGCGGCCCGCTTCTTGGCCGTGCCGGTGGCCGATGCTTGGCTGCATAGCATCGAGCCGCCCGCGCTGGCGGTGGCGGCTGCCTTTATTTTGCTCTTTTTGGCCGTCCGCCTCGGCATGGTGCTGTTGCAGTCGGTATTGTCTGCCGGCGTGCGTGCGGTCGGCTTGGACGGTGCCAACCGCCTGCTGGGCGCGGTATTCGGTGCGGCAAAAGGCGTGCTGGCGGTAACCGTGGCGGTGTTGGCCTGCGCTTTTACCGGGCTGCCGCACACCCCCGAATGGCGCGATTCGCAAACCGCCTTTGTTTTTGAAGGCCTGGCCACCTTGGCCGTGCCTTATCTGCCGCCTTTCGTGGCCGAGCAGATCCACTATCAGCCTTTATCGACGGAGTAAGTTTATTATGTGTGGTGTTTTGGGTATGGTGGCTTTCGAGCCGGTCAACCAATTGCTCTACGACGGCCTGCAGGTATTGCAGCACCGGGGGCAGGATGCGGCCGGCATCGTCACCGCCGAGGGCAGTATGTTCCACATGCATAAAGGCAAAGGCATGGTGCGCGACGTGTTCCGCACCCGCAATATGCGCGACCTCACCGGCTGTGCCGGCATCGCCCATGTGCGCTACCCCACCGCCGGCAATGCCGGCAACGATGCCGAAGCGCAGCCGTTTTACGTGAGCTCGCCCTTCGGCATTGTTTTGGCCCACAACGGCAACCTCACCAACACCGAAGAGCTGTATCAAAACCTGTGCCACCGCCACCTGCGCCACATCAACACCGGCTCCGACTCCGAAGTGCTGCTCAATGTGCTGGCGCACGAGCTGCGCCAAGCGGTGCGCTGCGGTGCCACCTTGAGCGTGGACAATATTTTCGATGCCGTTGCCAGCCTGCACCGCCAAGTGTGCGGCGCCTACGGCGTGGTGGCGCTGATTGCGGGCTACGGCATGTTGGCTTTCCGCGACCCCAACGGCATCCGCCCCTTGGTATTGGGCAAACACACCGATGCCGACAACCGTACCGCCTATGTGGTGTCGTCCGAGTCGGTGGTTTTCCCCAGTCTCGGTTTCGAGCTGGAGCGCGACATTGCGCCCGGCGAAGCGGTGTTTGTCGGCTTCGACGGCAGTTTCCACAGCCGCCAATGCGCCGAGCATCCGCGCTTACTGCCCTGTTTGTTTGAATACGTGTATTTCGCCCGTCCCGATTCGGTGGTGGACGGCGTATCGGTGTACCAATCGCGTTTGAATATGGGCGTGACGCTGGCGGAAAAAGTCAAGCGCACCCTGAACTTGGATGAAATCGACGTGGTGATGCCGATTCCCGATACCAGCCGCCCCAGCGCCATGCAGCTGGCCCACCATTTGGGCAAACCCTACCGCGAAGGCCTGATCAAAAACCGCTACATCGGCCGCACCTTCATCATGCCCGGTCAGGCCACGCGCAAAAAGTCGGTGCGTCAGAAACTCAACCCCATGGAATGCGAATTTGCCGGCAAATCGGTGCTGCTGGTGGACGATTCCATCGTGCGCGGCACCACCAGCCGCGAGATTGTGGAAATGGTGCGTGCCGCCGGGGCGAAGAAAGTGTATTTTGCCTCCGCCGCGCCCGAAGTGCGCTACCCCAATGTGTACGGCATCGACATGCCCACCCGTGCCGAACTAATTGCCAACGGCCGCAGCGCCGAGCAGATTGCCGCGGAAATCGAAGCCGACGGCGTGGTGTTCCAGGATTTGGCCGATTTGGAAAACGTGATCCGCGAATTGAATCCCGCCATAGAGGGGTTCGACTCTTCCTGCTTCAACGGCTGCTACGCCACCGGCGACATCGACGAAGCCTATCTGCAACGCCTCTCCGACGGCAAAAACCAAACCGGCATCCGCGCCGGCTTGGTGGAGCACAGCGTGTTGGGTCAAAGCCGCGGCGAGGAATAAACGCCGCCCGTATCCACAGGCTACCTGAAAGCGACCCGCCGCTTTCAGGCCGGCAAAGCCGGCCTTGATATATGTTTCGACCCAGCCTGAGACCTTTGCAAAACCCCCAGATGTGGATGCAGCTCAAGGCGTAGCAGCACAGCGAGTGTGAACGCCAGGAATCCCCGCGGGACAGACATATCACACGATAGGCAAGCGAGCGAGCAGTACCCCTAGGGCATAAACGCGCAACGCAGAAATGCGCCGCAGATGGGGGTGCAAAGGTCTCAGCCTGCTTTTTTCACGAATATTATGACGCCCTACCAATACTGCGAAGACAAAGCCGCTGCCAGCGGCTCCAGTTTTCTGGCCGGCTTCCGCTTCCTCAACGCCGACAAGCGCCGTGCGATGACGGTGCTCTATGCCTATTGCCGCGAGCTGGACGATGTGGCCGACGATTGCTCCGATGCCCATGTGGCGGCGCAGACGCTGGCTTGGTGGCGGCAGGATCTGGCCAAAGCCTTTGCTGCCGAGGGCGTGCCCGAGCATCCCGTGAATCGGGCCTTGCGGACGGAGGCACCGAAATACGGGCTACCTGAAAGCGAATTGGCCGCCGTCATCGACGGCATGGAAATGGACGTGCAGCCGCGCCGCTATGCCGATTTTGCCGCGCTCGCCGAATATTGCCACCGCGTGGCGGGCGTGGTCGGCCGGCTGATTGCCCGCATCTTGGGTTTCCGCGACCCGGCGGTATTGGCCTATGCCGACAAAATGGGGCTGGCGCTGCAACTGACCAATATCATTCGCGATGTGGGCGAAGACGCCGCCATGGGCCGGCTGTATTTGCCGGAGGAAGATCTGCAGCGCTTCAAGGTGCCGGCGGCCGATATTTTGCAGCGCCGCAGCAGCCCGCAGTTTGCCGGGCTGATGGCTTTTCAGGTAGCCCGTGCGCGGGAGACTTACCGCGAAGCGGTTCGCCTGTTGCCGGCGGCCGAACGGAAAAACCAGCGTGCCGGCCTCATCATGGCGGCGATTTATTACGCGCTGCTGAACGAAATCGAGCGCGACGGCGCGGCCAATGTGCTGCGTTACAAACTGGCGGTTCCCAAACCGCGCAAAATCCGTCTGGCGCTGAAAACCTGGCTGATGGGGTTCCGACCGTGACACGCAAACCGAACATCGCCGTCATCGGCGCGGGCTGGGCCGGTTTGGCCGCCGCCGAACAGTTGTGCGGCCGCGCCGAAGTGACTGTATTCGAAGCCGGCAAAACCGCCGGCGGCCGCGCCCGCGCTTTGGCGGTGGAAGACAGCGGTTTCGCCCGCATCGACAACGGCCAACACATTCTGATCGGCGCCTACCGTCAGGTGCTGGCCTTGCTGGCGCGTTGCGGGGTGGCCGAAGCAGACGCTTTTTTGCGGCTGCCCATGCAATGGCAGATGCACGGCGGCTTGTCTTTTGCCGCCGCCAATCTGCCCACCCCTTGGCATTTGCTGGCCGGCGTGTTGCGCGCCCAAAAAGCGGGGCAGGGCGGCCGTTTGGCGCTGTTGCGCCAGATGCACGCCTTGAAAAGCCGCACATGGCCGCAAGACATGAGCGTGGCGGCTTGGCTGAGACAGCAGCAGGTGTCGCGCCATTTGTGGCAGATGTTTTGGCAGCCCTTGGTGTGGGGCGCGATGAACACCGATTTGGAGCAGGCCTCGCTGCGGCGTTTGCAAAACGTGCTGCGCGACGGCGTGTGGTACAGCAAAAGCGGCAGCGACATGCTGCTGCCCCGCCAAGACTTGGGCAGCCTGTTGGTGACGCCCGTGTGCCGCCGTTTGGCCAAGCACGGCGTGCGCCTTCGGCTGCAAACCCGTGCCGGCGCGCCCGAAATCGGCCTTTCAGGTAGCCTGAAGCTGGCAGGCGAGGCCTTTGATGCGGTGCTGATTGCCACCGCGCCTTATCATGCGCCCGCCCTTTTGCCGGCAGGCACGCCGGCGGAGGTACACAATGCTTTCGCCCGCCTGCGCTACCACGCCATCACCACCGTGTATCTGCGTTATGCGCAGGCCTTGCCCTTGCCCGCGCCTATGGCGGGCCTGGCCGACGGCACCGCGCAATGGCTGATCGACCGCCACGCCTTGGGGCTGGGGCGGCACGAAGTGTCGGCCGTGGTTTCGCTGTCCGAACAGCACGGCGCGCTTAGCCGCGAGCAATGGATAGAGCGGGTGCAGCAAGATGTGCGGCGCATCTGCCCCGATGCGGGCGAGCCGCTGGCCGGCTTCGCCATCACCGAAAAACGCGCCACCGTTGCCGCAAGCACAGACCTGCCCGATATCCCGCAAGCCTGGCTGCGCCAACAGCGTATTTATCTGGCCGGCGCTTATCTGCACCCCAGCTACCCCGCCACCTTGGAAGCCGCCGTGCAGAGCGGCAAACAGGCCGCCACCCTGCTGATGCTGGATTGGGCGCGCGGCCAACAGGCTACCTGAAAAGCAGAATTGGTTTTCAGGTAGCCTCAAATGACTAGAGTGTGTCGATAATCAATGTAAAACGGTTGTGGCTACTGGGATTTTCTTGGTGTGTTTCACTTTTCTGCCATGTTTACTACTCCCGCCCGTCCGCCGGTGCCGCCGAACGGAGCAGGCTTTTCGGGGGAAAAGGCTGCCCTTGGAGCAAAGCGACCGGCAGCCGCCCCGAAAAGCCTGAGCAGAGAGGGCAGTTTGCGCAGCAAACCGGTAACCGCGGCCGCCTTTCTTTGCTGACTTTCTTTGGCGGGGCAAAGAAAAGTAAATAAGCCGCGTGACCGTAGGAAATCCCTGTGGGACGGCCATGGAGCGCAAAGTTTGATGCTCTGTAAAGTTGAAAATTGACGGGAAAACCAGCCTTGATACAAAGGAAAGCATGGCAACGATGCGTGAGATTTAAAACGCCGTTATCACCATTGTGTTAGTCTAATTGTCAGTAGCCCCCAAGCTTCCAGCTGGCCGGTACCGGCTTTGCGCCGCTTGTTGATTCCATTTCTGATTGAGAAAGCGTTTATGAAACTGCAAAACAAAGTCATCTTGATTACCGGCGCCTCCCAAGGCATCGGTGCCGAAGCCGCCCGCGCCTGCGCCGCTCAGGGCGCCACCGTGGTACTGGTGGCGCGCCATCAGAAAAAGCTGGAAAAAGTGTACGACGAAATCGTGGCCGCCGGCTGGCCGGAGCCCTATGCCGTGGTGTTCGACCTGCTGACTGCGGAAGAAAAAGAATTCGCCCAGCTGGCCGCCACCGTGGCCGAAGCCACCGGCAACCGCCTGGACGGCATCATCCACAGCGCCGCCTATTTCTACGCCCTCTCGCCGCTGGATTTCCAAACCGTGGCCGAATGGGTCAACCAATACCGCATCAACACCGTCGCCCCCATGGGTCTGACCCGCGCCTTCCTGCCGCTCTTGCAGGCATCGGAGGATGCCTCCGTGGTGTTTGTGGGCGAGAGCCACAGCGAAACCCCGCAGGCTTATTGGGGCGGCTTCGGCGCATCCAAAGCGGCTTTGAACTATTTGTGCAAAGTGGTGGCCGACGAATGGTCGCGCTTTCCCAATATGCGTGCCAATGTGCTGATTCCCGGCGCCGTCAATTCCCCGCAGCGCCTGAAAACCCACCCCGGCGAAGCCAACAGCGAACGCCGCAACCTCAGCGACATCGCGCCGGCTTTCGTGTATTGGCAGAGCGCGGAAAGCAAAGGCCGCAGCGGCGAAATCGTGTATCTGTAAGCGGTTTTCCCACTACCAAAACTTCAAGCAAGCTGTGTCTTCAGCTTGCTTGAAGTTTTTTCGTTTCGGATGATTGGGGTATTCGGCGCCGGTTCAGGCCGGCCGGGTATGCCGCCGCAACACCCATTTGATGTCGTCGCCGAGAATCTCGACGCTGCGGGTTTGCCATTGGGGTGCACGGCTGAGGGCGTTTGGGTTTTCAGGCAGCCCGAACAGGCCGCGGGCGTTGCCGCCGAGGATTTTGGGGGCTTGGTAGCAGACGATTTCGTCCACCAAATCGGCGGCCAGAAAAGCGGTGTGGAGGGTGTGGCCGGCTTCCAGCATCAATTCGCCTATGCCCTGCTCGGCCAGATAGGCGAGCAGGGCGGGGAGGGGCAGGCGGCCGTGGGCGTCGGCCGGCAGGCGGTGCAGGCGCACGGCGGGGCAGGCGGCAAAACGGCCGTCGTCTTCAGCGGCGGTGAGGATAAGGGTGGCTTGGCCGTCTTGGATAAGGCGGCTGTGTGCGGGCGTGCGCAGGCGGCTGTCGAGCACGATGCGCAGGGGCTGGCGCAGGGTGGGGAAGCCGCGCACATTCAGACGCGGGTTGTCGGCCAGCACGGTGCCGACGCCGGTGAGCACGGCGCAGCTTTCGGCACGCAGTTTTTGCACGTCTTCGCGGGCGGCGGGGCCGGTAATCCATTTGCTGCGGCCGTCGGCCAGCGCGGTTTTGCCGTCTAAGCTGGCGGCGGTTTTCAGTTTTACGAAGGGGCGGCCGCGTTCGATGCGGGAGAGGAAACCGCGGTTGAGCTCGCGCGCTTCGGCTTCATACAGGCCGCAGGCTACCTGAATGCCGGCCTCGTTCAATATGGCCAGGCCTTTGCCGGCCACCAAGGGGTTGGGGTCGCGCATGGCGGCCACCACGCGGGCCACGCCGGCTTGGACGAGAGCGGTGGCGCAGGGCGGGGTGCGGCCGTGGTGGGCGCAGGGTTCGAGGGTAATATAGGCGGTGGCGCCGCCCGCGGCGCTGCCGGCCTGGCGCAGGGCGTGCACTTCCGCGTGCGGTTCGCCGGCGCGCAAATGGAAGCCTTGGCCGAGGATTTGCCCGTCTCGGGCAATCACACAGCCGACGCGGGGGTTGGGCGAGGTGGAGAAACGCCCGTGTTCGGCCAGCGCCAAGGCTTGCCGCATGTGGGTGTGGTCTTCGGGGGAAAAATCGGTGGGTTTCATGGTTGGCGGGAAAGGGCGGTATAAGGCTGTTAGGGCGTGTCGTCACAAAGCATTTCGGCGGTATTTTTGGTCAAAATCCACATCTGCGGCGTTAAAAATGCTCGCAAGATGTCCAATCTTGCTGCGCTTTTTGCCTTGCAGCTACAGATTTTGCCTCAAAAAACCGCTTCGCAAGCATTATGACGACACGCCCTAGGGGTGCAGAACCAGTTCACAATCTTTCAATTGTGGCGGTGTCGGAGGGCAAACATCCCCGTCTGCGGCGTTGCTTGCGGCGGGACAACAAAAATGCGCGCAAGAGGGCGCATCTTGCGCGCATTTTCTGGGTTTCCTTGCGGAATCATGCTGCTGTGCTACGCATGATTGTGGTGGAAAACCACTGTGTCAGCGTATTTTTTGACAGCTGCCCCTTTTGCATTCCCACACATCGCCGTCGGCGCCCACTTGATGCATGGGATTCAGGCGCACATGGTCGGGGCTGCTGTGGCCGGCCGTCGCGGCGCAGCCGGAAAGGGCGAATACGCTCAGCGCTGTCAATAAACCGATAAACCATTTCTTTTTCATTGATACACTCCCGTGGCGCCACGCGCCACACTGTCTATGCCGCACATGGCCCACACTTCTTTCAGCGGTTGGCACTCATGCACGGGATGGGCGCGATCCGCCTGGCACATCTGCCGCGCGCGGGCGGCCAGCATCTGCCGCCAAGCCGTTACTTGCGCATCACTCACTGCGCTTTGCGGATTGCCGCGTTCCTCCTCGCTCAAGTGTGCCACGTAGAAGCGGCGGTAGAGTTCGCCGTCGGCACGATAGCGGTCGATCTGATCGTCTGCGGGATGGGCAAAACCTTCCGCCACCGCCACGCAGCTATTGCCGGCTTCGGCAATGATGCGGCAGCGGGTATCGGCATCTGCACAGCGTTCCAAGGTATCTTGCCGCACCCGTTCGAGATTGGGTTCGCCGCGTGCGGCATTGGTGCCGTAGCTGGCCGCGCGGCTGTCGATGATGCGGTGGCCTTCGCGATGCCGTTCTTCGCGATGGGGCTGCGCGCCAATGGCAAAGGCGACATGGCGGGCGTCGTTGAAATAATAATGGCCGGTGGTGCGTATGTCACCCTGATTTGTGCTGTTTTGAGCAGGGGTTTGCAGGCCGGGTCGAATGTGGTGATGATAAATATCTTGCCGGAGTCTCTCTTGTGCTGCCCGGTTCATCTGCTGCTGGGCAGCGTTTTGAGCCTGCACGCTGCCTGCAATCAACAGGGCGGCCAATATGGGTATTTTGTGCATCACGATGCTTTCTCCATTTGTAGACGTTTGGGGGCCTTCATTCTACTGTAATAAGCGTTTTATGGTAGTAAAAACCTTAATATTTTAGCAATCTCAATCAAAGGATAGGTTTCAGGTAGCCTGTGCGGTCGGGATTAAACAGAGGGGGCGGTTTCGCCGGCGGTTTTGGCCGGGGCGGGGGTGTGGCTGATGCTTAGGGTCACGCTGTCGCGCGCCGCATCGTAGCCGATCAGCACTTCGCCGCCGTTGCTCAGGCGGCCGAACAGCAGCTCGTCGGCCAGGGCGCGGCGGATTTTGTCCTGAATCAGGCGCTGCATCGGGCGGGCGCCCATTTGCGGATCAAAGCCTTTGTCGGCCAGATAGGCGCGCAGCTCGGGTGTGAAACGGGCTTCCACCTGTTTGTCGAGCAATTGCTGTTCCAGCGCCAGCAGGAATTTGTCGGCCACTTTGGCGATAATCTCGCCATCCAGCGGGGCAAAGGCAATCACGGCGTCTAGGCGGTTGCGGAATTCGGGGCTAAAGGTGCGCTTGAGGGCTTCGCCTTCGTCGCCGGCCTGCCGTTTGGCGGTGAAGCCCAAGGTGGGACGGCTGAGGCTCTCGGCGCCGGCATTGGTGGTCATGATGATGATGACGTTGCGGAAATCGGCTTTGCGGCCGTTGTTGTCGGTGAGCGTGCCGTAGTCCATCACTTGCAGGAGGATGTTGTAGATGTCGGGATGGGCTTTTTCCAATTCGTCGATCAAAAGCACGCAGAAGGGCTGTTTGACCACGGCTTCGGTGAGCAGGCCGCCCTGTTCGAAGCCCACATAGCCGGGCGGGGCGCCGATGAGGCGGGCCACGGCGTGCGGCTCCATGTATTCCGACATATCGAAGCGGTGCAGCGGCACGCCGAGGGTGTAGGCCAGCTGGCGGGCCACTTCGGTTTTGCCCACGCCGGTGGGGCCGGAAAACAGGAAGCTGCCGATGGGTTTGTCGCTGTGGCCTAGGCCGGAGCGCGACATTTTGATGGCGGCGGCCAGCGCTTCGATGGCGGCGTCTTGGCCGAACACCATGCTTTTGAGGTTGCGTTCCAGATGGCGCAGGGTTTCTTTGTCGTCTTGGGAAACGGTTTTTTCGGGAATGCGGGCGATTTTGGCCACCACGGCTTCGATTTGGGCGCTGTCTATGGTTTTGCGCTGCTTGGATTTGGGCAGGATGCGTTGGGCGGCGGCGGCTTCGTCGATGAGGTCGATGGCTTTGTCGGGTAGGAAACGGTCGTTCAGGTAGCGTGCGGAAAGCTCGGCCGCAGCCTGCAGGGCATTGGGACTGAAGCGGATTTGGTGGAAGGCTTCAAAGGCGGGCTTGAGGCCTTTGAGGATTTGTACGGTTTCCTGCACGCTGGGCTCGTTGATGTCGATTTTCTGGAAGCGGCGGCTGAGGGCGTGGTCTTTTTCGAAAATGGTGCGGTATTCGCCGTAGGTGGTGGCGCCGATGCAGCGCAGCTGGCCTTTGGCCAGCGCGGGCTTGAGCAGATTGGAGGCGTCCAGCGTGCCGCCCGAGGTGCTGCCGGCGCCGATGATGGTGTGGATTTCGTCGATAAACAAAATGGCGTTGTCGGTTTCGGCCAGTTGTTTGAGCACGGCCTTGATGCGGGCTTCGAAGTCGCCGCGGTATTTGGTGCCGGCCAGAAGGGCGCCCATGTCGAGGGCGAACACCGTGGCGCCGGCCAGGGAATCGGGAATGTCGCCGTGTACCAGCCGGTGGGCCAAGCCTTCGGCCAGCGCGGTTTTGCCCACGCCGGCTTCGCCCACCAGCAGCGGATTGTTTTTGCGGCGGCGGCACAGGGTTTGCAGCAGGCGCTCCATTTCGGCTTGGCGGCCGATCAAGGGATCGATGCGGTCGGCGCGGACCTCTTCGTTGAGGTTGACGGTGTATTTGCCCAAGGCGTTTTGCGCGTCTTCAGCCGGTTCGCCTGCTTCGTTTTTGGGCGTTTCACGGCTGTCTTGTTCCGCATCGGGGCGGATGCCGTGGGCGATGTAGTTGAGCACTTCGCTGCGGCCCACGCCCTGCAGATCAAGGAAATAGACGGCATGGCTGCTTTTTTCGGACAATACGGCCACCAAAACGTCCACCGGCCGCACTAGGCGCTGGTCGGCCGATTGGGCGTGCAGAATGGCGCGCTGCATCACGCGCTGGAAGCCTAAGGTGGGTTCGGTTTCGGTACGCGGCAGGGCGGCTTCGGGCAGCAGCGGGGTGTTTTCTTCTATGCTTTCTGCCAGCTGTTTGCCCAGCAGGGTCAGATTGACGCCGCAGCCTTGCAGCACGGCTTCTACATCGCGGTCTTCGCGGATCAGCGACAGCAGCAAGTGTTCGATGCCGATGAATTCGTGATGCCGGGCGCGGGCTTCGGCATAAGTGATTTGCAGGATGTGTTCGAGTTGTTCGGAAAGCATGGTTTAAACCTCCTCGACGGTGCTGAGCAGCGGATGGCCGGCCTGCTTGGCCCGGCTTCGCACTTGATGGCTTTTGGTTTCGGCAATGTCTTTCTGATAAATGCCGCACAGACCCTTGCCTTCGTGGTGTACCTGCAGCATCACGGCCACGGCCCGTTCTTCGGGCAGGCGGAAAATGTCTTGCAGGATGCCGACCACGAAATCCATGGGGGTGTAATCGTCGTTGATCAGAAACACGCCGTATTGTTTGGGCGGCGGCGTGTGTTGTTCGAGCCGGTCTTGCTGCCGGGTGGTGTCGGTGTGGGCGGCGGACATATTCAGGATAATGCGCGAGTTTGGGTAAAAATGGAAATGAAATGCCGGCAGGCTACCTGAAAACGGCAGGCGGCAACATGCCGGTGGGGGCAATATATGGGAAGAAAATCATCTTTCTGTGTTTTTTTTGCTATTTTTAACTTTTCATTCAAACATTGCTTGACTAGAGTTGGGAAGCTAGGTAAAAAGTCTTCCGCAAACTAGGCAGCTTGAAAGTTTTTTCAGAACAAGCAGCTTAAGCCACCTTACCGATATTGTCGTTTACCTGCTCTGCCGTTTGCTTTTTGTTTTTGTTTTATTCAGAATAGGATTTTTCTATGGCAACAGGTACTGTTAAATGGTTTAACGATGCCAAAGGTTTCGGTTTCATCACCCCCGACGAAGGCGGCGAAGATTTGTTCGCCCACTTCTCAGCCATCAATATGAACGGCTTCAAAACCTTGAAAGAAGGTCAAAAGGTTTCTTTCGATGTGACCACCGGCCCGAAAGGCAAACAGGCCGCCAATATCCAAGCGGTTTAATCGCCGCAGAGGGAAAAGCAGGTATGGCCTGCTTTTTTTGCGTCCGTGCTTCGCGCATGGGCGGGACGCCTGATTGTCAACCAAGGAGGGGAAAACGTGCAGGGCAAAATAAGGCGGGGCATTTACCGCCCTGACAAAGGGAAATGGTACGAAGTATTGTGTGGCCCGCCATTCGGAAAGCGAGGAATGGCTGGTGGTGTATCGTGCCCTGTATGGCGGTTACGGTTTGTGGGTCCGGCCTTTGATCCTGGTTCTCGAGCCGGTGGCCACGCCTGAGGGCGAGGTGCCCCGTTTTGCTTTGGAGAAGGCTTTTCAGGCTACCTGAAAAGCCTTCTAAGCATTTGGTATCGCTGGCGGTTTTTTAAAAATTTCGTTACAATCCGCTCCCTTTCGATTTTCATCACACACTGCCGAAACTGCCATGAAATTTGTTTTCCCTTATTCCGCGCTGGCTTTGGCCGCCGTTTTCCTGCTGCACGGTTGCGGCGGCGGCCATGATGAGCAGGCTGCGTCCGAGGTATTGGTGCAAACCGTTGCCGTGCCCGACGGACAAGGCGGCAACGCCACCATGCTGCTGCCGGACTTTATCAAACTGGTGGAGCAGGAGGGGGGCGCTGTCGTCAGTATTCAAGCTTCCCGCGACGAACAGACCATGGCCGATGCCGGAATGCCTGTGGACGGCTTGCCGGAGAACGATCCGTTTTACGAGTTTTTCAGGCGGCTGCAGCCGCATGCCGATCCCGCCGAGCAAGAAGACAATCACAATTTCGGTTCCGGCTTCATCATCAGCCCCGACGGCTATATTCTGACCAACACCCATGTGCTGAGCGGCATGGACAACATCAAAGTGGTGCTGAACGACCGGCGCGAGTACCGGGCCGTGTTGGTGGGGTCGGACACCCAATCCGATGTGGCTTTGCTGAAAATCGACGCACAGAACCTGCAGGTGGTAAAAGTAGGCGATGTGAAAGCCTTGCGCGTGGGCGAATGGGTGGCGGCAATCGGTGCGCCTTTCGGTTTCGACAACAGCGTGACGGCAGGCATTGTGTCGGCCAAGGGCCGCAGCCTGCCGAACGAAAGCCATATGACGCCGTTTATCCAAACCGATGTGGCGATTAATCCCGGCAATTCCGGCGGCCCGCTGTTTAATCTGAAAGGGCAGGTGGTCGGCATCAATTCGCAGATTTACAGCCAGTCCGGCGGTTTTATGGGTATTTCGTTTGCGATTCCGATTGATGTGGCCATGAGTGTGGCCGAACAACTGCGTACCACCGGCAAGGTGCAGCGTGCACGCATCGGCGTGGTGATTCAGGAAGTCAGCTACGATTTGGCCAAATCTTTCGGTTTGGAATCGGCCAACGGCGCGCTGATTGCCGAGGTGATGCCGGACGGGCCGGCGGCCCAGACCGGCTTGAAGCCCGGTGATATTGTGTTGAGCGTGAACGGCGAAGCCGTTAAGTCCTCCAATGATTTGCCGGTGTTGGTGGGCATGATGCCGCCGGGCACCACGCTGACGTTGGGCATTTGGCGTGACGGCAAACGGCAGGATGTGCCTGTGGTGCTGGCCGCGAGTCAGGAAAACAATGCCTTGTCTGCACGTGAAATTTTGCCGGAATATCGTGTAGGCGAAGGGGGCGGTTTTGCCGTTGAAACGGCCGGTTTGCAGTTGCTGCCCACGGCACAGGGTTTGGCGGTGATTCAGGTCGGCGGGCCGGCACAGCGCGCCGGCCTGCGTCGCGGTGATGTGGTGTTGATGGTGAACCGCCGGCCGGTACAGGATAGGGAGGTTTTTTTACAGGCTTTGGGCGAGGCACGCGACACCGTGGCCTTGCTGGTGCGCCGTGGCGACAGTAAGGTGTTTGTGGCTTTGGATTTGCGCCGCTAAGTGCTAAGTCAATTTTCTGACGGCAAACAGGCTACCTGAAACGCTTTCAGGTAGCCTGTTTGTATTGAGGCTCAACGATCAGAGGTTTCGGGTGGTGCTTGCGCTACATCCGGCTCAATTCGCGCTGCAAGGCCTGGATGTTTTGTTGGCGGTCGAGTACATCGCTTTGCAGGCTGTTGATGCGGGCCTGGTGGGCGGCGTAGGCGGCACCGTTGCCGCGGGGCAGGGTGCGGCTTTCGGTGAGTGCTTTTTGCGCATCGGCCAGCGCACGGCGTTCGTTGGCCAGCTCTTGTTCGAGAATCATGCGCCGGCCGCTGTTGTTGCGCGTGGTGGGCGGGGCGAGCACGGGGGCGGCCGGTGCCTGATAAGCGGCGCGTTGGGCGGCGGGTGTGCGCACGGGTGCGGCGGCGCGTTGCGTTGCGGTTTCGGCTGGCGGCTGCCGTGCCGGGCGCGGGCGTTCGCTGCTGTAGGAGCCGATTTTCGGCAGGTCGGCAGACCGGCAGCCGGGGCCGGGTTTGTTGCTGTAGCGGCCGTCGCCGCATTCGTATACGGCTGCAGCTGCAGGCAGGCTGAGCAAAACGCCCAAAGCCAGCAAGACAGATGTTTTCATTTCGTTTTCCCTTTTATTTTAATCCTGCGGCGGCAAATTCCTGCTCTACCGCCAGCCGGGTTTGCTCCAGTTCTTCCTGCCAGAGCAGCCAGTTTTCTTCCAAGCCGTTTAATTGTACTTTGAGCGCGGCCAGCTTGGCTAAGTGTTCTTGCAATTTGGCCTTATTCTGTTCCGTATAGGCATCTTCCTGCGCCAGAAAGGTTTCGCTTTCTCGGCGTTGTTCATCGAGCCGGGCCATTTCCCGCTCGACCCGTTCGATTTTTTGTTGCAGCGGTTTGCAGCGTCGGGCGCGTTCTTGGCGCAGTTGGGCTTCCAGCCGTTTGTTGTCTTTGCGGCTTTGCCCGGCCGGGGAGGCGGCGGGTTGTTCGGCGGCCTGCTCTTGAGCCAAACGCCATTGGCGGTAGTCGTTGAGGTCGCCGTCGAAGGTTTGCAGGCGGCCTTGGTGGATGAGGAGGAATTGGTCGGTGGTGGCTTCGAGCAGGCTGCGGTCGTGGGACACCACGATTAGGGCGCCTTGGAAGCTCTGCAGAGCCAGTGTCAAGGCGTGGCGCATGTCCAGGTCGAGGTGGTTGGTGGGTTCGTCGAGCAGCAGCAGGTTGGGCTTTTGCCACACAATCATGGCCAAGGCGAGGCGGGCTTTTTCGCCGCCGGAAAACGGGGCGACGGGCTGCATGGCCATGTCGCCGACAAAATTGAAACCGCCGAGGAAGTTGCGGATGTCCTGCTCGCGCACGTTGGGCGAGAGCTGTTGGATGTGCCAGAGGGGGCTTTGTTCTTCGCGCAGGATGTCGAGCTGGTGTTGGGCGAAGTAGCCGATGTTCAGTTTGTCGGCACGGATGATCTGCCCGGCTTGCGGGGTAAGGCTACCTGAAAGGGCTTTGATCAGGGTGGATTTGCCGCTGCCGTTGACGCCGAGCAGGCCGTAGCGGGCGCCGCTTTCCAGCGACAGGCTGATGTGGTGCAGCACGGTTTCGCCGCCGTAGCCCAAATCAACCTGATCCAGCTTGAGCAGGGGATTGGGCAGGTGTTCGGGCTGCTCGAAAGCGAAGGAGAAACTGCTGTCCAAATGGGCGGGGGCGATGCGCTCCAGTTTGGCCAGGGCTTTCATGCGGCTCTGGGCTTGTACGGCCTTGCTGGCTTTGGCTTTGAAGCGGTCGATGAAGGATTGCAGGTGTGTGATGTGTGCCTGCTGTCTGTTGTAGGCGGCCTGCTGTTGTGCCAGTCTTTGGGCGCGTTCCTGCTGGTAGAAATCGTAGTTGCCGCCGTAGCTTTCCAGCTTCTGGCCGGCCAGTTCGATGGTGTGGGTGGTGACGGCGTTGAGGAAGTCGCGGTCGTGCGAGATGATGATTTGGGTGCAGGGCAGGGCGGCCAGGTGGTTTTCCAACCACAATACGGTTTCCAAATCCAAGTGGTTGGTGGGTTCGTCGAGCAGCAGCAGGTCGGCGCGGCACATCAGGGCTTGGGCGAGGTTCAGGCGCATGCGCCAGCCGCCGGAAAAAGCGCTGACCGGCTTGCCGTGCTCTTCCTGGCCGAAACCCAGGCCGCCGAGCAGTTTGGCTGCACGGGCGGGGGCGGTATAGGCACCGATTTCTTCGAGGCGGGCATGGCATTCGGCCATGCGGATGCCGTTGCCGCTCTGCTCTGCGCTTTTCAGGGTCGATTGCCAGTATTGCAGTTCGGCGTCGCCCTGCAGCACGTAATCGAGGGCGGATGTGTCCAGAGCGGGGGTTTCCTGGGCAACGGAGGCCAAACGCCAGCCGGCCGGCAAGCGGATGTCTCCGCCGTCGGCCACGATTTCGCCTTTGATCAGGGAGAACAGACTGGATTTGCCGCTGCCGTTTTTGCCGATCAGGCCGACCCGCCGGCCGGGTGCGATTTGGGCTTGGGCTTGCTTGAGCAAAACTTTCAAGCCGCGTTGCAGGGTGAGGTTTTTGATTTCGATCATGAGGGGATACGGGCTACCTGAAACGGGGTTCGGGCAGCTTGGCAAAGCCGGTCATAAAGGTTGGTGCGTCAGACGTGGCGTTGGGATAGAAAACCGTAGCGGCCGAAGTTTGAGGCTACCTGAAACAGAATTTCAGGTAGCCTGGCGATATTGCGGCTGCGGAATCAGGCGGTGAGCGTGCCTTTGGTGGACGGCATTTTGCCGGCCATGCGCGGATCATGCTCTACCGCCATGCGCAGGGCGCGGCCGAAGGCTTTGAACACGGTTTCGGCCTGATGGTGGGCATTGAGGCCGCGCAGATTGTCGATGTGCAGGGTCATCATGCTGTGGTTGACCAGGCCGTGGAAAAATTCGCTGAATAAATCTACATCGAAGCGGCCGATGATGGCACGGGTAAATTCGATGTTGTAGGTGAGTCCCGGCCGGCCGGACAAGTCCAACACCACGCGGCTTAAGGCTTCATCCAGCGGCACATAGCTCATGCCGTAGCGGCGGATGCCGGTTTTGTCGCCCAGTGCCTGCTTTAAGGCTTGGCCGAGGGTGATGCCGATGTCTTCTACGCTGTGGTGGTCGTCGATATGCAAATCGCCTTTGCAGTGGATGTCCAAATCGATCAGGCCGTGGCGGGCGATTTGATCCAACATATGCTCCAAAAACGGAATGCCGGTATCGAATTTGGCGCGGCCGGAGCCGTCGAGGTTGATGGAAACGGTGATTTGGGTTTCGCTGGTGTGGCGGGTAACGGTGGCGGTGCGCATAGGTGATCCTGATGGGGGGGAGTGTATCGGGAGCGGAGGCTACCTGAAAACGAAAAGCGCTTATTCTAACGGATTTTTATGGTCAGGCCTATTTGCTTGAAATTTTATTCAAGAGAAGAGTGACGACACGCCCTAGGTGTTTAGTCCCGCCATTAGCTGGCATGGATTTATTCTAAAGCGTTCA
>JAUMZB010000082.1 GCA_030528345.1 Eikenella sp.
ACGCCGGTTTTTGCCTGGCTGAATCTGAGCCTGGCGCGCCGCAGCCGGCGCGGCCAACAGCCTTGGCTGATGGTGTTGGCCTGGGTGGGCCTGCTCTATTTGAGCGCCTTTACTCTGCTGTTTTTGGTGAACCAAACCGGTTTGTTGAAATAAGGCCGTATCGAATGGGAAACAGGCTACCTGAAATGCTTTCAGGTAGCCTGTTTGGTTGAAGGCAGACAAGGGCATCCGCATCAATACACGGCGCGGCCTTGGCTGTCGGTGACTTTTTTCCACTCTTGGCGCACCAAATCCTTCACCGAGGCCGGCAGCGGCACATAGTCCAGCTTGGCGGCGGCTTCGTCGCCGTTTTGGTAGGCCCAGTCGAAAAAGCCCAGCACGGCACGGGTTTGCCCGGCTTGGTCGGCCTGTTTGTGAATCAGGATGAAGGTGGCGGCAGCCAGCGGCCAGGCCTGTTCGCCCGGCTGGTTGGTCAGCACCAGGCTGAAGCCGGGCACGCTCCGCCAGTCCACTTCGGCCGCAGCGGCGAAGCTGGCCTGTGAAGGCTGCACGAATTGGCCGGCCCGGTTTTGCATTTGCACGTGCGCCATTTGGTTTTGCTTGGCGTAGGCGTATTCCACATAGCCGATGGCGTTCTTCACCCGGTTCACATAGGCGGCCACGCCTTCGTTGCCCTTGCCGGCCGCGCCGGAAGAAGCGGTCGGCCATTTCACGGTATTGGCCGCGCCCACGCTGTCTTTCCAAGCGGGGGAAACTTGGCTCAGATAGGTGGTGAAAATAAAGCTGGTGCCGGAGCCGTCGGAGCGGAACACGGTGGTGATGGGGGCATCGGGCAGATTCAGTCCTTGATTGAGCGCAGCGATTTTCGGGTCGTTCCACCGGCTGATCTTGCCCAAATAGATGTCGGCCAGCACTTCGCCGGTCAGCTTCAGCGCTCCCGGCGCGATGCCGTCCACATTCACCACCGGTACCACGCCGCCGATCACGGTGGGAAACTGGATCAGCCCCTGTTTGTCCAATTCCTCCGCGCTCAGCGGCGAATCGGAGGCACCGAACTGCACGGTTTTGGCGGTAATCTGCTTCACGCCGCCGGACGAACCGATGGATTGGTAGTTCACGCGGCCGCCGGCGGCCTGCTGGTAGGCTTGGGCCCACTGCACGTAAATCGGTTGCGGGAAAGACGCGCCGGCGCCGGTGATGTCGAGACTCACTTTGTCGGCCGGTGCGGCGGCCGAAGCAGCCGGTGCCGCAGGCTGCCGGGCGGCGGGGGCGTTTTGTTCGCCGCCGCAGGCCGCCAGCAGGACGGCGCTCACGGCGGCTGCGGTAATCAGACGGATGTTCATGCTTACTCCTGGGTTTGGGTGAAAACAGGCGCAGTCTAATCCGCGATTGTTGCAGCCGTATGACGGCGCACCCATCAGGCAAACAGGCTACCTGAAAACTTTTCAGGTAGCCTGTTTGGTTGGTTTGGCGTCGGGGGCGATGCGCTTATGCCGCCTCGTCAAAGCCGCTGTGGCGCAAGAGGGCGTCGATTTTCGGCTCGCGGCCGCGGAAGGCTTTGAACGATTCGGCGGCGGGGCGGCTGCCGCCCATGGCCAGGATTTCGTTCCAGAAGCGGGCGCCGGTGGCGCGCACGTCGTCGCTTTCTTCAAAGGCGGCGTAGGCGTCGGCGCTCAATACTTCGGCCCAGGCGTAGCTGTAATAGCCCGCCGCGTAGCCGCCGGCGAAGATGTGGCCGAAACTGTTGGCAAAGCGGTTGAAGGCGGGCGGCTGCACCACCGCCACTTCGGCGCGCACTTCGTTCAAAATTTCTGCCCAGCGGCCGTTTTGAGCGGCATCGGCTTCGCGGTAGATGCGCATATCAAACAGGGCGAACTCCATCTGGCGCACCATAAACAGGCCGCGTTGGAAGTTTTTCGCCGCCACCATTTTGTCGAACAATTCGCGCGGCAGGGGGCGGCCGTCGTCTTCGTGCGCCGACATGCCGGCCAGCACTTCGTATTCCCACACGAAGTTTTCCATAAACTGGCTGGGCAGCTCCACTGCGTCCCATTCCACGCCGTTGATGCCGGAGACGCCGAGTTCGTCCACGCGGGTGAGCAAATGGTGCAGGCCGTGGCCCATTTCGTGGAACAGGGTGAGGATTTCGTCGTGGCTCAAGCGGGCGGGCTTGCCGCCTACCGGCGGGGTGAAATTGCACACCAAATAGGCCACCGGGGTTTGGATTTGGCCGCTGCGGCTGCCGGAAACAAAACGGCGCCGGCCGCGGTAGTCGTTCATCCACGCGCCGCCGCGTTTGCCTTCGCGGGCGTAGAGGTCGAGATACACGCCGCCGATGATGGCGCCGCCTTTTTCCAGCTCGAAATAGCGCACGTCGGGGTGCCACACCGGCACGGTTTTTTCCATCAGGTTCACGCCGTAGAGGCGGTGGATTTGCGCAAACAGGCCGGCCAGCACTTTGTCGGCGGGGAAGTATTTTTTCACTTCGGTTTCGCTAAAAGCGTATTTGGCCTGGCGCAGTTTTTCGCCGGCATAGGCCAAATCCCAGGGCTGCAAATCGGCGATGGCCAATTCGTCGGCGGCGAAGGCGCGCACTTCGGCCAGGTCGCGCTCGGCAAAGGGCTTGGCGCGGCGCGCCAGATCGCGCAGAAAGGCCAGCACCTCATCGGGCGAATCGGCCATTTTGGTGACCAGCGACAATTCGGCGTAGTCGGCATAGCCCAAGAGTTCGGCCTCGGCGCGGGCGATGTGCAATCGGCGGCCGATGTTGGCGGTGTTGTCCCATTCGGGCTTGCCGAATTCGCTGGCGCGGGTCACGTAGGCGCGGTACACCTCGGCGCGCAGGTCGCGGTCGTCGGCATACTGCATCACCGCCAGATAATGCGGCATCTGCAGGCCGATTTTGTAGCCGCTTTTGCCTTCGGCTTGGGCGGCGGCGGCAAACATGGCCAGCGCGTCTTCAGGTAGCCCTTGCAGGCCTTGTGCATCGTCGAAATACAGGGCGAAGGCATCGGTGGCATCCAGCACGTTTTGGCTGAACCGGGCGCCCAGTTGCGCGCCTTCGGTTTGCAGGGCGGCGAATTCGGCCTGTTGCGCGGGCGGCAGCTCGGCGCCGCTGAGCACGAAATCGCGCAAATCGTGCGCCAGCTTGGTTTGTTGGGCGGCATCCAAGCGATCGTAGGCGGCGGAGGCGCGGATGGCTTTGAAGCGTTCGTACAGTTCGATGTCTTGGCCGATTTCGGTGAAGAACGCGGTCACTTCGGGCATCAATTCGTTATACACCGCACGCAGCTCGGGGGTGTCCACCACCGAGTTGAGGTGGGCCACCACGCCCCAGATGCGGCCGACGCGCTCGGTAACGTCGGTGAGCGCCTCCACGGTATTGGCCCAAGTAACATCGCTTTGGGCCTTGATGGCGGCGATGGCGGCGCGCGCTTCGGTCATGGCGCTTTCCATGGCGGGGCGGATGTCGGCCACGGCCACGGCATCGAAACGGGGTTCGTCGGCAAGATGGAGCAGGGTGTTCATGGCTGGTCTTTCATGGGAGTAAAAATCAGAGCGGCAGATAGGGGCAGCGGGCCGCTTTCACAAGTTTCAGGTAGCCGGTTGGGGCAAATGGGCTTGAGGCGGCCGTCTGTGGGCGGTCAGTGCCTTGCGGATGGATGGCCGGAGCAAGGTTCGGCCAAGCGGCGGGGCAGGCCATTTTAAACGGCGGCCGAGGGCAATTTAATAGCTTATTTTTATCAACTTTTATAAATAATTAAATTATGCTATAATTTGCCTCTTTTTTACTCAGGCGCCCCGGCGT
>JAUMZB010000083.1 GCA_030528345.1 Eikenella sp.
ATACGCTGGCGATTTTGCCCAATTTCTGCGCGCCCTGTTCGGAAACCTGAATCAGACTGCTGCGTTTTTGGAAATCATAAGTGCCCAGCGGAGAGGAAAAGCGGGCCGTGCGGCTGGTGGGCAGCACATGGTTGGGGCCGGCACAATAGTCGCCCAGGCTTTCGCTGGTGTAGCGGCCCATAAAGATGGCGCCGGCATGGCGGATTTTGCTTGCCCATTGTTGCGGATTTTCTACCGACAATTCCAAATGCTCCGGCGCGATATAGTTGGCAATTTCGCAGGCTTCGTCTAAATCTTTGGCCAAAATCATGGCGCCGCGGTTGTTTAGCGAGGCTTCGATAATGGCGCGGCGCGGCATCTCTTCAATCAATTCGGCCATCGCCGCTTCAACGGCTTTCAGGTAGCCTGCATCGGTGGCAATCACAACCGCTTGGGCGATTTCGTCGTGCTCGGCTTGGCTGAACAAATCCATCGCCACCCATTCCGGCGGCGTGCTGCCGTCGGCAATCACCAGAATTTCAGACGGCCCCGCCACCATATCGATGCCCACCACGCCGAACACGCGGCGCTTGGCGGCGGCCACGAAGGCGTTGCCGGGGCCGGTGATTTTATCCACCTGCGGCACGGTTTCGGTGCCGTAAGCCAAGGCCGCCACCGCTTGCGCGCCGCCGATGGTGAAGACTTTGGTAACGCCGGCCACGAAGGCCGCCGCCAGCACAATATCGTTGCGCTCGCCTTTGGGCGTGGGCACCACCATGATGATTTCCGGCACGCCGGCCACATGGGCGGGCATGGCGTTCATGATGACCGAACTGGGATAAGCCGCCTTACCGCCGGGCACATAGATGCCGACGCGGTCGAGCGGGGTGATTTGCTGGCCGAGCAGGGTGCCGTCCTCGTCGGTGTATTGCCACGAGCCCATTTTTTGATGTTGGTGGTAGCTTTCCACGCGGGCGGCGGCGGTGGTTAAGGCTACCTGAACATCTTGCGGCAGTCTTTCGAAGGCCGCCTTCAAATCGCTTGGCTGTAAAGTGAGTTCCGCCATGCTTGCGGCCGAGGTTCCGTCAAAACGGTTGGTGTATTCCACTACGGCGGCGTCGCCGCGTTGTTGCACATCGGCACAAATATCGGCCACGATTTGGTCGATTTTCGGGTCTTGTGCGGTTTCAAAAGCCAGCAGGGCTTGCAGTTCGGCTTGAAAGTCGGCGGATTGGGTGGTGAGGTGCTTCATGAATATCCAATCAGGTTGGGTTAAAGGCGGCGACGGGTTGGAAGGAAAAATTTCGACTCCCAACGGTTTCCAGAATTTCGCCGTTATGACCGGCGGCGGTCTTGTTCAGCGGGAAATTATGCCGTTTCCGCGCCATGACGGCAAACGCAATCGCGCCGCCAAATGATGTGGACTGTTATGCTATATTAAATCAAATTTAGCGATAAATCAAAAACTTATTGACACGCCATGCCGCCCGCTGTATTCTGCCGCCTATCCCACACACAAACACAAGGAGCCTCCCATGAGCAACTGCCATACCCACGAAAACCACGATCATGTCCACGGTGCCGGCTGCGGCCATACAGCCATCAAACACGGCGACCATGTGGATTATCTTCACGACGGCCATCTGCACCACGAGCACAACGGCCATTATGACGAACATGTGCTGGATGTAAACGAAACCAATCCCGATGTCTGCAACCACGCCCATCAGTGCGGCGACCATATTCACGGCGAAGGCTGCGGGCACGAGGCGGTGCCGCACGGCGACCACATCGATTACATTGTGAACGGCCGCCTGCATCATCAGCACGGCGATCATTGCGACGACCACGGCCCGGTGGAAATCGTGCAATAAATCCGGCGGCAGGATGAAAAAGCTTTCAGGTAGCCTCAGGCTGCCTGAAAGCTTTTTTACAGCGTATTCAAACAGCCTGATGGTTGCCGTCTTTTCTCACAAAGCGTTTGTTCACCCGGATGCGTTCGCCGCGGCCGGCTTTTTTAATCTCCAGCCAATCGCTGTAAATGGCGTGTACCAGGGCGCGGCCGGTATCAAAGCCGTAGCTGTGCGGATCGATGTTCGGGGCGAGCTGTTTCAGCACATCGCTCAGGCGTGCCCAGCCTTCGGCATCGGCGGCTTGATCCACCGCCTGCTGCACCAGCGGAATCAGTTTGCTGAAAGAGGGTTTGGCCGTTTTCGTCGCTGCGGGTTTGTCGGCTGTTGGCGGCGCTTCCGGGGCGGGCGGTGTGGCTGTCTCGCCTGCCGCGCGGTTGCGGGGCGGGCGTTTTTTGCTTTTTTCGCTGGGGACCGCGGGTTCGGCGCTTGCTTGGGGGGCATCCGAGCTATCAGAGGGGCTTTCAGGCAGCCTGTCGGCCGCGGGAGCGGCATCATTTTTGCGGCGGCGCACTTGCAGTTGGTTGTTGTCGGTGCGGTGTTCAAATAAATCCAGGGATTTGATGAGGTCGGACAGTTTGCCGTAGCCGTAGAGGCGGGCATCGAAATCGGGATTGATTTTGTTGATGTAGCTGCCGATGGGGCCGAGGTTGGCCCAGCCGAGGTCGTCGGCGTTTTCTTTGACGGCGCGCTTGATGAGTTTTACCACATCGCTGTCGCTGCCGGCGCTTTGGCTATTTGCGCTCTTGGCCGGGTTTTTCTGTTTGGCGGGCGGATGTTTTTCGGGGCGGAAGATTTCGGTGAAGATGAATTTGTCGCAGGCTTTGCGGAAGGCTTCGGGGGTTTTCTTTTCGCCGAAACCGTAAACGGTGAGACCGCTTTCGCGCAGGCGGCTGGCGAGGCGGGTGAAGTCGCTGTCGCTGGACACAATGCAAAAGCCGTCGAAATTGCCGCTGTAAAGCAAGTCCATGGCGTCGATAACCAGGGCCATATCGGTGGCGTTTTTGCCTTTGGTGTAGGCGAATTGCTGCACGGGAATGATGGCATGCGGCAACAGGGCGGCTTTCCATTTGTTGAGGCCGCTGCTCCAGTCGCCGTAAATGCGTTTCACGCTGGCGATGCCATATTTGGCGATTTCTTCCAACAGGCGGTCGATGATGTCGGCGGGGGCGTTGTCGGCGTCGATCAAGACGGCGAGACGGGCTTGGTCGGTTTTCTGCATGGGTGTCTTTCAGGTAGCCTAGGGCGTGTCGTCATCATGCTTGCGAAGCGGTTTTTTTAAGGCAAAATCTGCAGCTGCCGGGCTCACCCCGCAGAGGGCGGTTTGACACGCCGCGCCGGTAAAACCGGCCGGCGCAGCAAGATCGGACATCTTGCGGGCATTTTCTGCGTCCCCTTGCGGGATAAGGCCGCAGATGAGGGTTTTGACCAAACACCCGCCGTAACGCTTGGTAACGACACGCCCTAGATTATTCGCCGTTCACGGCGCGGGCGAAGGCGTCGATAATCGGCTGGATGGCATGGTATTTGAGTTTCAACGCGGCTTTGTTGACCACCAGACGGCTGGAAATGTCGTGAATCTGATCCACGGCTTCCAGATGGTTGGCTTTGAGGGTGTTGCCGGTGGAAACCAAGTCCACAATGGCATCGGCCAGGCCGACCAGCGGCGCGAGTTCCATAGAGCCGTAAAGTTTGATCACGTCCACATGCACGCCTTTGCGGGCAAAGTGTTCTTGGGCGATATTGGGGTATTTGGTGGCCA
>JAUMZB010000084.1 GCA_030528345.1 Eikenella sp.
GCCAAGGCAATATCGCCATCAACACCGGCGAGCGCAACGGCGATTTGGTGGCCGCTACTTTGGTGGCCGAGAGCGACGATTTGATGCTGATCACCAGCGGCGGCGTGCTGATCCGCACCAAAGTGGTGCAAATCCGCGAAACCGGCCGCGCCGCCGCCGGTGTGAAGCTGATCAATCTGGACGAAGGCGAAACCCTGGTCAGCCTCGAACGGGTGGCCGAAGAGACTGAAGACGGGTACGACGGCGAAAACGGCGCAGAAAGCGCCACGCCGGCAGCGGCCGGAGACGGCACGCCCGAGAGCGAAACCTAAACCGGCAACGGCATCCGCTTTCAGGTAGCCCGGAACCGGCAAATGTCCCGCCGAGTCTTGATGCAGAAAAACAGACACCATTTCCCCATAACGGAAATGGTGTCTGCTTATTTAACGGAACCAATCAGGCCGACTCCGTTTCAGGCTACCTGAAACCCTCAAGGCCATAGACTGTTTGCCGCAACCGGCTGCACACCCTGATTGGCTTGGATTCTGCGGCTGCGTTCCGCCCCCGCCATCCGGCCGGAGAAAATGCGGCCGCCCGTTTCCTATTGCTGCCGCGCCCACTTTCTCTGCACGACCTGCCGGGAATCGACCGCCGCCGGCCATGCGGCCGAAACAGTAAGAAACAGAATCAGCCGTTGCTCACGCATATACCGTGCTCTCCTTAAATATTGGAGGACGGTTCACACTCCCCTCAGGCTACCTGAAAAGCGTTGATCCCCATGCAGCACAGGCGCTTACACCAAAGCCAAGGCCGCTTCGGCCACTTGGTCGGCACTGTCGGGATTCGCCAGTGTGCGGGCGTTTTCCGCCCATTGGCGGCAGGTGTTGCGGTTGAGTCCGCCCAATACGGAAGCCAGCTTCTCCGCGCTCAATTCGCTTTGCGGCAGCAGCAGGGCCGCTTCGGCCGCCGCCATAAAGCGGGCATTGGCGGTTTGGTGGTCGTCCACCGCGTGCGGATACGGCACCAGCAGCGCCCCCACGCCGGCGGCAGTCAATTCGGCAATCGTCAGCGCGCCGGCGCGGCACACCACCAAGTCGGCATTGCGGTAGGCAGCGGTCATGTCATCGATAAACTCCACACACTCGGCCTGCACGCCCAAGGCCTGATAACGCTGCTGCAAATCGCCCAATTTGCCGCGCCCGCTTTGGTGGTAGAGCTGCGGCCGCTGCCCGGCGGGCAACAGCGCCAGCGCTTCGGGCAGCAGGCGGTTGAGGATGCCGGCCCCCAGGCTGCCGCCGGTGACCAACACGTTCAGCTTGCCGGAACGGCCGGCAAAGCGCTCGGCCGGCGGCGGCAAGGCGGCGATGTCGGCGCGCACGGGATTGCCCACCAAGCCGCCGGCATGGTCGAAGGCTTTGGGAAAGGCATACAGCACGCGGCGGGCGTGTTTGGCCAGCAGCTTGTTCGACAGGCCGGCCACGGCGTTTTGCTCGTGGACCACTATCGGAATGCCGCTGAATTTGGCCGCCATGCCGCCGGGGAAGGTGACGAAACCGCCGAAGCCGATCACGCAGTCGATGCGGTGTTTTTTCAAAATCCGTTTGGCCGCCGAAATGGTTTGCCACAAGGTGAAGGGCAGCATCAGCTTGCGCTTGAGGCCGTTGCCGCGCACGCCTTTGATGGCCAGCGTTTCCAGGGCGATGCCGTGCTGCGGCACGATGCGGGTTTCCATCGCCCCTTCGCTGCCCAGCCACACCACATGGTGCCCGCGCCGTTTCAGCGCGTCGGCCACGGCCAGGGCAGGGAAAATATGGCCGCCGGTGCCGCCGGCCATCAGAAGAAAAGTTTTTCCGCTCATGCTGTTCTCCCGTTGCAAAAGGCAACTGTCAAAACGGTTTCAGGTAGCCTTACCGGTTGAGGCTACCTGAAAACCCCGTATCACACTTTAAAGCCGCGCATCACCCGCCGCGTTTCATAATCCACACGCAGCAGCAGGGCGAATGCCACCAGAGTCATGATCAGCGCCGAGCCGCCGTAAGACATCAGCGGCAGGGTCAGGCCCTTGGTGGGCAAGAGGCCGATGTTGACGCCGATATTGAAAAAGCTCTGGATGCCGATCCAAATGCCCACCCCTTTGGCCACATAGGCGCCGAAAAACTGCTCGGCATCGCGCGCCATTTTGCCGATGGAAAACGCCCGCCACACCAACCACACATAACAGGCGGTGAGTACCATCATGCCGATGAAGCCGAATTCTTCGCCGATGACCGCCAGAATAAAGTCGGTATGCGCCTCGGGCAGATAAAAGCGTTTTTCCAAGCTGGCGCCCAGCCCCACGCCCGTCCAGCCGCCGCGCCCGATCGCCATCAGCGAATGGGTGAGCTGGTAGCCTTTGCCCAGCGGGTCTTGCCAAGGGTCGAGAAAGGCCGTTACCCGCGCCATGCGGTAGGGCACCAGCGCCACCATCATCACCATGGCCGACAAGCCGCCGGCCATCACCAAGGCAAACCAGCGCATCGATAAGCCGGCCAGAAAAATCATACCCGTCATGATGACCGCCACCACCACAAACGAGCCGAAATCGGGCTGGAACATAATCAGTGTGAGCCCGACGGCCACCGGAATCGCTGCAAACCACACCTTGCTCAGCTTGGTCAGCACATCGGAGCGGCGCATAAAGAAACCGGAGAGGTACAGGATCACCGCCAGTTTGAAAATCTCGGTAGGCTGGATATTGGCCGGCCCGATATGGATCCAGCGTTTGGCGCCGTTAATCTCCCGGCCCACCACCAGCACCACCAGCAGCAAAACCAGACTGAGCAGCAAAATCAGCAGGGAATGCCGCCGCCAAAAACCCAAAGGCCGCCTGAACGCCACCCAGGCCAGCACAGCGCCTGCACCGATATAGGCGGCCTGGCGCTGCAGATAAAACCACTTGCTGCCGTCCTGTCCGGCATAGGCCACCGAAGCGGAATACACCATCACCAGACTGAAACCCAACATCAACACCAACAGCCACAACAGGGTTTGATCGACGGTATGCCCGTGGCGCAGCAGCTTGCGGTCGAGCAGTTTGGATTCGGTAAACATCTTGACTTCACTTTATGGATCAACAAAACAGGCAAACAGGCTACCTGAAACCGCCGCCCATGCGGCGCAGCAAGCGGTACAGGCCGCCGGACAACAGCCCGGCCAAAGCGGCCGGCAACACAAACAGCGGCATCCAGGCGCGGTATTCGCCGGCGGCAGCGGCACCGCTGTTCCAAGCCGCCGCCTGATACACGGCAAAAGCCGCCAGCAAAGCTGCCGCCCCGGCTGCCGCCACGCTCCATACCGCCTGCCGGTGGCGGCACAGCCAAGCAGACGCCAGACCGACCACGGCACCGAACAGCACAAACAGCATCAGATCACTCACGCCTCCACTCCTTGGCCAGCGGCGTTCAGGCAGCCTCCCCGCACAGAGCAGGCTGGTTGGACGCCTTACAAACCACGCACGGTATCGATAAACACCTGTGCCCGATGAGCATAGCCCTCAAACATATCGTAGCTGGCGCAGGCGGGGCTGAGCAGCACAGTGTCGCCCGGCTCGGCCATTTGGTAGGCGCGGCGGGTGGCGGCGGGCAAATCGTC
>JAUMZB010000002.1 GCA_030528345.1 Eikenella sp.
AGCGGCCGCTTTTGAATTCGGCAATGGCCTCACGGATTTCCTCGGCGCTGTTCATTACAAACGGCCCGTAGCCCGCCACCGGCTCGTTAATCGGTACGCCGGAAAGCAGCAGGATTTTCACCGTTTCGCCGCCGGCGCGGATGTTTACTGCGCCGCCGCCTTCGGCAAAGCCTACCAGCTGCCCGGCACCGGCGCGCGCGTGACCGTTAAACTCGGCTTCGCCGCGCAGCACCACCATAGACAGATTGTGGCCGGCCGGAACCTCAATGGCTGCCTCGCGGCCGGCTTCGATCACCACGTCCCATACATTCATCTCGGTAAAGGTGTCGGCGGCACCGCGGATGCCCCGATATTCGCCGGCAATCAGACGCAGATGGCCGGCATTCTCGGGCAAAGCCGCCACGGGGATGTTTTCCTTGGCCAAATGCTGATAGCGGGCGGGCGTGTGTTTGTCTTTGGCCGGCAGGTTCACCCACAGCTGCACCATCTCAAACAGGCCGCCGCTGCGGCTGAAGGCCTCGGAGTGGAACTCTTCGTGGATGATGCCGGCGCCGGCGGTCATCCATTGCACGTCGCCTTCCTTGATCACCCCGCCGCCGCCGGCCGAATCGCGGTGCGCCACCTCGCCGTGGTAGGCGATGGTAACGGTTTCAAAGCCTTTGTGCGGGTGTTGGCCGACGCCGCGGCGACGGCCGCCGCTGTGCGGGGCAAACTCGCGCGGGGCGGCGTAATCCAGCATCAAAAACGGATCGGTGCCGCGGTCTTCGCCCATGTGGGAAAACAGGGGTTGTACCAGAAAGCCGTCGCCCACCCAATGTTGGCTGTCGGCGCGGTAGATTTGGCGTACCGGACGCATGATGGTTTCCTTTCTTGTCTTGTGTTTGGCTCGCGGTGCCGTACTGTCCGGGGCATCGGTGAGGCTACCTGAAAACCCGACAGCGCGGCACCTGCGGTTTTGTTTGCCTGTATGCCGATAGCGGCATGTACTGGCCTTGCTGTCTGCTTGGGCGTAGTATACGCAGTACCGACAAACCAGCAAGTACGCACATTTTGTATACTGTTAAACCCGGAGCGAAGCGCATGTTTCCTGACAACGACTCCGCCGCCACGGAACACCATGCCGATTTGTGCTGCCCGGTACGCACCACGCTTGGCATCATCGGCGGCAAATGGAAGGTGCTGATTCTGTACCACCTCAGCAGCGACACCCGCCGTTTCAACGAATTGCAGCGCCTGCTCCCGGGCATTACCCAGCGCATGCTCACCCTGCAATTGCGCGAACTGGAGGCCGACGGCATCGTCCACCGCGAGGTTTATCCGCAGGTGCCGCCGAAAGTGGAATATTCGCTTACCGATTTCGGCCGCACCCTGCTGCCGGTGATCGAGGCCATGCACCGCTGGGGCGAGACCTATGCGGCGGCTACACGGCGGCAGCCCTAACCTCTGCGCCGTGCGGCCAGATGGCAAACGCCGCCAACGCTACCGGCCGCGTGACAAAATGGTTTTCGGTTTTCAGGTAGCCCGATTGATAAGCCACACAGCCCGTATGCCTCGGCATCAGCCCGTGGTCTTTATTCCCCGTCTGCGGCGCATTTCTGCGTTGTGCATTAATGTCGCAAGGGGACTGCCCGCCCGCTTGCCTACCGTATGACATGTCTGTCCCTCGGGGATTCCTTACGTTCACGCTCGCTGTGCTGCCACGCCTTGAACGGCATCCACCTCCGGGGGTTTGGCAAAGGCATCATGAGATTTTATTGAATCGGCTAATTTTTTCTTAGTTTTAGGGCAAACAAACAGGCTACCTGAAAGGGTTTCAGGTAGCCTGTTCATCAATTGGACGGCCTCAGCCGCGCACCCGTTCGATTAAGGCGCCCACTTTGCCCAGCTTCTCTTCGATGTGCTCGTAGCCGCGGTCTAAGTGGTAAATGCGTTCCACCACGGTTTCGCCGTCGGCCACCAAGCCGGCAATCACCAAGCTGGCCGAGGCGCGCAGGTCGGTGGCCATTACGGTGGCGCCGGAGAGTTTTTCCACGCCTTTGATCATGGCGGTATTGCCCTCGGCGCTGATTTGGGCGCCCATGCGGTTGAGCTCGGGCACGTGCATAAAGCGGTTTTCAAAAATGGTTTCCACCACGCGGCTGCTGCCTTCGGCCACGGCGTTCATGGCCATAAACTGCGCCTGCATATCGGTGGGGAAACCGGGATGCGGCACGGTGCGGATGTCCACCGCTTTCGGGCGTTGGCGCATATCGATGGCAATCCAGTCTTCGCCGGCTTCAATCACGGCGCCGGCTTCCACCAGTTTGTCTAACACCACTTCCATGGTTTTCGGCGCCGCATTGCGCAGCACCACCCGGCCGCCGGTCATGGCTACGGCGCAGAGAAAGGTGCCGGTTTCGATGCGGTCGGCCACCACGCTGTGGGTGCAGCCGTGCAGTTTTTCCACGCCCTCCACCGTCATCACCGGTGTGCCGATGCCGCGGATTTTGGCGCCCATCTTCACCAAGCACTCGGCCAAATCCACCACTTCGGGCTCGACGGCGCAGTTTTCCAAAACGGTGGTGCCTTCGGCCAGAGTGGCCGCCATCAGCAGGTTTTCGGTGCCGCCCACGGTGACCATGTCCATCACCACGCGGGCGCCTTTCAGCTTGCCGCCGGCTTTCACATAGCCGTGTTCGATGCTGATTTTGGCACCCATGGCCTCCAGCCCTTTGAGGTGTTGGTCGACCGGGCGCGAGCCGATGGCGCAGCCGCCGGGCAGGCTGACTTCGGCGTGGCCGAAACGTGCCAGGGTGGGGCCGAGCACCAGAATCGAGGCGCGCATGGTTTTCACCAGCTCGTAAGGGGCGCAGGTGTTGTCGACCGTGCCGCCGTTAATGGAAAACTCGCTCACGCCGTCACTCTCCACCTGCGCGCCCATGCCTTGCAGCAGTTTGTGGGTGGTTTTCACGTCGGCCAGCATGGGCACGTTTTTTAAATGCAGGGTGTCGGCGGTGAGGAGGCCGGCGCACATCAGCGGCAGGGCGGCGTTTTTGGCGCCGGAAATGGTGATTTCGCCGTTGAGCGGGCCGTTGCCGGTGATTTTCAGTTTGTCCACGGTGTGTCTCGGTAACTCAGGGTTGGGCCGGAATGCGGCACGGTCTTGGTCATGTGTTTTCAGGTAGCCTTAGGGCTTTCTGAAAAAACGGCGGATTATAAAGCGGTTTGCCCGCCTTGTGGGGCGGGCGGAAATTTTTTACATGCGCCGGCCAGACAGCAAAACAGGCTGCCGGAGCAGCCTGTGGCGGGGAGAGGGGATTACGGTTCGGCACTCAGTTTGCCGCTGGGTTCGGCGCGGTGGTCGTGGGTTTTCTCTTTGTGTTTGAGCACCGCGCGGTCAAGTTTGTCGGCCAGCAAATCAATGGCGGCGTACATGTCTTTATCGGTTTGGTCGATGTGCAGGTCTTTGCCCGCCATGTGCCAATCCACTTCTGCTTTCTGCACCAGTTTGTCCACCGAGAGGGTCACGGTGGCGGAAATCACGTTGTCGCTGTGCCGCATGATGCGCTCGAGTTTGCTGCGGATGTAGTCTTTCAGCGCGTCGGTCACTTCGATATTGATGCCGTTGATTTTCAGATTCATAGCAGACTCCTTCGAGGGGGTTGGGCCTGCCTGGCGGCGCGCAAGGCAAACGGAACTACGGCTGTTTGCGTTTGCGCTGGTGGGCAGGCGGAAAATTCATCTCTTCGCGGTATTTGGCTACGGTACGGCGGGCAATCGTCATGCCCTGCAGGGCGAGGCGGTCGGCGATGGCTTGGTCTGAGAGCGGCTTGGTTTTGTTTTCCGAGGCAAACAGGCTTTCCATCACGGCTTTCACTGCGCCGGCGCTCACGCCCTGCTCGTCTTCTTCATCGGCGTAAACGGCGGCCTGACTGAAGAAGTAGCGTAACGGAAATACGCCCTGCGGGCAAGCCAGATATTTTTGGTTGACGGCGCGCGAGACGGTGCTTTCGGCCAGACCCAATTCTTGGGCGGTGTCTTTGATGGTCATCGGCACCAGGCCGATGGCGCCGAATTGGAAGAAGTCGGACTGTTTTTCCAAAATGATGTCGGCCAGCCGCATCACGGTGCTTTGGCGCTGCTCCAGTGAAAGCAGCAGGGTTTTGGCTTCGGCAAGTTTCTGCTTGAGCTCCGGGGCGCTGCCGCCGCATTCGCCGAGCAGTTCGCAGTATTCGCGGTTGAGCCGCACCTGCGGCCAGGCTTGGCGGTAGGCACCGGTTTTCCATGCGCCGGTTTCTTCGTCGGGACGGATCCACACATCGGGTTCGATGTATTCGGTATGGCCGGCGGCGGCATAGCCGTAGGCGGGGAAAGGATTGAGCGAAGCCACCAGCGTCTGGGCGGCTTCGATGGTGGCGATGCTGTATTGGGGATGCTGTTTGCGCACCTGCGGGGCGAGGGTGACTTTGCCCACGTCGTTCAGGTAGTCCCGTACCAGTTTGACGGCGCAAAATACGGTTTCGCACGGCTCGCGGCGGGCCAACTGCAAGAGCAGCGATTCGGCCAAATCGCGGGCGCCGGTGCCGGGCGGGTCGAAGCGCTGGAGGTGTTGCAGGGCGGCGGCCAAGTCGTCTTCGTCCAGCATCCACTCCAGCGGCGAATGCTCCACGATTTCTGCCAGACTTTCTTTCAGGTAGCCTTGATCGTCGAGGTAGTCGATCAGCAAATGCACCCGCGCGGCTTGTTCGCGATCCAGCGGATGCTCACACACCTGTTCGTGCAGCAGGCGGCGGAAGTCGGCTTCGTCGGCCACGGTGGCCCACAAATCGCTTTCTTCGCCGCTGCTGATTTTGCGGGTAACCGGCACGGCGGCGGAATAGTGGATTTCGGGCTGGCCGCCGTCGGCATCGCCCGTTTCGGCACGCTCCAGCAGGGGGTTGTCTTCCAGCCAGGATTCCACTTCTTCGGCCAGTTCCTGCGACGACATGTGCAACACGCGCAAAGACTGCTGCTGCTTTTGGTTGAGCAGCTGGGTTTGGCGGAGTTTGAGTTTGACCGCTTGCGTTGTCATAACCGGCTACCTGAAACTCAATAATCGAAGTGTTCGCCCAAATACACGGCGCGCACTTCGTTGTTGTTGACCAGGTCTTCGGGGCGGCCGTCGGCCAGCACGCGGCCTTCGCTGATGATGTAGGCGCGGTCGCAGATGCGCAGGGTTTCGCGCACGTTGTGGTCGGTAATCAGCACGCCGATGCCGCGCCCTTTGAGAAAGCCGATGATATTTTGGATGTCGATGACCGCAATCGGATCGACGCCGGCAAAGGGTTCGTCGAGCAGGATGAAGCGCGGATTCATGGCCAGCACGCGGGCGATTTCCACCCGCCGGCGCTCGCCGCCGGACAGGGCGGGCGCGGGGCTGCGGCGCAGGTGGCCGATATTGAGGTCGGCCAAGAGGCCGTTGAGGCTGTCTTCGATGCGGGCGGGGTCGCTTTCGTGCAGTTCGAGAATGGCGCGGATGTTTTCCTCCACCGTCATTTTGCGGAAGATGGAGGCTTCCTGCGGCAGATAGCCCAGCCCGAGGCGGGCGCGCTGGTAAACCGTCATGTGTTGCAGCCGGTGGCCGTCCAGCCCGATTTCGCCGGCATCGGCGGCCACGAGGCCGACAATCATGTAGAAGCTGGTGGTTTTGCCCGCGCCGTTGGGGCCGAGCAGGCCGACCACTTCGCCGCTGCTGATGTCGAGCGAAAAGTCTTTTACCACTTGGCGTTGCTTGAAGCTTTTCTGCAGCTGCCGCACGCTCAGGCGGCTGCCGGGTGTTGTCGGCACATTCATGATTCGTTTCCCGTTATTTTGATTTTGATCTCGTCGGGCTGCCGGAAAGCCTGCCGCAGCCGGTCGGCGTGTTTTCAGGCAGCCTGCTGCGGCATCAGTTTTGCGGCTGGATGGTGATGCTGACGCGGCCGCGGTTGGCGTTGTTTTTGCTGCCGCCCATCACGGTGTACACCTCGGTGCGGGTGTTGTAGGTAATGGTTTCGCCGCGCGCACTGTCGCCACCGCGCTCTAGGCGGGCGTTGCCGCTGAGTTTCACGATGCCGGTGGCCGACTGGTATTCCACCCGGTCGGCCTGTCCTTTTACGTGGCCTTGGCGGTCGAGCTGCTGGCCGAACTGCACCGGGCTGCCGGTGGCGGTGATGGTTTGCGTGCCGCTGGCGGCGCGAACCACGCGCACTTTGCCGGCGCGGATATACATGGTTCCCTGTTTGATCACCACGTTGCCGGAAAATTCGGTGCTTTGGTTGCCCTGATCCAGCGAGCCTTGGTCGGCCTCGATTTGGATGGGCTGGTTGCGGTCGGAGGTGAGCGCGTGTGCGGGCAGGACGGCAGCAAGCAACAGGACGCACAACAGATGGGGCTTAAGGATGGTCGGTTTGCGGATCATAAATCACGGCCTTTATGCGTGAAGAGAGGTTGAGGCGTCCGGCGGCATGGTCGTACACCATGCCTTGCGCGGTGCCGTGCGAGGCACCGTAGCGGTAGCGCACCACGTCTTCGGTGCGGGCGGTTCGGGTGGCGGTATCGATGCTTAAAGTGTCGGTTTCCAGGCGGCCGGCGGGCGAACCGTCGGCGGCGGGCTTCACCAACACCACGCCGCCGCTGAGCATCACCCTTGCGTGGTCGTTCACATAATGCGCCTGTGCGGCCCGAACGCGGTAATGCCCGCCGCTGTGGGGGGCGAACACAATATCGGGTTTGGCCAGATAGGCGTCGGAACGGGCCGGAAACTGCCAAGCGCGTTCGGCGGTCAGCTGCTCGGCCACCGCGCCGTCGGCGCCGAAGCGTTGGGCCCGGATGCCGAAAATTTCATATTGCGGCTCGTGCGGGCTGAGCGAGACTTCTTCGGTTTCCAACTGGCTCACGCGGTCGAGCCAGAAACTGACGCCGCCCAAGGCCAGCGCCAGCACCAGCGGAAACCACCAGCCGGCCAATTTCTTCATCATTGCGTGTAACGCTCCAAAGCGGGTTTCAGGTAGCCCTGCGCCTGCATAATCAGGTCGCACAGTTCGCGCACCGCGCCGGCGCCGGCCGGGCGGGCGGTGGTGTAGACGGCATATTGTTTGACGAAATCGTGCGCTTCCGGCACCGCCACCGGCAGCCCGCAGCGCACCATCACCGGCAAATCCACCACATCGTCGCCGATATAGGCGCATTCGCGCTCGGCCACGCCGGCGGCGGCGCGCAGTTGCTCATAAGCGGCGCGTTTGTCGCTGATGCCTTTGAAATAGTGGCCGATGCCCAAAGCACGCACCCGCACACCCACCGAAGGCGCGTCGCGGCCGGTGATGACGGCGGTTTGCACGCCGCTTTGCTGCAGCATTTTGATGCCGTGGCCGTCGAGCGTATGGAAGGCTTTGATTTCTTCGCCGTTGTCGCGGATGAAAATACGGCCGTCGCTTAAAACGCCGTCCACATCCATAATCAGCAGTTTGACGGCGGCGGCGCGGCGGCGGAGTTCTTCGGACAGAGACAGATGATTCATCGGCAGACACCGTAGCGGCAAGGGTTTCAGGTAGCCCATCATACCACGGACGCCGCCCGAAACCGGCACTTCGGGCAAAGCGGACCGCCGCCTTAACGCCAAGCGTACACGATATTTACAAAAATTGACCAAGCAGGTGTTTCTGAAGTATAACCGCAAAGTTTGGCGGCGGTCGGCCCGACGCGCCCCACACATCTTTCCAAACAACAACCCACGAGGTTATTGCATCATGAATCCCATGTACATCACCTTCGGTGTGTATCTGGCGGCCGTTTTGCTCATCGGCTTGGCCGCCTATTTCTCCACCCGCAATTTTGACGACTACATTCTGGGCGGCCGCAGCTTGGGCCCCTTCGTGACCGCCATGTCGGCCGGTGCCTCCGATATGTCCGGCTGGCTGCTGATGGGCCTGCCCGGCGCGATTTACGCCTCCGGCCTGGCCGAAGCCTGGATTGCCATCGGCCTCACCGTGGGTGCTTATTTCAACTGGCTCTTGGTGGCCGGCCGCTTGCGCGTGCACACCGAATACAACCACAACGCCCTGACCCTGCCCGAATACTTTTTCCACCGTTTCGGCGCGCAGGGCAAGGCGATGAAGGTGATTTCCGCCGCCATCATCCTCTTTTTCTTCACCATCTACTGCGCCTCCGGCGTGGTGGCGGGCGCCCGTTTGTTCCAGAGTCTGTTTACCGATATGTCTTACCAGCAGGCGCTGTGGCTCGGTGCCGGCGCCACCATTGCCTACACCTTCATCGGCGGCTTCTTGGCGGTGAGCTGGACCGACACCGTGCAGGCCACGCTGATGATTTTCGCCCTCATCCTGACCCCGATTATGGTGTACCTGAGCTTGGGCGGTGCGGATGAAATGAGCGCCGCCATCCAAGCCGCCGCCGCGGCCGCCAACACCGAATACGGCAGCCTGCTCACCGGCACCACCTTCGTCGGCATCATTTCCACCGCCGCCTGGGGCTTGGGCTATTTCGGCCAGCCGCACATTCTGGCGCGCTTCATGGCCGCCGAAAACGTGAAATCGCTGACCAGCGCCCGCCGCATCGGCATGACTTGGATGGTGCTCTGTCTGGCCGGTGCCGTGGCCGTGGGCTATTTCGGCATCGCCTACTTCGGCGCCAACCCCGAACAGGCGGCCGCCATGCAGGGCAACAACGAGCGCGTGTTCATTGCCTTGGCCACCCTGCTGTTCAACCCGTGGATCGCCGGCGTGATTCTGTCCGCCATTCTGGCCGCGGTGATGTCCACCCTGTCCTGCCAGCTTTTGGTGTGCTCCAGCGCCATTACCGAAGACTTCTACAAAGGCTTTCTGCGCCCCAACGCCGCTCAGAAAGAACTGGTGTGGGTGGGCCGCATCATGGTGTTGGCCGTGGCGGTGATCGCCATTCTGCTGGCCGCCGACCCCGACAGCAAAGTGCTGGGACTGGTGTCTTACGCTTGGGCCGGCTTCGGCGCCGCCTTCGGCCCGGTGGTGATTTTATCGGTATTCTGGAAACGCATGACCGCCAACGGCGCACTGGCCGGCATGATTACCGGTGCCGTGGTGGTGGTGGTTTGGGCGGAAAAAGTGAACCCCGCCCTGAAGGCGGCCAACCTGCAAACCATGTATGAAATCGTGCCCGGCTTCATCGCCTGCGCCATTGCCGTGGTGGCCGTTTCCCTGCTCGGCAAAGCGCCCGGCCAAGACGTTCAGGAACGCTTCGAACAAGCCGACCGCGACTACCATGCCGCCAAATAAACCGGCCGTTTAATGGCGTCCTCAGGCTACCTGAAACCGTAAAAGGTTGTTTCAGGTAGCCTGATTTGCATTTCGCCCCGCCAGGCATTCGGCGGCGGCAAAACTTTGCCTTCAATCAAGCCCGCAAGCCGCGCTTTGGTTTATCATATCCGTCTCTTTGCGCCCCAGCGGCGGCCCCGAATTCAGGCAGCCCATTTCCCGCATTCCAAATTACGGAGATTCCCATGTTCGATTTTGCCCATCCGCAACAAAGCCCCTTGCGCCAAGCCATCACCGAAGCCCACCGCCGCGACGAAGTGGCGGCGGTGGAAGACATGCTGCGGCAGGCGCAGATGAGCGCCGAAGAACGCAGCGCCGCCGCCGATTTGGCGCGCCGCCTGGTGAGCCAGGTGCGCGGCAGCCGCAGCAAAGCCTCGGGTGTGGACGCACTGATGCACGAATTCTCCCTCTCCAGCGAAGAAGGCGTGGCGCTGATGTGTTTGGCCGAAGCGCTGCTGCGCATTCCCGACAACGCCACCCGCAACAAGCTGATTCACGACAAACTGGCCGACGGCGACTGGAAAAGCCATTTGGGGCACAGCCCGTCTTTATTTGTGAACGCCGCCGCCTGGGGCCTGCTGATTACCGGCAAGCTGACCAACCCCACCAACGCGCAAAACCTCTCCGCCTCGCTCACCCGCCTATTGGGCAAAGGCGGTGCGCCACTGATCCGCAAAGGCGTGGACTACGCCATGCGCATGCTGGGCAAGCAGTTTGTGACCGGCCAAACCATCGAAGAAGCGCTCGCCAACGGCAAAGCGCGCGAAAAACTGGGCTACCGTTTCTCCTTCGACATGCTCGGTGAAGCGGCAATGACCCAGGCCGATGCCGACCGCTACTACCAGGATTATGTGAACGCCATCCACGCCATCGGCAAAGATGCCGCCGGTGTCGGCGCGTATGAAGGCAACGGCATCTCGGTGAAACTTTCCGCCATCCACCCGCGCTATGTGCGCGCCCAGCATGATCGCGTGATGAGCGAATTGCTGCCGCGTCTGAAGAATCTGTTTCTGCTCGCCAAGCAGTACAACATCGGCCTCAACATCGACGCCGAGGAGGCCAACCGCCTGGAGCTGTCGCTGGATTTGATGGAAGCGCTGGTGTCCGACCCCGATTTGGCCGGTTTCCACGGCATCGGCTTTGTGGTGCAGGCTTATCAAAAGCGCTGCCCGTTTGTGATCGATTATTTGATCGACCTCGCGCGGCGCAATAACCAAAAACTGATGATCCGCCTGGTGAAAGGCGCCTATTGGGACAGCGAAATCAAATGGGCGCAGGTGGACGGCATGGACGGCTATCCGGTTTATACCCGCAAGGTACACACCGATATTTCCTATCTGGCCTGCGCGCGCAAACTCTTGGCCGCGCAAGACGCGGTGTTCCCGCAATTCGCCACCCACAATGCCCACACGCTTTCCGCCATTTACCAAATGGGCGAGGGCAAAGACTACGAATTCCAATGCCTGCACGGCATGGGCGAAACCCTGTACGACCAAGTGGTGGGCGCGCAAAACCTCGGCCGCCGCGTGCGCATCTACGCCCCGGTCGGCACCCACGAAACCCTGCTCGCCTATCTGGTACGCCGTCTGCTGGAAAACGGCGCCAACTCCTCTTTCGTCAATCAGATTGTGGACGAAAAAATCAGCATCGACGAACTCATCCGCAGCCCCTTCGACACCCTAGCGCAGGAAGGCATCCGCCTGCACCGCGCCCTGCCCATGCCGCGCGATCTTTACGGCCACGAGCGCGTCAACTCGCAAGGCATCGATTTGAGCAACGAAAACGTATTGCAAAACCTGCAACAGCAAATGAATGCCGCCGCCGCGCAAAGCTTTCAGGTAGCCTCTTTGCTCAACGGCCAAAGCCGTCCCGTCGCCGCCACGCACCATGTGCCGAACCCGGCCGATCACGGCGACATTGTCGGCCACGTCTCCTTTGCCGATACCGCCCTGGCGCAGGAAGCGGTGAGCATGGCTGTCGCCGCCCAACCGGCCTGGTCGGCCAAGCCCGCCGCCGAACGCGCCGCCTGCCTGCGCCGCTTTGCCGACCTGCTCGAAGCGCACACCCCCGCCCTGATGATGCTGGCCGTGCGCGAAGCGGGCAAAACTCTGCAAAACGCCATCGCCGAAGTACGCGAAGCCGTGGATTTCTGCCGCTACTACGCCAGCGAAGCCGAACTCACGCTACCTGAAAACACCCCCGGTCGCGGCGCCATGGTGGCCATCAGCCCGTGGAACTTCCCGCTGGCGATTTTCGTGGGCGAAGTCGTGGCCGCATTGGCCGCCGGCAACAGCGTGATTGCCAAACCCGCCGAGCAAACCAGCCTCATCGCCCACTACGCCGTGGCGCTGATGCACGAAGCCGGCGTACCCGGCGACGTGTTGCAATTGGTGCTCGGCGCAGGCGACGTGGGCGCGGCGCTCACCCAAGACCCGCGCATCAGCGGCGTCATCTTCACCGGCTCCACCGAAGTGGCGCGCCTGATCAACCAAACCCTGGCCGAGCGCAGCGACAACCCGGTGCTGATTGCCGAAACCGGCGGGCAAAACGCCATGATCGTCGATTCCACCGCCCTGCCCGAACAAGTCGTGGCCGATGTATTGAACTCCGCCTTCGACAGCGCCGGCCAGCGCTGCTCCGCCCTGCGCATCCTCTGCCTGCAGGAAGACATCGCCGACCACTTCCTCGCCATGATCAAAGGCGCGATGAACGAATTGCGCGTGGGCAACCCGCTGCACCTCCACACCGACATCGGCCCCGTGATCGACGCCGAAGCGCGCGACAATCTGCAAAGCCACATCGAGCGCATGAAAGGGCTGGCCAAGTCCTATCACGAAGTACCGCTCGCCGCCGACACCGCCCACGGCACCTTTGTCGCCCCCGTGCTGTTTGAATTGAACAATCTGCAAGAGCTGCGCCGGGAAGTATTCGGCCCCGTGCTGCACGTGGTGCGCTACCGCGCCGACGAACTGGACGAAATCATCGGGCAAATCAACGACAAATGCTATGCCCTCACCCACGGCATCCACAGCCGCATCGACGCCACCGTGGAACACATCCGCAGCCGCATCGAAGCGGGCAATGTGTATGTGAACCGCAACATCGTCGGCGCCGTGGTCGGCGTGCAGCCCTTCGGCGGCCACGGCCTCTCCGGCACCGGCCCCAAAGCCGGCGGCCCCTTCTACCTGCAACGCTTAAGCCGCCTTCCGCGCTGGCGCATCCCGCGCCTAAGCCGCATCGGCCAGGCCGACGAAGCCGCACTCGCCCGCCTGCAAACCTTGCTGCCCGCCCTGCCGCTCACCCAAGAGCAGCAACTGGAATTGGCCGGACAAATGGGGCAGGCGCGCCTGCACACCCTGCGCCAGGCCGAGCTCGCCTTGCCCGGCCCCACCGGCGAACACAACAGCATGCGCTGGCACACCCCCCGCCAAGTGTGGCTCTACGGCGGCGATTTGGCGCAATCCTTTGCCGCACTCGCCACCCTGGCCGCCTCCGGCATCCCCGCCGTGGTGGAATCCGGCCATCCCTTGGCTGCCTATGCCGAACGCCTCAACGGTCTGCTCTGCGTACACAGCCGCCCGGAAACCGCCGACATAACCCACGTGGTGGCGCTGGAGCCGATGACGGCGGAATACCGCCGCTCGCTGGCCGAACACCCCGGCCCGCTCACCCGCATCCACAACGCGGCCGACGGCTTGGACGTACTGCGCCTGTTCTCCGAAGTGGCCTGCAGCATCAACACCGCCGCCGCCGGCGGCAATGCCAGCCTGATGGCCATGCACGATTTGTAGGGCGTGTCGTCACAAAGCCTCGCCATCCCGCCCACCGGCTACCTGAAAACCACGCTGCACCGCAGCGGCAGGTTTTCAGGTAGCCTGTTTCCTTAATAGCCGTTGGATAACGGCCTCATTCTGAAAAAAAACAGCGTTTCGGGTACAATGCCGCCGTTTTTTGATTATTTTTACGCCACACACACCATGCCGAAAATCACCGTTCTGCCCCATGCCGAGCTTTGCCCGGAGGGCAAAATCATCGAAAACGCCCCCAGCGGCCGCCCCATTTGCGATCTCTTGCTGGAAAACGACATCGAAATCGAGCACGCCTGCGAAAAATCCTGCGCCTGCACCACCTGCCACGTCGTCATCCGCCAAGGCTTCGACAGCCTGTCCGAAGCCGGCGAAATCGAAGAAGACCTGCTCGACCAGGCCTGGGGCTTGGAGGCCACCTCCCGCCTCAGCTGCCAAGCCTGCGTGGGCGGCGAAGATTTGGTGGTGGAAATTCCCAAATACACCATCAACCACGCCCGCGAACACCATTGATTATTTTCAGGTAGACCGCCATGAAATGGACCGACAGCCAACGCATCGCCGAAGCACTCTACGATGCCCACCCCGACACCGACCCCAAAACCATCCGCTTCACCCGCCTGCGCGAGCTGGTGCTGGCGCTGCCGGATTTCGACGACGATCCCGCCCGCAGCGGCGAGCGCATACTCGAAGCCATCCAGCAGGCTTGGATTGACGAAGCCGAGTAATCCCCGTTATCGCAGGCTACCTGAAAGCTGCCCCGCTTTCAGGTAGCCTTCCTGCCGACCCCCGCCACCCGAATGCCATGAAAATCGCCACCTGGAACGTCAACTCCCTCAACGTCCGCCTGCCGCAGGTCAGCAACTGGCTGATCGAACACCGGCCCGACATCCTCTGTCTGCAAGAGCTCAAACTCGAGCAAGACAAGTTCCCCCTCGCCGCCTTCGAGCTGCTCGGCTACCGCGCCGTGTGGAGCGGGCAGAAAACCTATAACGGCGTCGCAATCCTCAGCCGCAGCGAAGCGGCCGATGTGCACACCGGCCTGCCCGACCTGCCGGACGACCCGCAACGGCGCGTGATCGCCGCCACCATCGACGGCGTGCGCGTGATCAATGTGTATTGCGTCAACGGCGAAGCGGTGGGCAGCGAAAAATTCGCTTATAAACAGCAGTGGTTTGCCGCCCTCAACCGCTTTGTGGCGCAGCAGTTGGCGCAATATGACGAGCTGGTGCTGCTGGGCGACTTCAATATCGCCCCCGCCGACCGCGATGTGTACGACCCGGAAAAATGGCACGAAAAAATCCATTGCTCCTCTGCCGAGCGGCAATGGTTTGCCGAACTGTTGCAACTGGGTTTGAGCGACGGCCTTCGCCACCTGCACCCCGAAGACGTGATGTACACCTGGTGGGACTACCGCATGAATATGTTCCGCCGCAAACTCGGCCTGCGCATCGACCATATTTTGTGCAGCCCCGCCCTACTCGCCCGCCTGCGGCAATTGGAAGTGGACACGGCCGCCCGCGCCTTAGAGCGCCCCAGCGACCACGCTCCGGTATGGGCCGCTTTTGCCTGAAGCGGCAAGCCACCCGCCATCCAAGCCGCCCGCCATCTTAACGGATGGGGGCGGCCGTTTTACGGGCAAACCGATCCGCCCCGTTTAATTGTTAATTTTTATTAAATTTATCTGCATAAATAAGCAGTTGGCAAGAATAATTGCTCTTTTTCTTGCCGTCATTTGCCAAATATCCGCTAAATTATGGCCGAAGAAAGACTTTTTTCGATAAAAAATGACAAAATCCTAGACAACACTCAAAGCTGTAGGTATACTTGGTTCCGCTTGCATAGCTTCCTGATTGGAGGGTGTGAGCAGTAAGTAGACGTTTTCCCGCAAGTTGGCCACCAATACTTCCTCCCTTGGTATTGGTGGCGTTTTTTTACTTGCGGGTTTTTGTCATCAAATCGTTAAGATATGCTTACGAAACCAGCATGCCCGCAAGCCGCTCCTTTGCCGCCCGGCCATGCGTCACGGCTTTCAAAACACCCAAACGCCGTTCCGTCTCCCTTTCGCCAAAGACGCCGTAAACATTGCCGGATACTTCACCTGCCGGCGCGCCCGGACTTCCCCGGCAAAGTGGGCAACCGGCCCTGCGGCGGCAAACCGAAAGACGCCCGTTACCGATTCCTGCATATCCGCAACAACGCTCAGGCTGCCTGAAAAACTTTCCGGCAGCCTGAATCTTGATGCAAAATCAATCCGTCCGCCCCCAACCCGCCACCTTTGTGCCGCCCCGCCGCAAAAAACACTTGCCAGCCCCGCCGTTTCCAAGTCTAATGCCCTTTTCGCCGAAGGAGAAATCAACACGGCGGCGGCAATACCTGCCTGCAACCCGCATGGTTAAGGCGGCATTGCACAGATGGTCGGCAGCCTGCGGTTCCGACGTTTCCCAACCGATTCCACAAAGGAAACAACATGAAAAAAACACTTTTGGTTTCAGCCCTGATGAGTTTGTTTCTGGCCGCCTGCGGCGGTAACGGCCAATCTTCCGACACCGGCAAGCCCGCCGAAGGCAGCGCCTCCGGCACCGCACTCGCCGCCGACAGCAGCAACCAGATCAACCTTTATATCTGGTCGGACTACGTAGACCCCGAAACCGTGAAAAAATTCGAGGCCGACAACAGCATCCAAATCCGCACCGACTACTACGACAGCAACGAAACCCTGGAAGCCAAAGTGCTGACCGGCAATTCCGGCTACGATCTGGTGGTGCCCTCCATCGCCAACGTCAGCCGCCAAATCCAAGCCGGCGCCTATCAGGAAATCGACAAGAGCCAAATCGCCAACTACGGCAACCTCGACCCCGAACTGATGAAATTAATGGAACAGGTGGATCCGGGCAACAAATACGCCGTGCCCTACTTCTGGGGCATCAACACCATCGGCATCAACAAAGACGCCGTGGCCAAAGCACTGGGCACCGACCAGCTGCCCGCCAACGCTTGGGACTTGGTATTCAAACCCGAATACACCAACAAGCTGAAATCCTGCGGTATTTCCTTCTTCGACAGCCCGCTGGAGCAATATCCGCTGGCCTTGAACTACATCGGCAAAAACCCGAACAGCCAAGACGCCGACGACCTGAAAGCCGCCACCGACATGATGAAGGCCGTGCGCCCCGACATCAAACGCTTCAGCGGCTCCGGCTACATCAATGACCTGGCCAACGGCGATTTGTGCGTGGCCATCGGTTACGGCGGCGACCTCAACATCGCAAAAAGCCGTGCCGAAGAAGCCAAAAACGGCATTAATGTCGAAGTACTGGTGCCCAACACCGGCGTGGCCATCTGGATTGACTCGTTCATGATTCCGAAAGATGCGCGCAATGTGGCCAATGCCCACAAATACATCAACTACACGCTGGATCCGAATGTGGCGGCCGCCAACGGCAACTTCGTCACCTACGCGCCGGCCAGCAAACCGGCCCGCGAGCTGATGGAAGAGGCCCACCGCAACAACACCTCCATCTTCCCGAACGATGAAGTGAAAGCCAACAGCTTCGTGATTCTGCCGAAAAGCGCCGACGCCAGCCGTCTGATGACCCGCTTGTACCAAGGTTTGATGACCGCCCAATAAGCTCCGGCACACACAAGGCCCGCTGTTTGAAACAGCGGGCCTTTTTATGGCGGCGCAAAATGATGCCCATGCCGGCGGGCGGTTTCAGGTAGCCCCAAACTCCTCAGGCCACGGCTCCTCCTCCAAACCCTGCTGAAAACCGCGCAAGGCGAAAGAACGCAGATTCTCCGGCGCCAGCAGGGTCAAACACACCAATTCGTCGCCTTGGCCGTGGCCGGGGTTGCGGCTGCGGAAATAGGCGGCTTCGGGGTGGCTGTCCTGTTTGCCGGTATGCCACTCGGCTTTCAGGTGGCCTTGCGATTCGGGGTGGCGCACCAAGCCGCGGGCGGCATCGTAAGCCGGGCCGAAGCGGGCGGCGGCCAAGCCGTCTATCAACGCCTGTATGTCGGGCGGGGTGGCATGGCGGCGGTTGGGATAATACTGCTTGCTGAATACATTCAGGTAGCGGTAGGTGCGGTCGCCTTTCACAATCAGCAGCCAATACAGCGGTACCTCGGGCTGCATGGCTTGGATGCGGCCGGCCAAGCGGCACCAGGCCAGAGGCAGGGTTTGTTCGCCCCAAAAACGGTGGTCGATGACGGTGTCGCCGGAAAACAGGGCACGCAGCGGCCGCCCCTGATGCTCGGCCTGCAACACCTTCAGGGTGGAAAAACCGCGTATCGCGCCGCCTTCATCCGCCAGCAGCAAAACGCCGTCTTTTTCCAACAGGTCGCGGCGGAACAGCGCGGGAGACGTGCCCGCGTAATAACGGGCATACAGGGCGTAAAGCTCGTCGATGCGGCTTTCAGGTAGCCTGCTTGGCATTTCGGTGCGGGTGCAAAGTCGGTTCATGCCCGGCGTTCCAGATAAAGCAGCCAGCCGCACAAACACAGGGCCAACACGGCGGTAAACAATTGATTGGCCAGATGCGGCGGCTGCCAGCCGATAAACCACAATTCGGCGCTGTGCCGGCCGTGGTTGAAGGCGGAAATATAGCGGGCGAAATAGGTTTCCGCCGCAAACATGGCCGCCATCACCCACAAATGCCGCGCCCACACGCGCGGGCGTTCCCGGCGGCAGAGACAGGCGAGCACGGCCAACAACAATAGGCTGAATACATCGTGTACGATGCCGTACACATACTGCCAGCCGCCCCGGCCGTAGAGCAGCCACAATTCAATCAAAGCACGCGCCAGCATGGGCAGCCAAAACAACAGGTAGGCCGTCCGCAGGCGGCGGCCGATGTGTAGCGCGGCGAACACCAAGGGCGGCAACACCAGCCAGCAGCACACCGTCAGCCCCAGCCAAAACGCCTTGGGCAGGGAAAGCGCCCCGCCCTGCTCGGCAAAGCCGTTCTGCCAGCCGTAAAACGCCAGCGTGGCCAGCAGGCAGCCAGTCAAGGCTGCCCGCACACGGCGGCGCATTCGCACGCGGCTTGGGCAAGCTGATTTCATGCCGCCGCCTTTCAGCTAGCCCGCCGCCGCACTTCGGCTTCGGCCTGGCCGCGGATTTCAGCGTCCAAGGCCAAGAGGGCGGCAATGCTTTCGGGCGGCACGGCCTGGTGTTGCGCCAAACATTGCGCCACCACGGCGGCGATGTCGGTAAAGCGGATACGGCCGGCCAAAAAGGCAGCCACCGCCACTTCATTGGCCGCATTCAGCACGCAAGGCGCGCTGCCGCCGCTGTGCATGGCCTCATAAGCCAGCTTCAGGCAAGGGAAGCGCTGAAAATCCGGCGCGGCAAAAGTGAGTGAAGAGAGGGTGGCGAAATCCAGCCGCGCCGCGCCCGATTCGATGCGCTCGGGCAAGCCCAGACAATAGGCAATCGGCGTGCGCATATCGGGCGTGCCCATTTGCGCCAACACCGAGCCGTCGGCATAGCGCACCATGCTGTGAATCACGCTTTGCGGGTGGATCACCACTTCCAGCCGTTCAGGCGGGCAGGCAAACAACCAATGCGCCTCAATCAGCTCCAAGCCCTTGTTCATCATGGTGGCGGAATCCACCGAAATTTTCTGCCCCATCGACCAATTCGGGTGTTTCACCGCCTGCGCCGGCGTGATGGCGGGCAGGGCGGCCAAATCGGTGTGCAGAAACGGGCCGCCGGAAGCGGTGAGCACAATCGACTCGATGCCGCCTTCTTTCAGGTAGCCTTTGTGCGCAGGCAGCACTTGGTAAATGGCATTGTGTTCGCTGTCCACCGGCAAAATGCGTGCGCCGGCCTGCGCCGCCGCCTGCATAAACAGGCTGCCGGCCACCACCAGGGTTTCTTTATTGGCCAGATACACCGTTTTGCCGGCACGGGCGGCGGCCAGCGTGGGCGGCAGGCCGGCCGCGCCCACAATCGCCGCCATCACGCCGTCCACCTCGGGCGCAGAGGCCACTTCCACCAGAGCCTGCGCGCCGTGCAGCACTTCGGTGTGGCAGCCGGCCGCCGCCAATCGGGCGCGCAAATCGGCGGCCTTGCCGGCATCAGCCACCACCGCATAGCGCGGCCGGAAGGCGGCGCACTGCTCGGCCAGCTTGGCGGTTTGCGTGTGGCCGGCTAAGGCGAACACGCGGAATTTGTCGGGGTGGCGGGCAATCACGTCCAAAGTGCTCAGACCGATGCTGCCGGTGCTGCCGAGTAGGGTGAGGGTGTGTAGGGGCATGGGCAATTCTGAGTAGAAACAACGAAAGACAAATCAAACGGGGGAATGCTTGAAAAAAGTGCTTTCAGGTAGCCTGAGGCTACCTGAAATCCTTGGTTTTGAAAAATCAGCCGCGCCGCCAGGTAGTGCCGCCGGCGCCGTCTTCCAAAATAATGTTTTCGGCGGCCAGCAGGTCGCGAATGCGGTCGGATTCGGCCCAGTTTTTGTCGGCGCGGGCCTGCCGGCGCTGGGCGATCAAGGTCTCGATTTCCTCATTGGACAAACCGCCGGCGCTGCCGCTTTGCAAAAAGGCCTGCGGTTCGCGCTGCAACAGACCGAGCACGCCGCCCAGGGCTTTCAGGCAGCCGGCCAATTCGGCGCTGCCGGTTTTGTTCACTTCGGCCGCCAGCTCAAACAACACCGCCACCGCTTCCACGGTGCCGAAGTCGTCGTTCATGGCGGCGTAGAAGCGGCGGGTGTAGTCGTTGGCGTGTTCACTGAGGGCGAAATCGGCCGGCTCGGTGTTTTTCAGCGCGGTATAAAGGCGGGTGAGCGCGCCTTTGGCGTCGTCCAAATGGGCATCGGAATAATTCAGCGGGCTGCGGTAGTGGGCGCGCAAAATAAAGAAGCGCACCACTTCGGGGTCGTATTGCCGGAGCACGTCGCGGATGGTGAAGAAATTGCCCAGCGATTTGGACATTTTTTCGCCGTCCACGCGGATAAAACCGTTGTGCAACCAGTATTTGACATGGCTTTCGATGGCTTTGCCGCCGTGCTCGTGGCCGCAGCTGCCGCCGTGGGCGCCCACACTTTGGGCGATTTCGTTTTCGTGGTGGGGAAACTGCAAATCGGCGCCGCCGCCGTGAATGTCGAAGGTGTCGCCAAACAATTTTTCGCTCATGGCCGAGCACTCGATGTGCCAGCCGGGACGGCCGCGGCCCCAGGGGCTGTCCCAAAAATCGGCTTCGTTGGGCTTGGCCGCCTTCCACAACACGAAGTCCAGCGGATCGCGCTTAAAGCCGTCCACCTCCACCCGCTCACCGGCGCGCAAATCGTCCAGCGATTTGCCGGAAAGCTGGCCGTAGGCGGCAAATTCGCGCACGGCGTAATACACGTCGCCGTTGGCGGCGGCATAGGCTTTGCCTTGGGCAATCAGGCGCTCGATCATGCCGATCATCTGAGCCACATGCTCGGTGGCCTTGGGCTCGACATCGGGGCGCAACACGCCCAAGGCTTCGGCGTCTTCATCCATCGCGGCGATAAAGCGGGCGGTGAGTTCGGCAATGGTTTCGTCGTTTTCGGCGGCGCGGGCGATGATTTTGTCGTCGATGTCGGTGATATTGCGCACATAGGTGAGCGGGTGGCCGCTTTGGCGCAGCCAGCGCGCAATCATGTCGAACACCACCATCACGCGGGCGTGGCCGAGGTGGCAGTAGTCGTACACCGTCATGCCGCACACATACATGCGCACGTTTGCGGGATTGAGCGGAACAAAGGCTTCTTTTTGGCGGGTGAGGGTGTTGTAAATATTCAGCATGGTTTCATTCAAACGATAAAAGGGGCTACCTGAAAACCGCAGCAGGCTTTCAGGTAGCCTGGGGGTAGCGCTAGGGCGTGTCGTCATAATGCTTGCGAAGCGGTTTTTTGAGGCAAAATCTGCAGTTGCCAGGCAAAAAGCGCAGCAAGATTGGACATCTTGCGAGCATTTTTAACGCAGCAGATGCGGATTTTGACCAAAAATACCGCCGCAATACTTTGTGACGACACGCCCTAAGGGTCGTACCGGTCTGCGTTGACGTCGGCGGCCGCAGCAGCGGCCTCAACGAGGCTGCAAGGTTCGCCCGAATAGGTGTAAAGCAGATTACTGTGCCTGCGCGTGATCATGCCCGCCTTGGGGCCTCGGCTGTCTTCGCTGTAGCCGAACCACACTTCGGGCCGGCCTTCGCGGTTGAGGGCGATACGGGCGCGCAACTCCGTCCGAATCACGCCGGCATCCTGCATCTGCGGCGTAATGGTTTGTGCAAAGCGGCGCAGCTGCACCTCATACCAAGCGCCGCTATCGGCAGGGATGCACACTTCCCGTTCAGGCGCGATGCCGGGCGATGAGGGCGGCATGAGCTCGTTGCCGCCGGAAAATGTGACGGTGGTGTTGCCGCTTTGGCGGTACAGGCCGGAGGGCAGGTTTTCCAGCGGCGCAGCGAAGGCTTGGCTGCCCAGGGTCAGCAGGGCGGCGCAGAGGCACAAACGGAGGAGTGGCATGGTCTCAGTCCGGTCAATGGTGGGCAAAGGCTACCTGAAACGGCGGCGGCATAAGGCGCATTCAGTCTGCTGCTGCCGAAGCATCAATAGGACAGGGTTTGCCCAAATAGCTAAAAAGCAGATGGCTGTGCAGACGGCTGATGCCCCCCAAATTCGGATTGCGGCTGACTTGGGTATAGCCAATCCACACTTCTGGCCGGCCGGCCGAATCGGTACCCACGCGCGAGCGCACTTCTATCCGGTTGACGCCTTGCTCGCGCATTTGCGGCGTAACGGCTTGCGGAAAGCGGCGCAGCTGTTCGGCATACCAAGCGCCGCTGTCGGCGGGCACGCACACCTCACGCACCAGATTGCCTTCAGACACCAAGGGTTGCATCGGTTCGCCGCCGGAGAACGTGGTGACGGTCGCGCCGCTTTCGCGGTAAAGCCCTGCTGGCAGCTTGGTCAAGGGGGCGGCAGCGGCATTGAGTGCGGCGGCGCATAAGGCGGCACACGCGGCAAGGCGGGCGGGGTTCATCGGCAGTCCTTTCCGAAATACGGCCAAGCGGCGGCGCACGGTATATGTGCATTGACCGGCACCGGCACATTGTAATGGAAAACCGCCGCAACCAAAACGCCCCGCCTGCCCGCCGCCCGCGCCGGCATACGCAGGCGGCGGCGTTTCCTCTACAATGGCGGCGGCCGTGACGGCCGGCGTGATGCGGCCGCTTGGCTGTTTTTGCACATTTATACAAGGAGAAAACCATGGCCGTATTGGTGGGCAAACCCGCCCCTTTTTTTCATGACCGGCACAAACGTTTCGCCGCCGTTTTGGGCGACGGCAGGCTGGTGGAGGATTTTAATTTTGCGAAAGCCGCGCAGGGCAAATATGCGGTGGTGTTTTTTTATCCGCTCGATTTCACTTTTGTCTGCCCGTCTGAAATCATCGCCTTCAACAACCGCCTGGCGGCTTTTCAAGAGCGCAATGTGGAAGTGGTGTCGGTGTCGGTGGACAGCCATTTCACCCATGCGGCCTGGCGCAACACGCCGGTGGCGCAGGGCGGCATCGGGCCGGTGGGCTTTACCATGGTGGCCGACCTCACCCATGAAATCGCCCGCGCCTACGATGTGGAAAGCGAAGAAGGCGTGGCTTGGCGCGGCTCTTTTTTGATCGACCGCGAGGGCGTGGTGCAGCACCAAGTGGTGAACCATTTTGCCTTGGGCCGCAATGTAGATGAAATGCTGCGCATGGTGGACGCTTTGCAGTTTCACGAGGCACACGGCGAGGTGTGTCCGGCCGGCTGGCACGCCGGCGGGCAGGGCATGCAGGCCGATGCCGCCGGCGTGGCCGCTTATTTGGCGGAAGCGGCCGATAAATTGTAATACCGCGCCAAATTATTGCCGGATTCGGTAAAAAACATCGCCCGCCGCGTAAAAGCGGCGGTTTTCTTGCCGTTTTGATGCTGCGGCCACGGCTGCGCTGCTATAGTGGTTCCTTCCCTCCCCGCAACAGAAAGGAAACGCCATGCAAGCGAGCAAATCTTTACTGGTTCTAACCACGGCAGCCGCCCTAGCCTTGAGCGGCTGTGTCACCGACCCGGTAACCGGCCAGCAAACCATTTCCAAAACCGCCCTCTACGGCTTGGGCGGCGCGGCGGCCTGCGGCGCGGTGGGCGCCATCACCCACGGCAGCAAAGGCGCGCGCAATGCCGCTTTGGGCTGCGGCCTGGCCGGCGCCGGCGTGGGCGCTTATATGGACGTGCAGGAAAGCCGGTTGCGCCAAGAGCTGGCCAATACGCCGGTGGAAGTGGAGCGCAAGGGCGACCAAATCAAGCTCACCATGCCCAGCGGCGTGACCTTCGCCACCAATAGCGCGGCCTTGAGCGCCGATGCGGTGCAGTCGCTCAACACCGTGGCCGGCGTGCTGGCGCAATACCCGGAAACCACCATTACCGTGGCCGGCCACACCGACAACACCGGCGGCGACCACATCAACAACCCGCTGTCGCAACAGCGCGCGCAATCGGTGGCCAATTATCTGCACGGCCGCGGCGTGGCGGCCAACCGCATCAGCACCGTGGGTCACGGCTCGCGCTCGCCGATTGCCAGCAACGCCACCGAAGCCGGCCGCGCGCAAAACCGCCGCGTAGAAATTCTGATCAACCCTGCGCCGGCACGCTGATCTTTTCCATCTGCCGCCCGGCAAACGCCAAAGGCTATCTGAAAAGCTTTTCAGGTAGCCTTTGTTTGATGCCGCCGAATTTGCGGAAATCGGCAGACAGGATTTAACGCCCTTTTTGCGACATCTGGCGCCGTTTGTCATGGATGTCGTGGGTAACGAAAATTTCGTCGTCCGGCGGCAGCTCGAACCAGTCGGTATGACGGAAAGTTTGCGTGATGTCGTGCAGGCCGCTGTCCCAGTGGTCGTGCATGGTGGTGCTGCTGAATTCGTAATCTTTATGCCCGCGCTCGTAGCTTTTCTTGCGGTAAATCAGGTGGATCACGTTTTTCACCCCCACATCGGCCAGCGCTTCGGCTTCGGCAATCGCCCGCCGTGCGGCTTGGTTTTTCTTGTCGGGAATCATGGCCAGCAGCTCTTTGATCAGACGGTTGTAACGCAGGCGCTGGCCCATCACGTCGGTGATCATGCGGGTTTTGCTGGAGTATTGGATGTCTTTGATCCGCTCGTCGATGGCTTTCATATTGTCGGGCAGATTGCCGCGCGCATCCCATAAGTCCACTTGGAAAATCAGCTGCTTGAGCGATTCCTCATGCTCCAGAATATCGTTGAGCGGGGTGTTGGACACCATGCCGCCGTCCCAATAAAACTCGCCGTCTATCTCTACTGCGGGGAAGCCGGGCGGCAGGGCGCCGGAAGCGATGAAGTGCTCGTAGCGCAGTTCTTCGTTTTCGTTGCAGAACACGGCGTAGTTGCCGCTGCGCACGTTTACCGCGCTCACGGAAACCCGCATCACCTCGGGGCGGTTGACCAAATCCAAATCGCAGAAGCGTTCCAGCGTGCGGTAGAGTTGGTCGGTGGTGTAATGGCTGAGATGGTTGGGCGTGGTATAGAGGGGAATCTGATAACGCGGTTTGAAAAAGCCGCGCTGGCCTTCCAGCATGGTTTGGAAGGCTTCGGTGCTGCTCTCCAGCGTGCGCAACTGCTGCTTGAGGAAGGAGTTTTCAAAAATATAGGGGAAGGCGTCCACCACGCCGGGAATCTGCCCCCACCAGCCGATGTGGCCGAGCATGTATTTATAGGGATTGAAGGCGTCGCTGGTGTAATTGCGGCGGGTAATGGTTTCCCAAAAGCCGCGCAGGGCTTCGATCCGCTTTTCCGGCGGATTGCCGGCAATCACGGCAGTGTTGAGCGCGCCGATGGAAATGCCGGAAATGCTGTTGATGCGGATGCCGTTGTTGTGGATGCCTTCGTAAATCCCGGCCTGATAGGCGCCGAGTGCGCCGCCGCCCTGCAACAGCAGGGTAATGCGGTCATAAGGTTTGACGGCTTCTTGCAAAGACATGCTGCTTCCTTTCTGATGGCTGTTGGAACCTGTTCATGGTCTTCTTGCGCAGCGGTTTTCGAGGCAAAAACCGCAGATGCGGGGCGACAATGCGCGCAAGATTGGACATCTTGCCGGTATTTTTGTTATCCCTTCAAAGGCAATGCGGCAGATGCGGTTGTTGACCGGGCAGCCAAGCGGACTGGCGAAGCCAAAATACCGCCGCAACGGAGACTGTGAGCAGGTTCTGAAAGGCTACCTGAAACCACTGCCGTTTCAGGTAGCCTGTTTTATTACGGTTAGGTGATAAGTATTTATTTCATGTGCCAGCCGTGGCCGGCCAAGAAAGACTGGCCGGTGAACACATTGGTGGGGAAAGCCGCCAAAAACAGGGCCAGTTGGGCAATATCCTGTGTGGTGGTGAATTCGCCGTCCACGGTTTGGCCGAGCATGATGTTTTTCACCACTTCTTCTTCAGTAATACCTTTTTCTTTGGCCTGTTCGGGAATCTGCTTTTCCACCAGCGGGGTTTTCACGAAGCCCGGGCAGATCACGTGCGAGCGGACGCGATGCGCCGCGCCCTCTTTGGCCAACACGCGGCACAGGCCGAGCAGGCCGTGCTTGGCGGTGACATACGGGGCTTTATACAGGCTGGCTTCGTGCGAATGCACCGAACCCATATAAATCACCGTGCCGCTGTTTTGCGCGTACATATGCTTCAGCGCGGCTTGGGTGGTGAGGAAGGCACCGTCCAAATGAATGGCCAGCATTTTTTTCCAGTCCGCCAAAGACAGCTTGTCGATGGGGTTGATGATTTGGATGCCGGCATTGGACACCAGAATGTCCAAACGGCCGAAGGTTGCCGCCAAGCGGTCGGTGCCGGCCTGCACGGCGGCTTCGTCGGTCACATCCATCGCCACCGCCAGGGCGCGGCCGCCGCCGGCGCGGATTTCTTCGGCCGCGGCTTCGGCGGCGGCAGGATTGATGTCGGCAATGCCCACTGCGGCGCCTGCACGGGCGTAGGTTTGCGCAATGTCTTTGCCCAAACCGCTGGCCGCACCGGTAACCAGCGCCACTTTGCCGTTAAGATCTTGGGATAAAATTGCGTTTGCCATCTGGCTGCTCCTAGGTATCGGTTCCGAAAGGCGGCTATTGTAGGGCAAATCCTTACAAATTGAACAGACAAAAAAATGCGCACATTTTGCAATGTGCGCCCAAGTCTACAAAGGAGAAATAGAGGAGAAACTGTCAAGCAATCATACTGACCACCTAACGAAGCGAATTATAAAAAAGCGAACCGGAAAAAGCAAGCGCTTGGTCGATTATTTATCTTTCTTTACGAATCGATGCGCGACTCCGAACAAAACAACCCTTTTTGTATCTTTGCCAACCCCTTAAAACACAGGCCGCACACACTTGCACCCGGATGTTCCGGCAAATCGGCAACAAATCCTTCCAAACCAGAATATACACGCAAAAAAATGCGCACATTTTGCAATGTGCGCCCAAGTCTACAAAGGAGAAATAGAGGAGAAACTATTGAAACGGCATCGCTGCCCTTCCAACGAGGCGTATTTTGCGCTGTCACAAGCGGAAGGTCAAGCTTAAATTTCGATTTTTTGCACCAAAAATAAAAAAACAACAAATCATGCGGTGAAGCCGCTTCCGGCCATGTTTCTCAGAGCGGAATTTTCGCAATCGAATCGACTGATCCGCAATTATTTTCTTAACTGAAGATTTTAAGCACGCCGCCGATCCGCTCAGCGGTTTTGCCAATCTTCCCGCGCCCGGCTGGCTACCTGAAAGAAATCCAATAATGCGGCACGGTTGCCGTCCCGCAACCATTGCCGCAAGTCGGCCAACTCCTGCTGCTGGGCGCTCAGCAAAGCCAGCAGGCTGTCGCGGTTGGCCAATGTGATGTCGGCCCAAACCGCGGGGGAGCTGGCGGCGATGCGGGTGAAATCGCGAAAACCGGAGCCGGCGAAATCCAGCCATTTTTCGCTGTCGGCAGCCGTCGCCACTTGATGCATATAGGAATAGGCCAGCAAATGCGGCAAATGGGAAACGGCGGCAAAAACGGCATCGTGCTCTTCTGCGCTCAGGCAGCAGGTTTGCGCGCCCACCGCCTGCCACAGCGACTCCACGCACGCCAAAGCGGCGGCGTCTTGCCGAGCGTGCGGGCACAATACCAGTTTTTTGTCTTGAAACAGGCCGAACTGGGCGGCCAGAGCACCGTGGCGGTCGGAACCGGCAATCGGGTGGGCGGCCACACAGCGGGGCAGATGCTGCGGCAGGTGCTCGGCAAAAGCCGCCAAGGCGGACTGCTTGGTGCTGCCCACATCGCTGACGATGCAGTATTCGGGCAGCAGCGGCGCCAGTGCTCGGCACAAGGCCGGCAGGCTGGCCACCGGCGTGGCCAGCAGCACCAAATCGGCACCGGCCAAGACATCGGCCCGCAAAGCGGTGTGGGCGCTGTCCACCACGCCGCGCTCCAGCGCCCGCGCCAGATTGTCGGCATCCAAATCGACGCCGGCCACTTCGCGCACCAGCCTTTTGCGCTTCAAATCGAGCACAAAGGAGCCGCCGATCAGGCCGACGCCGATTAAAACAATGCGTTGCAGAGGGTTCATTGTGAAATGGGTTTGGAAGGCCGCAAGCAATACAGGAATAAGGCAGCCGGGCTACCTGAAACCGCCGCCGGCGGTTTAATGCCAGGCAGCCAGAAATTCCTGCCAATGCGCTTTGTCGGCCTGGCTTTTCAGGTAGCCTTTGAGGCGCTTGATTTCCACCTCGTATTCGTCGGCGTCCATCGCGCCGCTCATCAGGCGGAAGCGCAGATACATCAAATAGGTGTTGGCGGCATCGGTTTCGCAGTAATCGCGGATGTCGCGCAGGCGGCCGGCGTGGAAGGCTTCCCACACGCGGCTGCCGTCCATGCCCAGTTTGCCGGGGAAACCGCACAGCTTGGCCATGTCGTCCAAAGGCACGGCGGCGCGCGGCTGGTAGAGGGCGAGCAAGTCCATCAAATCGCAATGGCGGCTGTGGTAGCGGCTGATGTAGTTGTTCCATTTGAATTCTCGGCTGTCGCCGAAATCGCCCTCGCCCATGTCCCAATAGCGGGCGGCGGCAATGCCGTGAATCAGGGCGCGGTAGTGCAGCACCGGCAAATCGAAACCGCCGCCGTTCCAGCTCACCAACTGGGGGGTGTATTTTTCGACCAGCTCGAAAAATTTGGCAATCACGGTTTCTTCGTCGTCGCCGATTTCGCCGATGGTGCCGATGTGGAGGTGGTCGGCACCCCAGCGCATGCAGCAGGAAACGGCCACCACTTGATGCAGATGGTGCTGCATGAAATCGCTGCCGTTGCGCGCACGGCGTTTCTGTTGGGCGAACGCCACCACATCGGCCGCAGGCACCTCGGCCGGCAAATCCCACAGCAGGCGGATGCCGTTCACATCGGGGACGGTTTCGATATCGAAGGCGAGAATGGGCGTCATGATGCGGCTTTCGAAACAGGCGGGAAACGGGCGGATTGTGGCACGGTTTGCGGCAACAGGCTACCTGAAAAGCCGGCGGCACAACACAAGGGGCTGCGGAAGCAGCGGCAGCCATCCCTTCCGCCGCTGATTGCCCGAACCCGACCACGGCCAAACGCTTGGTAAAGCGGTTCGCCAAGCTTTCAGGTAGCCTGCACCCGCCGCCAAAAACAGTCGGCCGCCTGCGCCAATTCCTGCGGCGCCTCCCATTGCAGCATATGGCCGCTGTGGGCAATGCGCACCCGTTCGGGGCGGCCGAAATCCTGATAACGCCGTTCCAGCTCTTCGCCGAGCATCTGCAGATAATGGTTGTGCGGCACCTGCCCGCCCTCCACCCACAGCACGGGGGCGCGGATGTTTTGCCAATGATGGCGCACCACGCTGAGGCGGTAGGGTTGGGGCTGAGGAATTTTGTGCTTGGCATCGGCGCGGTACACCACACGGCCGTCGGAACGGCGGCGGGTGAGCGCGTCGGCCAGAAAGGCGGCCTGCCGGGGGCTGATCAAGGGATTGCGTTTCTGCAGCTTGGCGGCCACGCCTTCGCTGTCGGGGAAAGACGGCCACTGCGGCGGCTCGGCAACGGCGGCCAGAAAATCGCGGCTGCGGCGGTCGGATTCGGCCACGCTGCCGTTTTCCACGCCGAAACCCTCCGCCACAATCAGGCTCCCCACCCGCTCGGGCACCGCGCCGGCATAATGCGCGGCCAGCATGCCGCCCATGCTGTGCCCCAACAGGTGCAGCGGCTGCTGCGGGCTGATGAGGCGGCCGAGGGCGTGCAGGTCGGCCATCATCATGGCGCGGTCGTAATGGCCGTGGACTTGGTGCTCCGACAGGCCGAAGCCGCGCCAATCGGGGGCATAGACATCGTAGCCGCCCAAACAGTCGGCCAGAAACTGGAAACCGGCGCCGCAATCCATCCAGCCGTGCAACAGCACCACTTTCGGGCGGCCGGATGCAGGCCAACGGCGGATGTGCAGCCGCAAGCCGTGCAGAGTGTGGAATTCGGAAACGGAAGCGCGTTCAATCATCGGAAAATCGCAGCAAGAGGCCAGCGGAAACGAGCGCAGCCATTGATGCCGCCCGGCCGCAGGGATTCAGCGGCCGCCGCCGGTACGGGCAGACAAAGCCGGGCAGTCAGGCGGCAAACCTGCCAAATGGTCGCCAATACCGCCAACGGCCAACCAATCGACACCGGTAGCAGAGGCAGGCAGATCAGGCGGCCCGGCCGGCTGAACCGAAAGGTGCGGATCAAAAATGCAGGCGGCCGAAATACGGCGTGCCGCACAGCCCGTTGCGGCGCAGATTAAGCCGTGATCACGCCCACCAGCGTGCCGGTGCCGCCGCTGACGAGGCCGATGAAACAGGCCGCATACGTGAGATAAACGTATCGGCGCAGGCTGTCGTCTTCCCGTTTCAAGGGCGCGGACGAACGGAGCCGGGTTGGGTTCATGCTTGGGCGCCACGACCGTCGGCCATCGTAAAGGCTTCCGGCAGCCTGAAGCGTCTTCGAGGCTACCTGAAGCCTGGCAACAGCAGGGTCAGCGGATGACACCGCGGCGGGAAGCGGCGAAGAAATCTTTGAATACTGCCAGCTCGGGGGCGCTGTCAACCCGCCGCACAATTTCGGCTTTGGCTTCTTCAAGGCTCAGGCCTTGACGGTAGAGCAGTTTGTACGCTTCTTTCACGCGGGCAATCTGCCCGGCGGAAAAGCCGTTGCGGCGCATGCCTTCGCTGTTGAGGCCGGCCGGCTCGGCGCGGTAGCCCGAAGCCATCACATAGGGCGGCACGTCTTTGTGCACGCCGGCGGCAAAAGCGGTCATGGCATAGGGGCCGATTTGGCAGAACTGGAACACCAGCGTATAGCCGCCGAGCACCACGTAATCGCCAATGGTCACATGACCGGCCAGCGAGGCGTTGTTGGCGAAAATGGTGTGGCTGCCCACCACGCAGTCGTGCGCCAGATGGCAATAGGCCATGATCCAGTTGCCGTCGCCGATGCGGGTTTCGCCGATGCCGGTGACGGTGCCGAGATTGAAGGTGGTGAATTCGCGGATGGTGTTGCCGTTGCCGATGATCAGGCGGGTGGGCTCGTCGCGGTATTTTTTGTCTTGCGGGATGGCGCCCAGGCTGGCGAATTGGAAGATTTTGTTGCGCTCGCCAATGGTGGTGCGGCCTTCAATCACGGCGTGGGAACCGATTTCGGTGCCGGCGCCGATTTGCACATGCGGGCCGATAACGGCGTAGGGGCCGACTTTGACGCTGGAATCCAGCTCGGCTTTGGGATCGACCACGGCGGTGGGGTGGATAAGACTCATGACATTCTTTCCCGGCCCAAGTGCCGGTGCCGCACACACAGCTTGAAGGGCCGTACGGATGTGTTTTCAGGTAGCCTGACATACTGCAGGCTACCTGAAAACGCCGGGTTTATTTTTCCACGGTGCGTTTGGCACACATGATTTCGGCTTCGGCGGCAATCTGGCCGTCCACTTTGGCCACGGCTTTGAATTTGCCGATGTCGCGCTTGTGGGTGATGACCTCCACTTCAAACACCAGCTGGTCGCCCGGCACCACTTGGCGCTTGAAGCGGGCGTTGTCGATGCCGACGAAAAAATAGATTTCGTCATCGTTGCGGCCGCCGCGGCTGAGAATGGCCAAAGTGCCGGCGGCCTGCGCCAGCGCTTCGATGATCAGAACGCCGGGCATCACCGGAAAACCGGGAAAGTGGCCTTGGAAAAACGGCTCGTTGATGGTGACGTTTTTGACGGCGGTGAGGGTTTTTTCCGGCTCGTAAGCGGTGACGCGGTCAATCAGCAAAAAAGGATAGCGGTGCGGCAGCAGTTGCTGCAGGGTGCGGATATCGATGGGCAGGTCGTATGCCATTTATTTTTCCTTTGCGGGTGTGTCCGCTGCGGCCTCCAAGGCTTTGACGCGGCGGTACAATTCATTCAGGCGGCGCAGGTGCACGGCGTTGCGCACCCAGTCTTTATGGGTTTGCAGGGGGTAGGAGCTGGCGTAATAATCCGGCCGCTCAATAGAGGCGCCAACCAAGGTGCCGCCGCCGATCAAGGTTTTATCGGCCACCTCGATGTGGCCCACAAACATGGCGGCACCGCCGATTTGGCAATAGGCGCCGATGCGGGTGCTGCCGGCAATGCCCACGCAGGCGGCGATGGCGGTGTGCGCGCCGATGCGGACATTGTGGGCGATTTGCACGAGGTTGTCGATTCTAGCACCGTTCTCCACCACGGTGTCTTCCAAGGCGCCCCGGTCTATGGTGGTATTGGCACCGATTTCCACATCGTCGCCAATCAATACGCCGCCGATTTGCGGGATTTTGTACCAAGCTTCCCCGGTCCAAGCATTACCGAAGCCGTCGGCGCCGATGACGGCGCCGGCATGGATTTCCACCCGCTTGCCGATGCCGCAGCCGGCATGGACGGTCACATTCGGGTGCAGCACCACACCGTCGCCCAGCACGCAGCCTGCCTCCACCACGCTGTTGGCGCCGATGCGGCAGCCTTCTCCCAACACCACATCGGCGCCGATAAAGACATTCGCCCCGATCTCGCAGCTGGCCGGCACGCAGGCACCGGGTTCCACCACCGCGCTGGGGTGGATGCCCGGCCGCAGCGGCGGCACGGGATGAAACAGACGGGTGGTCTGGGCGAAATACAGATAGGGCTGGCGGCAGACAATCAGGTTGCGCCCGTCCAGTTCGGCAGCGGTTTGCTCGTCCACAATCAGGGCGGCGGCGCGGCTTTCACGGGCGGCGGCCAAATGTTTGCGGCCGGCCACAAAGCTGATGTCGCCCTCGGCCGCCAAATGCAAGGGCGCGATCTGCGCCACGGCCACATCGCGCCCTTCAATACGGCCGCCGAGCGCGGCCGTGATGTCAGACAGTTGTTTCTGCATCGTTCAGGTAGCCCTTTATTGGCGGTTGAGCTCGCGGATGACCTCGTCGGTAATGTCGAACTTGCTGTCCACGTACACCGCATCGCGCAGAATCACATCGTAGCCGCCGCGCTGGGCCAGCTGCTCGATCACCCGGTTGGCATTGTGCTGCAAAGCGGCAAATTCTTCATTGCGGCGCAGATTGTATTCTTCCGCCAACTGGGCGGCCTGGCGCACCAAATTGCGGTCCAGTTCGATCAGGCGCTGTTCTGCACGGCGGTACTCTTCCGCGCTCAGCCGGCCGCTGTCCAAACGTGCCTGCAAAGACACGCCTTGGTCGCGCAACCGCTGCAAGGCCTGCTGGCGGCTGCCGAATTCGTTTTGCAGCGTGGTTTGGATCTGCTGCGCCTGGGTGGACTGGCGATACACCCGCTCGGTATCGATGAAACCGAGTTTCTGCACCCCCTGCGCCAATGCGGAAGAGGCCAGCAGCGGCAACAGCAGGACGGCGGCCAAGCGGGTGGGATTCAACTTCATCATGCCCGATTCCTCACAACAATTTAGAAAGTGGTGCCCAACTGGAATTGGAAGCGTTGGACTTGATCGCGGTCTTCGCGTTTCAGCGGAAAGGCATAGCTGAACTTCATCGGCCCCAAGGGCGACAGCCAAGTCAGTGCCGCGCCGGCGGAATAGCGCAACTCGTTGCTGAAGGTGGATTTGTGGTCGCCGGTGTAATAGCCGTTGCTGCCGTAGGGATTGTTCACATTGTATGCACGGTTGTTATACGTTTTGCCGTCCCACACGCTGCCGGCGTCGGCAAACAGGCTCAGGCGTACCGAACGCTGGTCTTTGATGCCCGGCATCGGGAACAGCAGCTCGGCCGAAGCGAAGGCTTTGTAGGTGCCGCCGTAGTTGATGGTGGACTGATTGCCGCCCGAGTTGGATTCGTGGACTTTCGGGCCCAAAGAACCGCTCTCGTAGCCGCGCACCGAGCCCAAACCGCCGCCGTAGAAATTGTTGAAGAAGGGCAGATTGGGGGTGCCGCCGTAGCTGCCGGCATAGCCCAATTCGCCGCTGAGCATAAGGGTGAAGTTTTTGCTGAGCGGGAAGAACCAACGTTGGTCGTGGGTGAAAATATAGTATTGCAAATCGCCGCCGGGCAGACCCAAATCGGCATTCACGCCGGTGATGTAGCCGCGGGTGGGCCACAATGCGTCGTCGGTGGTGTTGCGGCCCCAGCCGACATTGCCTTTCAGAATCCAGTTTTTCTCGCCGTGGTCGTTGATGAACTGGCGGTAGCGGTAAGGCTGGAATTGCGGGTCGCCGTGCAGCTTCACGCGCAAATGTTCCACCCCCAAGCCGAAATTGACGCGGTCGTACTCGGTTACCGGCACACCCATGCGCGCGCCGAAGCCGACGCGGGTGGTTTCGTAGTTATTGGAGCCGCTGCTGCTGCTCTCCGCTTTGTAGGGCATAAAGCCGCGGTAATACACGTCGTAACCCAGGCTCACGCCGTCGGCGGTGAAATAGGGGTCGGTAAACGACAGGGAAGCGGTGTTTTGGGTTTTGCCGCGCGCCAAACGCAGGCTGACGGATTTGCCGGTGCCGAACAGATTGTCTTGCGACACGCCGGCCGACAGCACCAAACCGGTGTCCTGCACCCAGCCGGCAGCGATTTCAATCGAACCGGTAGAGCGCTCTTTTACCGCCACATCCACATCCACCTGATCCGGCGTATTCTCTACCGGACGGGTTTCCATGCTGACTTCATCAAAGTAGCCCAACAATTGGATACGCTCTTTGGAGCGGTTGATTTTGGCCGAATCGTAAGGCGCGGCTTCCAACTGGCGCATTTCGCGGCGGATCACTTCGTCGCGGGTTTTGTTGTTGCCGGTGATATTGATCTGATTCACATACACTTTGCGGCCGGGATTCACCAGCAGCACGAAATCAACGGTTTGATTGGCCGCATCGGGCTGCGGGTGCACCGACACTTGAGCCAGCGCATAGCCCGCCCGACCCAAGCGGTCTTGAATGGCGCGCAGGCTGTCCACCATCAGTTCGCGGTTGTACCACTTGCCGGCGCGCATGGTGAGCAAGCTTTCCAATTCCTCTTTCGACACTTCGCGGCTGTCGCCTTCGATGCGCACCTGACCCCAGCGGTAGCGCGGGCCTTCGTGCACTTTCACCCACAGCGTCTGCTCGGTTTTTTCTTCGTTGAAGCGGACATCGGCATCTTCCACCCGACCCTCGAAATAGCCTTCGTTTTGGTAAAACTCGGTAATCGATTGCAAGTCCTGACGGAATTTCTCATCGGAGAAACGGTCGTCTTTCGACAGCCAGCTCAACCAGCCGTTTTCGTCCAACTGCATCTGGCGGCGCAGGGTACGGGCGGAGAAGGCCTGGTTGCCTTCAAACTGGATTTCGCGGATGTGGGTGGTGGCGCCCTCATCAATATTGATGGCGATGTCTACGCGGTTGCGCGACAGGCGGTTCACTTCCGGCGTGATTTTCACCGCATATTTGCCGTGGTTGGTGTATTCCTGCTGCAAAGCCGCCACCGCCTGGCTCAACACGGCCTGATTAAACGGCTGGGACTGGCCCAAACCGAAAGCGTCCAGATTCTTTTTAATCGCATCGCTGGGCAAAACCTTGCCGCCGGTAACGGTGACACTGCTGATGACCGGCCGCTCCACCACCGTGAGCAAGACCTGATTGCCCAAGGTTTCCACCCGCACATCGTCAAACAGACCGGTGGCATACAGGTTTTTGATGATTTGCTCGCTGTCGCCGTCGGCAAAAGTGCCGCCGATTTGGATGGGCAGAAAACCGAACACGGTGGCCGGCTCGGTACGCTGCAGGCCTTCGATGCGGATGTCCTGAATAGTAAACGGATCGGCCGCCAGCGCCCAAGACGACAGGCCGGCCGCAAGCAAAGCGAAAGAGAGTTTGTTCAGTTTCATGGTTATCCAAATAAGCGGGTAATATCGTTGAAGAAAGCCACCAGCATCAGCATGAGCATCAGCGAGAGCCCGATGCGGATGCCCAGCATATGCATGCGCTCACTGACGGGCTTGCCCCGAATCCATTCGGCGGCATAATACATTAAATGACCGCCGTCTAAAACAGGTATCGGCAGCAAGTTCAAAATGCCCAGGCTGATGCTGATGACCGCCAAAAACTCCAAATAGGCCGGCAAACCGGCATCGGCGGTTTTACCGGCGTAGTCGGCAATGGTCAGCGGGCCGGAGAGGTGGCTGAGGGATGCCTGGCCGGTGAGCAGACGGGCGAACAGCTTGCCGGTCAGCACCGTATAGCTGTAGAGCCGCTCGGTGCCCAACAAAAAGGCCTGGCCGATCGAAGGCCGGTAGTGATGGGTGTTTTGCTCGGCCCAGGCTTGGTTGCTCCGGCCGCTGAAACCGGCGAAACCGTAGCTTTTGCCGTTGCGGTCGGGCTTGGCATCCGGCCGCAGAAAGGTTTGCCGTGTGTGGCCGTTGCGCACATAGTCCACGCTCAGACGGTCTTGCGGATGGGCGCGCACGATGGCGGTTACATCCTGCCAGGTGGCGGTGGGCTCACCGTTGACTGCCACAATGGTATCGCCTTTTTGCAAACCGGCGCGCGCGGCTGGCGAGTCGGGCACCACGGTCTCCAGCGTATTGTCCACTTTAAACGGCATCAGGCCGAAATAGCCGCCGCGTTTGGCCGCTTGCGCCGCCTGCGGGGTGTCGGCCGCATCAATCGAACGCTCGGCGGCGCGGCCGTCGGCATCGCTTACGGCTACCTGAACGCGGCCGGCTTCCAAATTGATGATGATTTCGGCTTGGGCGTCGCCCCAATTGGCCACGCTTTTGCCATTCACGCTGCGGATGGTGTCGCCGGCTTGGAAACCGGCCTGTTCGGCAATCGAACCGCGCTCCACCGTGCCCACCACCGGGCGGATTTCTTTCACGCCGAAGGTGCTGAAGGTCAGCGTATAAAGCAGCACAGCCAAGGCCAGATTGGTGAGCGGGCCAGCGGCCACCACGGCGATGCGTTTGGCCGGATGTTGTTTGTCGAAGGCATAAGGGAGGTCGGCCTCGGCCACATTGCCTTCGCGGGTATCCGCCATTTTCACATAGCCGCCCAGCGGAATCGGCGCCAGACACCATTCGATGCCGCGCCAGCGTTTTTTCAAAAACGGTTTGCCGAAACCCACGGAAAAGCGCCGCACCTTGATGCCGCACCAACGCGCCACCAGCAAGTGCCCCAACTCGTGCAGGCTCACCAAAATCACAATCGCCAGCAGAAACGAGCCGACAGTATGCAGCAAAGACATATCTTCCTTAATCATCTCAATGGAACGGCATCAGGCTACCTGAAAGCCGCATCTTGCCGGTTTCAGGCAGCCCGAACCGTGCATTTCCGGTTATCCAAAACGGCGGCAGCGCAGTCAGACCAAGCCCTGCCGGCACAAGAGGCGGATTGTATAGTATTTTCCGCAAGATGAAAAAGCAGGCCGCCGACGGGCAAAGTCCAACCGCCGCCCTTTAAGCCGGGCGGGAAACAGGGGATAATCCGCCTGTCTTGAAATCATTCCGCTTCGCACCCCATGCCGCCACTCGAACGCCTCCCCACCCGACACGACCCGCGCTGGGCGGTTTTCGCCCTGCTCACCACCTTTGTGATTTGCGGCATGACGCTGTGGGGCTTTAACCGCAACCCGCTTCAGGTTGCCTTTATCGTGTCGCTGTGCGTGCTCTTGGATATGGGCCTGCATTATCTGCTGCGCCGCAAAACCCTGCTCGTGCCCTTGAGCGCCGCCATCACCGGCATGGGCTTGTCCATCCTCACCAATTTCGCCCACGGCCTGTGGCTGGCGGCCATCCCGCCGTTTTTCGCCATCGCCTCCAAATATGTGTGCACCGTCAACGGCCGCCATGTGTACAACCCCGGCCTGTTCGGCGTCATCGCCGCGCTCACCCTCAGCCAAGGCATGATTACCCCCGCCCCGGCCTACCAATGGGGCGGCTCGGGCGTAACCGCCTTTTTCGTGGCCACCGCCGCGCTGATGCTGTTTGCCCTCAACATCCGCCGCAGCGTGCTGATTGTGTCGTTTTTAGTGTTCTATGCCGGCCAGCTGGCCTTGCGCGCCTGGGTGCTGCAACACCATCTGCCGGCGGAAACCCTGTTCTTGGGCGCCTTTTCCTCACCGGCGTTTTATCTGTTCACCTTTTTTATGATCACCGACCCCCCCACCTCGCCCAACTCGCGGCGCGGTCAGGTATTCATGGCCTTTTTTATTGTGGTGGCGGATTTGCTGCTGCACCGCATCCAGAGTTTTTCCACCCTGTTTTACGCCGCCTTTCTCTATTTCACCCTGCGTTGGGTGTGGCTGTGGTGGCGGCAGGGGCAAACGCCCTGGCGCAGCGTGCTGCGCCAACAAAGCCGCGCCTTGGCGCTCATCGCCGCCCTCGGCTTGGGCGGCTGGGGCGTGTACCGCGCCAACCATGCCTTCGGCGGCGCCGATGAAGCCGGTTTTCACTTGACCGAAATCCCCGCCGCCGTCAGCGGCATAGCCGGCGAGCCGGGCGACATCTGGCAACGCACCGATCCGCGCATGCACCATGTGGCCAAATGGCTGTTGTCGGTGGGCGACGCCGCCGCCGTGGCCGATGTCGATCTCGACGGCCTGCCCGACATCTTCCTCACCCAACCCCTAAAAAGCGAGGCCGACCGCGCCCAGTTATGGCTCAACCGCGGCGGTTTCCGCTTCGAGCGCTTTGATCTGCCCATGCTCGACGGCCACCGCAGGCTACCTGAACAGCACGGTCTGATTGCCGCCGCCACCTGGTTTGACATGGACAACGACGGCGATGCCGATCTGCTGCTGGGCACCGGTTTCGGCCAGGGCCGCTTGTTGCGCAACGATCTGATTGAAACCGGCCGCCTCGGCTTTAGCGACGTCAGCCGCGAAGCCGGGCTGGACGCCTACCAAATCAGCGTCTCCACCAATGTGCTCGATGCCGACCAAGACGGCCGGCTGGACGTGATCGTTACCAATATCATGCAGCGCCACCTGCCCGGCTACAAGCACCCCGTGCGCTACTCCATCTTCCGGCTGCCTGAAGCCGAATACGAGGGCGACCGACGCATGTTCAACGTGATGCACCGCTCTTGGCACAATGCCGACAACGCCGACGAAAACTGGCTCTACCGCAACCTCGGCCAAGGCCGCTTTGCCGCCGTGCCCGCCGCCGACAGCGGCTTTAGCGGCAAACGCTGGACCATGGCCACCGCCACCGGCGACCTCAACGACGACGGCTGGCCGGACATTTATTTCGCCAACGACTTCGGCCCCGACCAACTTTATATCAACCGCCAAGGCCGCGGTTTCGGCGCCGTTGAAGGCCGGCTCGCCGGCAGCATCGGCCGCGACACCTACAAAGGCATGAACGCCACCTTCGGCGACCTCGACAACAACGGCCGCCCCGACATCCACGTCTCCAATGTGCACCACAAACTGCAAGCCGAAGGCAGCCTGTTGTGGATGAACCGCAGCCGCAAAGGCGAGCACAGCCCCGACATGCTGCGCGACGAAGCCGGCCGCCGCAATGCCCTCAACGAGCGGCGTTTCGGCTGGGGCGCCGCCTTTGTTGATCTCAACCGCGACGGCCGTTTAGACATGCTGCAGGCCAACGGCATGGCCGACAACGCCTACGACCCCGGCGACCAACCCTGCCCCGACTACTGGTATTGGAACGCGCAAATCGCCCTTACCGGCCCCGAGGTACACGGCTATGCCGACCGCTGGGCCGATGTGCGCGGCCGCTGCATCTTCGGCCGCGAAGCCAACCGCGTTTATCTCAACCGAGGCGATTATTTTGTCGATGTGGCCGAACAAGCGGGCTGGACGCAGAAAGGCACGTCGCGCGGCATGATCACCGCCGACTTCGACAACGACGGCGATGCCGATGTGTTGGTGACCCACATGACCGCCCCGCCCAGCCTCTACCGCAACGACAGCCAGGCCGCCGGCTGGCTGGGACTGGAGCTGGTGGGCGACGGCCGCCGCTGCAACCGCGACGCGCTGGGCAGCAAGGTGCAGCTGCTGCCGCAAGCCGGTCTGGCGGCGCAATACCGCGAGGTGTACGCCAACAACGGCTTTGCCGCGCAAAACGACCGCCGCATTCTGTTCGGCCTGGGCGGCAGCACAGCCAAAGAAGTCAGCCTGGAAATCCGCTGGTGCGGCCGCGACGACCTGCGCCAAACCGTGCGCCTGCCAAGCGGACGCTATCATCGTGTGGTGCAGCAATAAAAAACAGGCCGGTTATTACGGCCTGTTTTCAAAGTACAGTTACTTTGTATTCATGCTGCCAAACTTAATCTTGGGCGCGCCTCACTGGCATACACATCATCGCTGCCTCCTCGACGGCCACAATTGGGACAACGCGCACTGCTTTGCCACAGTGTTTTGTCCATACCACCAAATCGTTTCTCATATGCGGCGCAGCTCTCTTCCCAAGCCTGCTGCAGATTCTGAGCATCTTTTTCGCCCCGCATACCAAAATAAGGGAAATGATGCAGGAAGTAACCGAAAACATTCTGACAATCTTCTTGATATTTCTGTGTATCCAGAATATGCAGATGCCAAAATTTATCTACATTTTGGGAAGGCACGATTGATGCTTTCGGGTTTTCCAAGCATAGAGTAAGGTATTTTCTATATTCTTCTGATACTTCAGTTGCATATTGCAATGACCACCCCATACCTTCCTCTGTATCCATGGCTTTGACAATCAAAGGCTCCAAATCTAACTCTTTAATTATTTTAGGAATCATATTTAACTCTCCTGATATTGACGAATAAAAAATGAAATTCCAAGCTTGCACCTGAAACAGGTGCATTCTATCTTGAACCTATTATGGGTGCAATGAATAAATTGCGCCTTTCCATACATTCATCAGAGCACCGTTTCCTACGCCAATTATTTATTGAGCGGAGAAAGGAACTGGGCTTATCACAACGAGCTCTGGCCGAGCGCCTCAATATTGTTTATTCATTAATCGGGAAAATAGAAACAGGAGATAGAAGGCTTGATGTATATGAATACATTCAATACTGTCGAGCCTTGGAGCTTGATCCTGTTCTGGTCTTAACCCAAATTTTGGCGAATGAAATCTCAGCATACATACCACCGGCTACCTGAAGCCCGCCGCTTTCAGGTAGCCGATTGATGCGCTGTGGATAAAACGGTAAACTCCGCCCGTTTAACAACCCGTCCGCCCGCCTGATGAAACCCGCTTTCGACATCAAATCCGCCCGCCCCGACGCCTTGGCGGTGCAACTGAACAGCCCCGATCCGGCGGCCGTGCGTCAGACGCTGGAAGAGCGGGCGGCACAATACCGCGCCTTCGCCGATATGCCGCTGCTGTTGGATGTTCAGGCGCTGGACAACCCCGATACTTTCGACTTGGGCAGCATTCTGGATCTTTTCGCCCGTTACGGCCTGCGCTTGGGCATTCTGCGCCACGCCGACGAACAATGGCTGCCGCTTGCCCAAGCCTATCGCCTGGCATTTTGCGGCCCTTCGCGCAGCGAGGAAAAAAGCATTGTCCTGCCCGAAGCGCCGGCCGCAGCGCCCCCGGCGGCCGGCGCACGCAAAACCTTGGTGGTGGAACGCCCCATCCGCACCGGCCAACAAGTGTATGCCGAAAATGCCGATTTGATTGTGCTGGGCATGGTGAGCGAAGGGGCGGAAGTGATTGCCGACGGCCACATCCACGTTTACGCCCCGCTGCGCGGCCGCGCCTTGGCCGGCGCCGACGGCGACCGGAGCGCCCGCATTTTCGTGCAGTCCATGCAGGCCGAACTGGTGTCGGTGGCCGGCATTTACCGCACATTTGATCAAGACCTGCCTGCCCATCTGCGCCGCAAAGCCGTGCAGGTTTATCTGCAGGAAGGTCGTTTGGTGGTCGCCGCCCTCGGCGACTGACAGCCCGAAAGGCTACCTGAAAACCCATTCACCAACACAAAAGGAATTTATTGTGGCAAAAATCATCGTAGTCACCTCCGGCAAAGGCGGTGTAGGCAAAACCACCACCAGCGCCAGCATTGCCAGCGGCTTGGCGCTGCGCGGCCACAAAACCGCCGTCATCGACTTCGACGTCGGTCTGCGCAACCTCGACCTGATCATGGGCTGCGAACGCCGCGTGGTGTACGACTTGGTGAACGTGATTCAAAACGAAGCCTCGCTCAACCAAGCACTGATCAAAGACAAACACTGCGACCGGCTCTACATCCTGCCCGCCTCGCAAACCCGCGACAAAGACGCCCTCAACCGCGAAGGCGTGGGTCGCGTGCTAGAGGAACTCACCGGAAAAATGGGCTTCGAATACGTGATTTGCGATTCGCCCGCCGGCATCGAAACCGGCGCATTGATGGCGCTCTATTTCGCCGACGAAGCCATCGTTACCACCAATCCCGAAGTCTCCAGCGTGCGCGACTCCGACCGCATCTTGGGCATTTTGCAGAGCAAAAGCCGCAAAGCCGAACGGGGCGAAACGGTGAAAGAACACCTGCTGATTACCCGCTACAACCCCGAGCGCGTGGAAAAAGGCGAAATGCTTTCGGTAGACGACATCACCGACATTCTGCGCATTCCGCTATTGGGTGTAATCCCCGAATCGCAAAGCGTGCTGCAGGCCTCCAATGCCGGCTCGCCCGTCATCCACCAACACGACGCCGACGCCGCCAATGCCTATGAAGACGTGGTGGCCCGCCTGCTGGGCGAAAACCGTCCGATGCGCTTTTTGGAAGCCGAGAAAAAAGGCTTTCTGAAACGCCTGTTCGGAGGATAAGCCATGTCTCTGATCGATATGCTGTTCGGCAAAAAGCAGAAGTCCGCCCAAGTGGCGCGCGACCGCCTGCAAATCATCATCGCCCAAGAGCGCGTGAAAGAACAGGCGCCCGACTACCTGCCCACCCTGCAGAAAGAGCTGCTGGAAGTGCTGTCCAAATACGTCAACGTATCGCTGGACGACATCCGCATTTCGCAAGAAAAACAGGACGGCGTGGACGTTTTGGAACTCAACATCATTCTGCCGGACGCCCAACGCAAAACCGAGGCCGACTGACCATGACCCTGACCGAGTTACGCTACATTGTGGCCGTGGCGCAGGAGCGCCATTTCGGCCGTGCCGCCCAACGCTGCTTTGTGAGCCAGCCCACCCTCTCCATCGCCATCAAAAAGCTGGAGGAGGAGCTGGCGGTTTCCCTGTTCGACCGCAGCAGCAGCGAAGTGAAAACCACCGAAGCCGGCGAGCGCATCGTGGCGCAAGCCCACCGCGTGCTGGAGGAAGCCGACCGCATCAAGCACATGGCGGCCATCGAGCAAAACGAACTGAGCGGCGCCTTCAAACTCGGTTTGATTTTCACCGTCGCCCCCTATCTGCTGCCGCGCCTGATTCTGTCGCTGCGCCAGCTGGCGCCCGGCATGCCGCTGATGCTGGAAGAACACTACACCCAAGCCTTGACCGACCGACTCAAAAAAGGCGATTTGGACGCCTTGGTGGTGGCCGCGCCCTATCACGAGCCGGGCATTGTGACCACGCCCCTGTATGACGAACCTTTTTTCGTGATCGTACCCAAAGGCCATGAATTTGAGGAGTTGGACGCGGTATCCGCCGATGCTTTGACCAGCCAACAGGTTTTGCTGTTGAACGAAGGCAACTGCCTGCGCGACCAAATCATGGAAAGCTGCTCCGAACTCGCCGCCCGCCAGCGCATCCCCGGTTTGGCCAATACGGTGCAGGGCAGTTCCATCAACACCATCCGCCACATGGTGGCCAGCGGCTTGGGCATCAGCGTGCTGCCCTCCAGCGCTTTGACCGACAACGACCACCTGTTGTTCTCCATTGTGCCTTTCGAACCGCCGGTACCGCAACGCCGCATCGTGCTGGCCAGCCGGCGCAACTTCGTGCGCCCCAAAGCACTGGCCGCCATCAAACAGGCCGTGCTGGAGTCCCAGCTGGCCGGAGTACGCTTTATCCACGAAGAGGCAGCCTGAGACCTTTGCAACCCCCCAGATGTGGATGCCCTTCCAGGCGTAGCAGCGCAGCGAGTGTGACCGCCGGGAATCCCTGTGGGACAGACATATCAGATACAAGGCTAAGCGAGCGGGCAGTACCCCCAGGGCATAAACGCACAACGCAGAAATGCGCCGCAGATGGGGTTTTGCAAAGGTCTCAGCCTGATCAGCTGCTGTTCAGGCTGCCCTGAGCCGCATAAAACCCGCCCCGTTGCCGGCAGACAACGGGGCGGGTTTTATGCGGTTTCGACCAGGATTGCGCAAGAGAAAGGCTGTTCGACGGCAGCCAGCCCTCAGCCCGGCGGATGGCCGCCTCATTCCGCCACCTCAGGCATCGGGCAGACGCCACAGCCAAACGGCCACGCAAAAACAGATGAGCGAAGTGGCGGCCGCCGCCCACCAGCGCTCGGGAAAGGCATAAAACATCCAACTGCAGGAAATCGTCATCATCACGGCGGCCAGATATTTGCCCCGGCGCGGCACGGCACGGCGCTCTTCCCAATCCTGCACCATCGGCCCGAAATAAGGATGTTGGTGCAACCAGCGGTGGAAACGCGGCGAGGCCCGCGCCCAGCAGGCGGCGGCCAAGAGCACCAGCGGCGTGGTGGGCAAAAGCGGCAGGAAAATACCGATGATGCCGGTCAGCAAAGAAAGCGCGCCGGCCACCCACAATAAAGCGCGGACAATCACGACGGCTCCCGTTGGCGCGGGCAGGCGCGGGCCACACCCAATCTGTTCCACCCCTCATGCCCCATCTCTTCCAGCAGGGCGATATTGCGCTCGAAAATTTGGGCGGCATCGGGAAACGCCTCCGCCGCCTTGGCGATGCTGTCTTCGCGAATCAGGTGCAGGGTGGGGTAAGGGCTGCGGTTGGTGTAGTTGCCGATGTCCTCCGCCTCCGTGTCGGCAAATTGGAAATCCGGATGAAAAGGCGCAATCTGCAACACGCCTTCCAAGCCGTTGTCGGCCACCGCCGCATCGGCCAGCTCCAGCATGTCGTTGAACAGCAGAAAGTCGGGAAACAGGGTCGGGTGCACCAGCAGCGTGGTTTCCACCTCTTCCGCCGGCACCGCGGCCAGATATTGCAACTCGCGGTCCAAGTCTTCCAGAAACGCATCCAAATGCCCGGCCCGGCTGACCTGTATGCGCAGCCGGCCTTTTGCATACGGCGCTTTGGCAAAAGGGCACAGATTCAAACCGATTACCGCCGCTTCCAGCCAATGGCGGGTAGCGGCCAAAACGGCGGCTTCATCCGAAACAGCATTCATGGGTCGGGTTTCCTGCAGACGGAAAAAGGGGCAGGATTATAAACCCTGCCGCTTGGCAAAATCAAAATTTGCTGTCGAAATCAAAACGTTCAGGCAGCCCCGACACCCCATCAGGCTACCTGAAAAACCAACCGGCCGGGCCGATAGTCAATCTGCCGCCAAATGATACAGCGGCAGCGCGGTTGAATTTTTGACTTCCTGCAAAACAAAGCTGGAACGGGCGTCCAATACGCCCGGATGCGACAGCAGGGTGTCCAGAATAAAATGGGAGAAGGCCTGCATATCGGTAAAAAAGGCGTGCAGCATGTAGTCGGTTTCGCCGGTCAGCGCGAAACAGCTCAGCACCTCCGGCCATTGTTTGGCCGCTTCGGCAAAGCCGTCGCGCGAATGGCTGCTTTTGTCCACCGAAACGCGGATGAATACCTGCAGCCCCAAGCACACCGCCGCCGGATTCAATAAGGCGGCATAACTGCGGATCACGCCCGCTTCTTCCAGCTGCTTCAAACGCCTCAGACAGGGCGACGGCGACAGCGCCACCCGTTCGGCCAACTCCACATTGGTCAGACGGCCGTTGCCTTGCAATACCTGCAGGATTTTCAAATCGGTTTTATCTAAAGTGGTTGTGGTTGTTGTCATGTTGCTTCGTTTCCCATCAATGTTTGCACTTTCCATGACGACAGCCGCCTTAACTTAAATCACTAAGACAGCGCCCAATTCCCGTAATATTGCAATGGTTTTCGGTATTGTGTTAACCATGCCCGCGTGCGGCAGCCGGCAAAAGCGGCCGCACACGGGCGATGGAATATCGGACGCATTATAACGAAATACCGTTGGAATAAAATTCCAAAGTTAGAATTGGCAAGGGAATTTAAGTGTTGATTTCCAATCGCACCGTCCGGCCGGGCAATACCCGGCGAAAACCCCGGTTTCATTGCCTGAAACAAGACATGGATTGTCAATTTAAGTTAATCCGGCTGCGGCCTATCGAGCCGCTTGAGCAAGCACCATGCCAAACCGCATTTAAGCCTTGCCCCCGTTTTCGAAATCGGGCGATAATTCAGCCGGCTCGGCCGGAGGCGCATCCGGCAGAAACACCGCCCGACCTTGCACAAACGGCAATACCCCTGTCGGCGCAACCGGAGCGGAGGGGCGTTTCCCCGGCCCGACGGTTAAATGCCGTAAAGCCGGCGCCGGCCGGAAACCGTCTGAACCGGCCGTCCTTTCCCGGCCGCCGCCCACGGCGGCCGAAGGCAGATTTCTCCGGCCAAACAAACCACTTAAGAGCGATTGCCCCTTTCCGTCACTTTGGCAAAAATATTGCCACCAAACACTATAAACAGGGCACATTCTGCCGCTTCGCGACGAATGCACGGTTTAAGGCGTATCGTCGGTTGACCTTACGGCGGTGTTTGGGGTCAAAAATCCCCGCCTGCGGCGTCGCCCCTACGGGATAACAGAAGTGCTCGCAAGATGTTTAAAGAAAAGATGTTTAAAGAAAAACAGATCGGGTTTTCAGGCAGATTGCACGCAAAATAACGGAACCGAACCGAAACATGAAAGACGGCGCTCCCGCCGGCCACCCGCTTATCCCCACCAACTTTCCGGAGCTCTTCCCATGACTTTGAAGCTGACCCCTTTCCACCAGGCCCACCAAGATGCCGGCGGCAAACTCGTTGATTTCGCCGGCTGGGAACTGCCCGTCAACTACGGCTCGCAAATCCAAGAACACGAAGCCGTGCGCACCGACGCCGGCATGTTCGACGTATCCCACATGCTCGTTTCCGACATCAAAGGCCGCCAAGCCAAGCAATGGCTGCAAAAACTGCTCGCCAACGACGTAGCCAAGCTTTCTTTCGTCGGCAAAGCCCTCTATTCCGCCATGCTCAACGAGCAGGGCGGCGTGATGGACGACCTCATCGTTTACCGCGCCAACGAAGCCGAAACCGAATACCGCATCGTTTCCAACGCCGCCACCCGTGAAAAAGACTTGGCGCAATTTGCCAAAGTCGGCGAAGCCTTCGGCATCGACATCACCCCCCGCTACGACCTCGCCATGCTCGCCGTACAAGGCCCCAAAGCGATTGAAAAACTGCTCGCCGTCAAACCCGACTGGGCGGAAACCGTAAACGCGCTCAAGCCCTTCCAAGGCGCAGATTTGGGCAACGGCTGGTTTGTCGCCCGCACCGGCTACACCGGCGAAGACGGCGTGGAAGTGATCCTGCCCGGCACCGAAGCCACTGCCTTCTTCGCCGCCCTGCGCCAAGCCGGCGTCCAACCCTGCGGTCTCGGCGCGCGCGACACCCTGCGCATGGAAGCCGGCATGAACCTCTACGGCCACGATATGGACGACGAAACCAGCCCGCTGCAGGCCGGCATGGGCTGGACGGTGGATTTGAAAGACGAAACCCGCGACTTCATCGGCAAAACCGCCCTCCTCGCCCTGAAAGAACAAGGCGTGGACGTGAAACAGGTCGGCCTCTTGCTGGCCAAAGGCGGCGTATTGCGCGAAGGCATGGAAGTCGTTACCGAACAAGGCAAAGGCATCACCACCAGCGGCGTGTTCTCCCCCAGCCTGAAACAATCCATCGCCATCGCCCGCGTGCCCAAAGCGTTTGAAGGCGACGCGGCCAAAGTGGTGATTCGCGGCAAAGAAGTGGACGTGCGCGTATTGAAACTGCCCTTTGTGCGCAACGGGCAAAAACAATTCGATTGATGCAGTACCCCGCTTTCAGGCAGCCTTGGCAACAGGCTACCTGAAAGCGGCTTGGATTTGACCAAAGCAAAAGCAGACACCGCCCGCTTGCGCCATAATAGCGGGATCCCGTCCCCATTAGGAAAGATCGCATGATGAATCCCATGTCTGCTGTCCGCGCCGCCGCGATGGCGCTTTTGCTGTTCGGTCTGACTGCCTGCGGCACACCCCGCGCCCTGAAGCCCTTTATCGGCCGGCCGGTCGGTGCTTTGGCCGCACAATGGGGTCAGCCCGACTCCTATAGCGACCGCTCAAACAGCCGTGTGTATCATTGGCGCAGATGCCGCCCGCTACAGTCTTACAACCATTATCGGGGCTACCGGTATGAAGGTTCGTCCACTGCTTATTTCTGTGCCGACTACCGGGTGCACACCGACCGCCAAACCGGCTTGATCCAGAATATCAATGCCAACGGCGCAGTGCGCAGTTATTCGCACTGAATCCTGCAAGCGGTGCCGGCTGCCGAGGGCAACCGGCCAAAGAAGCCTCTTTCCCAACAACCTGTCCGGCCGGACCGCCGGCCGCCCTTTACCCACTTGGAGAACACACCATGAGCAATATCCCCGCTGATTTGAAATACGTATCCAGCCACGAATGGCTGCGTTTGGAAGCCGACGGCAGCGTAACCGTGGGCATTACCGAGCACGCGCAAGAGCTGTTGGGCGACATCGTTTTTGTCGAACTGCCCGAAGTGGGCGCCGACTTGGCCGCCGACGACCAGGCCGGCGTGGTGGAATCGGTGAAAGCCGCTTCCGACGTCTACGCCCCGATTGCCGGCGAAGTGCTGGCGGTCAACGAAGCCTTGGCAGACGCGCCCGAAACCGCCAACAGCGACCCTTACGGCGCAGGCTGGTTCTTCAAAATCCGCCCCGCCAACGCCGCCGATCTGGACGGCCTGCTGACTGCCGAACAATACGCCGCCGAAATCGGCTAATCCCGCCGCAGGCTACCTGAAAGCGTTTTCAGGTAGCCTGAATTGTCTGTGCCGGCCCAGCGTCCGGCCGTCTTTTTCAGGCAGCCTGAGACCTTTGCCAAACCCTCAGATGTGGATGCAGTTCCAGGCGCAGCAGCGCAGCGCGCGTGAACGCCGGGAATCCCTGTGGGACAGACATATCAGATACCAGGCTAAGCGAGCGGGCAGCACCCCCGGGGCATAAACGCACAACGCAGAAATGCGCCGCAGATGGGGTTTTGCAAAGGCCTCAGCCTGCCACCCCCTCCTCCCGTGTGCCGGCTCTTTCCTTTTCCGTAAACCGATCGCGCCGTCCCCCGACTCCACACCACCGCCATGTCCGAGATTCTGCTTTACGCCTTCATCTATCTGTTTGCCGCCGTTGCCGCCGTCTTGCTTTCGCAACGCTTCGGCCTCGGCTCGGTATTGGGCTATCTGATGGCCGGCATCGCCATCGGTCCCGCATTGGGCTTGGTGGGCAAGGAAGTGGAAACCATCCAGCACGTGGCCGAATTCGGCGTGGTGATGATGCTGTTTTTGGTCGGCTTGGAACTGGCGCCGCACACCTTGTGGCAACTGCGGCACAAATTATTGGGGCTGGGCGGCCTGCAGGTCGGCCTCACCGCCGCCCTGATTGCCGGCGCAGCCATGGCCTTGGGTCAAAGCTGGCAGATCGGCGTGGCGGCAGGCTGCATCTTGGCTCTGTCTTCCACCGCCATCGTGCTGCAAACCTTAGGCGAAAAAGGCTTGCTCAATACGCAAGGCGGACAGGCGGGATTTATGGTGTTGCTGTTTCAAGACGTGGCCGCCATTCCGATGCTGGCCCTGCTGCCGCTGTTGGGGGCAGCCGGCGAAGCGGCCAAAGCGCCCGATGTTGACCACTCCATCAATCTCTTGGCCGGCGAGCCGGTGTGGCTGCAGGCCTCGGCCACACTGGTGGTGTTGCTGCTGATCGTATTCGGCGTGCGCTTCATCGTGCCCGCCGCCTTCCGCCATATCGGCCGTACCGGGTTGCGCGAAGTATTTACCATTTTCACCCTGATGCTGGTGGTGGGCATTGCCGAACTGATGTCGGTGATCGGGCTCTCGCCCGCATTGGGCACCTTTATCGCCGGTGTGGCACTGGCCGAAAGCGCCTACCGGCACGAATTGGAAAGCCATCTGGAGCCGTTTAAAGGGCTGCTGCTGGGACTGTTTTTTATCACCGTGGGCGCGGGCATCAACTTCAAACTCTTGGGCGGGGAATTCTGGCTCATCATCGGCCTCACCGGCGGCCTGATGCTGTTGAAAATGCTGGTGCTGTTCACGTTGGGCAAAGTATTCCGACTCGACTCCACCCCCAACAAGCTGTTTGTCCTCAGTCTGGCGCAAGCCGGGGAGTTCGGTTTTGTGCTGTTGTCGATCAGCAAACAAAGCCACTTGCTGCCCCCGCTGCTGGCCGACCGCATCCTGCTGGTGATCGCCCTTTCCATGGTGGCCACCCCGCTGCTGTTTATCCTCTACGAGCGCCTCAGCAAAACGGCGGACACCGCCGCCGACAAGCGGCCGCCCGACGAAATCGGTGCCGGCAAACCGATTATCCTGCTCGGCCACGGCCGCTTCGGTCTGCAAATCAACCGCATGCTGGCTGCCTGCGGCTACCACGCCACCGTAATCGACTACCATGCGGAAACGGTGGAAGGGCTGACCCGATTCGGCCTGAAAACCTATTACGGCGACGCCAACCGCCCCGAATTACTGACCTCCGCCGGCCTGCAGCGGGCCGAATTACTGATCGTGGCCATCGACGACCGCAGCCGGGCGATCGAAATCATCGAATTCGTACGCCGTCATTATCCGCAACTGCCGGTGATCGCCCGCGCCTACGATCATTGGCACAGCCACGATTTATACCGCGCCGGCGCCGACCATGTGGTGCGCGAAACCTTCGACGCTGCCGTCCACAGCGGCCGCTTGGCCTTGGAGGCTTTGGGCATTCCGGCCGGCAAAGCGCGCGAGTTGGCCGAACTCTATGCCGCCCGCGACGACCGGCGCCAGCACATCCTGGCCGAATCGCACGACCCCTCCCTGCCCCTGCACATGAATGAGCAACTGACCGAGCGCCTGCGCGCCTTGGAAGCGGAAACCGCCGAGCTGATGCAGGCGCTGATGAAAGATCCGGCCGCCAAGCCTGGCGATACCCCCGCCCAACCGTTTTCAGGTAGCCTTTCTTGAGCCCGGCTCACTTTATTTATCCGTTTAGGAGCGAACTCATGAAAACCATCGGCCTCATCGGCGGCATGAGCCCCGAAAGCACGGTGCTGTATTACCAAACCATCAACCGCACGGTAAATACCCGCCTCGGCGGCAACCACAGCGCCGACATCGTGATGCACAGCATCGATTTCGAGCGCATTGTGGCTTTGCAAAAAGCCGGCGATTGGGCGGCGGCGGGCGCGATATTGGCCGACAGCGCCCGCCGCCTGGCCGCCTGCGGTGCCGATGCCTTGGTGTTGGCCACCAACACCATGCACAAAGTGGCTGCAACCATTGAAGCGGCGGTACCGATACCGCTGCTGCACGTGGTGGACGCCACCGCCGCCGCCATTCAAGCGCAAGGGCTCAAGCGGGTGGCGCTGCTGGGCACCCGCTTTACCATGAGCGACGGCTTTTACCGCGAGCGCATGCAGCGCTTCGGCATCGACACCCTGGTGCCGCCGCCGGCCGGGCAAGACGACATCCACCGCATTATTTTTGAAGAACTCTGCCTCGGGCGCATCGAACCCGACTCCAAAGCCCGCTATCTCGACATCATTGCCGGCCTGCAGGCGCAAGGCGCGCAGGGCGTAATCTTGGGCTGCACGGAAATCGGCCTGCTGTTGCAGGCCGAAGACTGTGTGCTGCCGCTGTTCGACAGCGCCGAAATTCATGCTTTGTCGGCGGTGGAATTTGCCTTATCCGGCGCCTCCTCAGTCGGCTGATCCTGTTCAGGTAGCCCGGGCAGGGTCTCGGCTTCCACTTCGGCCTGCTCGGCCAAGCCGCGCTCCAACTGCTTATTGGTCTTCACCCCCAACCGATACAGCTTCTGCGCCCGGTTTACCAAATTGCCGCGCCCTTCCGACAGTTGCTTGAAGGCTTGCTGATAATAGCTTTGCGCCTGTTCCAGATTTTTGCCTACTCCTTCCAGCGTGCTGACGAAGCCGACAAATTTGTCGTACAGCCGCCCGCCTTCCTCCGCAATTTTCAGCGCGTTTTGGTTTTGGTATTCGTTGCGCCATAAATTGGCCACCGTGCGCAGCGTCGCCAGCAGGGTGCCGGGGCCGGTGAGCATGATGCGCTTGTCGAAGCACTCTTGAAACAGCTCGGGGTCGTGCTGCAAGGCCAAGAGATAAGCCGGCTCCACCGGCACAAACATAAACACGAAATCCAGCGAAGTCAGTCCTTCGATGCCGCTGTATGACTTGGCCGACAGGGTTTTGACGTGCTGGCGCACAGAAGCCAGATGCGCCGCCAGCGCCGTTTCGGCCTCTTCCGCCGTTTGCGCCCCGGTGTAGCGTACATAGGCAGTAAGCGAAACCTTGGCATCAATAATAATCTGTTTGTTTTCCGGCAGATGCACCAAGACATCGGGTTGCAGATAGCGGCTGCGGCCGTCTTCGTCGGTGTGGCGTCCGCCGCTTTGCACGCTGTATTCGCGCCCTTTCACCAAGCCCGAACTCTCCAGCACTTTCTCCAAAATCATCTCGCCCCAATTGCCCTGGCTTTTGTTGCGGCTGCCCACCAGAGCGCGGGTGAGGGCTTGGGCGTCGTCGTGCAGCTGGTGGTTGAGCTGCTGCAGGCGCTTGAGCTCGTTTTCCAGCGTCAGCCGCTCCTTGGCCTCCTTTTCATAAGTGTTCTGCACCAACTGGCTGAAACCGCTGATGCGCTCATTTAAGGGATTCAGCAGCAAGCCGATCTGCTCGCGGTTTTGCTCGCTGAAGCGGCGGCTTTTTTCTTCCAAAATTTCGTTGGCCAGATGTTGGAACTGGCTGCTCAGGCTTTGCCGCGCCTCACCAAGCAAAGCCAATTTTTCTTCTTGCGCCAGCCGCTCCTGCTCGATTTGGGTGCACAGCCGCTCGTGGCGCAGGCGCAGATCGGCCAACTCCTGCTGCAGCACGGCATAATCTTGCGCCTCTGCCTGCCGGCTGCCTTCGCTCTGCGCCGCCCGCTCCTGCCATTGGCGGGCGGCTTCTGCCGCCGCCGCCGCCCGGCTCTGCTCGCCGTGGCAGCGCTGCTGCCAATGCGCCAGCTTGTCTTCCGCCGCCAAACGGGCGGCCTCGCCGTCCTGCTGCCGCTGCCGCGCCGCGTTCAGGTGTTCCTGCAAGGCCGTTTGCGCCAATTGGAATTGATGCCGCTCGGCCTGAAAGCGGCCGCGCAGCCACAGCCACACCAGCAGGCCGCCCAATACGGCCGACGAAGTACAGAGCAACAGCCAAAGTTCGGGAGACAGATTCATGACCCACCATTCAGAGCAATAGCAACAATCAGGCTACCTGAAAACCTTTCAGGTAGCCTATTAAACACACAAGCCGTTCAACCGAAAATGCCGTTAAACAACAGGAAGCTCACCGCCGCCAGCATGGCGGCGGCCGGCACGGTAATCACCCAGGCCAGCGCAATCGGCTTCATCAATTCCCAGTTGGCGTTTTTGTTCACCAAACCGATGCCGAGCACCGCGCCCACCAGGATATGGGTGCTGGACACCGGCAAGCCCAAGGCGGAGGCCAGCATCACAATGGCGGCGGCGGCCAATTCGGCGGTAAAGCCGGAGGAGGGGTGCATCTTCGCCAGATTTTCGCCCACCGTGGCAATCACTTCCTTACCGATAAACCACAAGCCCACAATCAAGGCCACGCCGAAGGTGAGCATGGCAATCGGCGGAATCGCCGCCTTGCTGCCCATTTCGCCGCTGCGCAACACGTCCATGATGGCGGCAAACGGGCCGATGGCATTGGCGATGTCGTTGGAGCCGTGGCTGAAGGCGAAACCGCAGGCGGTGAACACTTGCAGCCAGCTGAACATGATGAAGGTGGCGCGGTCGGTGCTGTCGCCCGATTTCAGCTGGCGCGCATAGGCAAAAGTCGCCATCCAAATCGCCGCCCCCACCATGCCCATAATCAGGACATTGTGCAGATCGGTGAGGCCGAGATTCAAATGCTTCAGGCCTTTGAACAGCAGCATGGCCGCAATCATCATGCCGCCCGCTGCCCCCACTACCGGCACCCAAACCTGCAGGGCGCGGAAGGCCTTCACTTCGTGCTTGTGCCGCTCAATCCGGTGCAGCTCGCGGTAGTAGTCGGACTCCAAATCCTCTTCGCGGTAATTGCCTTCGTTGTAAATCTGGGCATCGCGCACCATGGCCGCGGTGTAGGCCAACTGTTGCACTTCCGTCATTTGGTCGAACAGGGTTTTGTGGTTTTTTTTGTAATCCGTTTTTTGCTGGCGCAAAGCGCGGATTTGCTGCTCGGCGGCTTCGTTGTAGCCGAGAATGTATTTTTTGATGCACTTGAAAATCAGATAGGAGGTCAGCCCGCCGAGCAGGGGCGAGAGCACCCAAGAAATGGCGATTTCGCCGATTTTGCTCCACTTCACCAGGCTCAGGCCGCCTGCCGGCCCGCCGATTTGGAAACCCAATACCAAGGAGCCGCCCACAATGCCGCCGATAATGGCGTGGGTGGTGGACACCGGCCAGCCTTTACGGGTGGCGAACAGCAGCCAGAAAGCCGCCGCCGCCAAGGCCGCCATCATGATGTAGACAAACTGCAGCGGCCGGATGTCCAAGCCGCCCAAATCCACAATGCCGCTGCGGATGGTGGACGTGACCTCGCCGCCCGCCAACACCGCCCCGCTCACTTCAAACAGGGCGGCAATCGCCAAAGCCTGCGGAATGGTGAGCGTGCCGGCGCCCACAGAGGTGCCGAAAGAGTTCGCGACATCGTTGCCGCCGATATTGAAGGCCATGAAAATGCCGAGGAAGGCGGCCAGCACGAACAGAATCGGATGGTTGTAATGGGTGTAGCCCAATCCCCAATAAACAAAATAGGCCGAGATGGCGAGCAAAACGGCTGCCGCCACAAAATTGACGCCTTTCATACCGACTGCAGGGTTGTGGGAAGTCATCAAAATATCCTTGCGTACTGAGGGGGTCGGAAACGCTTAACTGCGCTTACATTGTACCAAAAGCCGCCCGATGATTGAGGACGATCGCCCCGCCCTCGGCATTTGTGCAACATCGGCACACCGCCACGCTTGACAAGCGCCGGCCCGGCAAAACAGAGGCTACCTGAAACGCTTTCAGGTAGCCTCTGTCCATTTGCGGCAGGGTTTAAATCCGTTTGGCCAAGGCCTCGGCCTTGCCCACATAAGCAGCGGGGGTCAGCTTCAGCAGTTCGGCTTTGGCTTCGGCGGGAATATCCAGCGCTTCCACAAATACTTTCAATTCCCCCGGCGTGATGCCGTCTTTGCCGCGGGTGAGGTCTTTCAGTTTTTCGTAGGGGTTGGCCACGCCGTAGCGGCGCATCACGGTTTGGATGGGCTCGGCCAGCAATTCCCAAGTGGCGTCCAAATCGGCGGCCAGGGCGGCGGGGTTGGCTTCCAGCTTGTTCAGACCGCGCAGATGGGCGGCCAGCCCGAGCAGGGTGTAGCCCGCGCCCACGCCCATATTGCGCAACACGGTGCTGTCGGTGAGGTCGCGCTGCCAGCGCGACACCGGCAGTTTTTCCGCCAAAAAGCCCAATACGGCGTTGGCCATGCCCAGATTGCCTTCGGAGTTTTCAAAGTCGATGGGGTTCACTTTGTGCGGCATGGTGGAAGAGCCCACTTCGCCGGCCTTCACTTTTTGTTTGAAATAGCCCAGCGAAATATAGCCCCATACGTCGCGGTTGAAGTCGATCAGGATGGTGTTGATGCGGCTGAGGGTTTGGAAAAACTCGGCCATATAGTCGTGCGGCTCGATTTGGATGGTGTAGGGGTTGAAGGCGAGCCCCAAATCCAGTTCGACGAAATAACGGCAGTGCGCCTCCCAATCCACATCGGGGTAGGCCACCATGTGCGCGTTGTAGTTGCCCACGGCACCGTTGATTTTGCCCAAAAACTCCTGTTTTTCTAGCAGGCCGATTTGGCGGTTGAGGCGGGCGAGCACATTGGCGATTTCTTTGCCCAAAGTGGTGGGGGTGGCGGGTTGGCCGTGGGTGCGGCTCATCATCGGCACGGCGGCCAGATTGTGCGCCATCTCGCGCAGTTTGGCCGCCACTTCGCGCAGCTTGGGCAGCAGCACTTCGTCCCGCGCCTGTTTGAGCATCAGGGCGTGGGAGAGGTTGTTGATGTCTTCGCTGGTGCAGGCGAAATGGATGAATTCGCTCACCGCCAACACTTCCGGCACGCCGTTGAAACGCTCTTTCAGCCAGTATTCGATGGCTTTCACGTCGTGGTTGGTGGTGGCTTCGATGGCTTTGACGGCAGCGGCGTCATCCAAAGAGAAATCGGCAATCACTTGGTCGATTTCATTGAGGGTGAAATCGCTGAAGGCCGGCACTTCGCGGATTTTCTCTTCGGCGGCCAGCGCTTTGAGCCAACTGAGTTCCACTTTGACCCGGGCTTTCATCAGGCCGTATTCGGAGAAAATCGGACGCAGGGCTGCGACGGATTGGCCGTAGCGGCCGTCCAGCGGCGACAGGGCGGAAATGGGGTGGATCATGGGCGGGCATCCTGTGGGGGAAACAATCAAAACGGGCGGCATTTTACGCGAAACCCGCCCCGCTTGCAGCACATCGGGCTACCTGAAAGATTTCAGGTAGCCCGATGGCGGCCGTGTACGAAAGGCTTAGTGCGGTGCGGAACCGTTGCGGCGGCTGTACAGCAGGGAAATCAGAACCGACAAGCCCAAAGCGCCGAAAATCACACCGAGCGAAACGGGGATGGGCACGTGTATCCAGTGCACAACGAGCATTTTCACGCCAATGAAGGTGAGCACGAAAGCCAGGCCGTATTTGAGGAACACGAAGCGGTCGGCGATATCGGCCAACAGGAAATACATCGCGCGCAGGCCGAGAATGGCAAAGATATTGGAGGTCAGCACAATAAAGGGATCGGTGGTGACGGCGAAAATGGCCGGAATACTGTCCACCGCAAACACCACGTCGCTCAGCTCGATCATCACCAACACCAGCAGCAGCGGGGTGGCCATGCGCTTGCCGTTTTCCACGGTGAAGAATTTTTCCTGATCAAAATTTTTGCTCACCGGAATGTGGCCGGTCAGCCAGCGCAGGAGCGGATTGCGGCCCAAATCGGCGGCTTCTTCTTTTTCCGGCTTCAGCATTTTGAGGCCGGTGAAGATGAGGAATACGCCGAAGATATACAGCACCCAGCTGAATTCGCGCACCAGTACGGCACCGATGCCCACCATCAGCGCACGCAGCACAATGGCACCGAATACCCCGTAGAGCAGCACGCGGTGCTGGTATTCCGGCGGTACTTTGAAATAGGCAAAAATCATCAGGAATACAAAGATGTTGTCCACCGCCAGCGATTTTTCCAATACATAGCCGGTGAAGTATTCCAACACTTTTTCGGTGGCCACGGCCTTGCCGTAGGCCGGATTGCCTGCCAGTTCGAAATACAGCCAGCCGGCAAAAGCACAGGAGACGGCCACCCAAACGGCGCTCCAAAACAGGGCTTCCTTGGCGCTGACCTTGTGGGCGCCGCTTTTTTTCAGGGTCAGCATATCAACGGCAATCATGATCAATACGGCGGCAAAAAACACGCCGTAAAACAGGGGACTGCCGACTTGCGGATGTTCGGTCATCATGTTTCCTCTGGTGGCCGGCGGCTGTACGGAGCCGCCGGGTGGAGTGTGGGCCGGGCATGCCGGCAAAGCATTATTATGGGGGCCAACCGGGCATAAGAAAAGGCTGCCGCAGCAGCCTTAACTCAGATTCAGCGTTTGAACATATTGCCGAATTTTTGATTGAATTTGTCTACGCGGCCGGTACTGTCCACGATTTTTTGTTTTCCGGTGTAGAAAGGATGGCATTCTGAGCACACCTCGATGCTGAACGCTTCTTTGCTCATGGCGGATTTGGTGGTGAACTGGTTGCCGCAGGAGCAGCTTACCTGAACATCGTGGTAATCGGGATGGGTATCGGGTTTCATTTTGTTTTCCTTAAAAAAAGCGGGTATAGGGGATGTGCCTATACTTCATCAAGACAAGCGCGGGATTATGCCGCAAAGCCGAAACCGGCGCAAGAAAAGCCGGCGGGATTTACACGGCTGCGCCGCAAATGCCACATCACACCGCCACTTCGGCCTTGATGTGCGGGTGCGGGTGGTAATCGTGCAATTCAAAATCTTCAAAACGGAAGGCAAACAAATCGTCCACCGCCGGATTGAGGCGCATCTGCGGCAGGGGGCGCGGTTCGCGCGTCAGTTGCAGGCGCGCCTGCTCGAAATGGTTGCTGTATAGGTGGGCGTCGCCCAAAGTGTGGATGAATGCGCCCGGCTGCAAACCGCACACCTGCGCCACCATCAGGGTAAGCAGGGCGTAGCTGGCGATATTGAAGGGTACGCCGAGGAAAATATCGGCGCTGCGCTGGTACAGTTGGCAGGAAAGCCGGCCTTCGGCCACGTAAAACTGGAACAGGGCGTGGCAGGGCGGCAGCGCCATTTCGTCCACCAAGGCGGGGTTCCAAGCCGACACCAGCAGGCGGCGGCTGTCGGGGTTGCGGCGGATTTGCGCCAATACCTGGCTGATTTGGTCGATGCGGCGGCCGTCTGGCGCGGGCCAAGAGCGCCACTGATAGCCGTACACCGGCCCCAAATCGCCGTTTTCGTCGGCCCATTCGTCCCAAATCGACACATTATTGGCTTTCAGGTAGCCGATATTGGTGTCGCCGCGCAAAAACCACAGCAATTCGTGAATGATGGAACGCAAATGCAGTTTCTTGGTGGTGAGCAGGGGGAAGCCGGCCGCCAAATCGAAACGCATTTGATGGCCGAACACCGAACGGGTGCCGGTGCCGGTACGGTCGGCTTTATCGGTGCCGGTATCCAGCACATGCCGCATCAGATCGAGATATTGTTTCATATTTTCCTTTCAGGTAGCCTGACCCGGCACAAAGCGGTTCCAAAAAAGACTGCCTGAGCCAAGTTCAAAGCGGCGCCGCCAATCAAAGCCGCAATCTGCACTTGCGGAAACAAACTGCATAACCCGGCCAACGCCAATGCCACCGGCACAGGGTTAAAAACCGCAACCAGGAGGGGAGCCGGGTCCGCCCCCGCAAGGTTTGCACAGCAAACAGCAACCACCCTGCAGCCAGCAAAAGCACCGCCGGCAGCCAATGCAACAACATGGCGTGCAACTGCCGCCAGTGTGCCGCCAAAACAGCGTGCGCGGCATGCGGACTGTCACGCAAGGCATGCGCGGCCACGCCAAGATAATAAAAGCCGGCATGCGCCAACGGCGAGAGGGCATAGCCGGCAAGCAGCAAGGCCAGGCTCCAACGGGCAGCGGCGTTTTGCACATCATGCAGACGATACACGCCAAAAGAAGCCGCCAGATACAGTACCGCAGTAAACGTGGCCGGCAACACGCCCCATAACAGGCTTTGGGCATCGGCAGGCAACATCAGCGTGGCCAAATCCGCCTCTTCGCCAAACAGCCTGATAAATTCGGGGTAACGCTGGGGCGCCTGTATGAACCCGACCAGCAGCATATCGGCCGCTGTCCCACACAAAGCGGCAACCAGCCCGGCCAGCAAAAAGAAATGCACACGCACCTTGCTGCTCCTTATCCGGCAAGATTCCTACAAACGCCTTCCATACGGCAAGCAGGAATACCCACCCTTTCATTTACAGGCCATGAGCGGTATGCACTACATCAGCCCGAGGCCGTACATTATCACAATGCCCAGCGAAGTGGTGAGCATGGAAGCGGCGGTGGTGAAACCGAGGATATTGGCCGCCGCCGTGGCATTGCCGCCCAAGGCGCGGGTCATCACATAGCTGGCCGCCGCCACCGGCGTGGCCGACATCAGAAACAGCACCCCCATGTGCAGCCCGCGCAAACCGAAGGCCAAACCCACCGCCACCGCCAGCACGGGGGCGAACAGCAAGCGGCCGGCACCGGCCCACAGGGAAATATCGCCCGCGCCGAACAGGCTTTTCATATTGAACGTGGCTCCCGCGCACAGCAAAGCCATCGGCAAAGCCAAATCGCCCAAATACTTGGCCGTGCTCAGCAAGGGCTTGGGCACACTGATCCCGCTTTGCTGCACCAGCATGGCGGCGGCAATACCCAGAATCAGCGGGTTTTTCAAGATGGTGCGCAGCATGGCGCCCCATTTGAGCCGCCGGCCCTGATGGCGGCTGAGCGTCATCACCGCCAAAATATTGTAGAGAATGGTGAGCACGCCGGTATACACCGCCGCCACCGCCAAGCCGTCCGCGCCGTAAGCATTGGCGCACAAAGACAGGCCGATGATGGCGAGATTGCCGCGGAACACGCCCTGCACGAATACGCCTTTGTCTTCCGTCTGCCTGACCCAACGCGCCGCCGCCCACTCGGCCAAGGTGAAAATCATCAGGGTGCTGCCGATGCCGGCCGCCAACAGCACGGATTGCGCGGCATAGTCGGCCTTACCGTTGAGAATGCCGAGAAACAGCAGCAGCGGCAGCGACACCAGAAACACGGTGCGCGAGGCCTCGGCACAAAACGCTTCGTTCAGGTAGCCGATCCGTTTCAAACCCCAACCCAGCAACAGCAGCAGGATATTGGGCAGCATAATGTTGAGGGCAAACTGCAGGGAAGAGATAAACATATTCATAGCGGCAAACAGACGGGATAAGGATTTGCACATTGCCGGATGCGGGCGTCCTTCAAGGCAGGGCAGGCGCGGCGGGCGGCACACGATACAGAAATGCGCCGCAAACGGAAGTGTGCCAAGGTTTCAGCCTGAAAAGAGAAAAACAACCCCGCCTGATGCAGGCGGGGTTGGCAGAGGCGGCCGGATTATTCGCAGCTCAGCGCTTTGGCGCTTTCGGCAAACATATCGTTGGCTTGTTTACACGCAGCGGCCTGTTGTTCGGCAGGCGATTCAGCCAAAGATTTTTTCAGCTCTTCGTTTTGGGTGGCGAAAGAAGCGGCCACACCTTGGTCTACTTTGGCCAAGCAGGCTTCTACGCGGTCGAAGTAGGCTTGGCAGGTGGCATCCAGAGCGGCCGGGGCGGCAGAAGCGGCCGCACCCTCGGCAGGAGCGGAAACCGGCTCTACCGGCGGAGTGGCTTCGGAAGCCGGAGCGGCTTCCGAAGCGGGCATCGCTTCGCTGGCGGCCGACGCAGCGACTTCGCTGGCGGCAGGCGCGGGATCAGCGGCTTTGTCGCCGCAGGCGCTCAGGGCAAAAGCCATCATCATGGCAGCCAAAACAGATTTATTCATCTTCATTATTTAGCGTCTCCGAAAAAGTATATTCAGGTTGTTTGAGCGGTATCAAAACCGCTCGAATCATAGCACTATTGTGATCAAATGGTGACGGCCGCCCCGCAAAAGCCTTTGGCCGGTTGCGAAATGGCAACGGTTTCGCGGCCGGCGGCACCGCTTATGCCTCTTTACTGCCCCGCGAAAGGAGCCACCTGCGCCCATGCCTCCAGAATCAGCTGCGGCCGGTTCGGTTTCAACAGCGCCGCGTCCGACAGCATCCGCCGCCATGCGCGCGCGTTTTTCAAGCCGTGCATCAAGCCCAAATAATGGCGGGCCATGTGGCGCACCGTGGTGCCGCGGCCGGCGGCAATCTGCGCCGCCATATAGCGGTAGAGCTTGTCCACCAGTTCGGCATGGGTGGTTTCAGGTAGCCTGCTGCCGTAAAAACGCTGATCCCAATCGCGCATGATCATCGGGTTGTGGTAACACTCGCGCCCCACCATCACGCCGTCCGCCTGCAGCAGGTGGGCGGCAATCTGCTCATTGTCGGTGATGCCGCCGTTGATGATGATTTCCAACTCGGGAAACTCGCGTTTCAAGCGGTACACATATTCGTATTTGAGGGGCGGCACATCGCGGTTTTCTTTGGGCGACAGGCCGTCCAGCCAGGCATTGCGGGCATGCACGATAAAGGTGCGGCAGGCCGTTTTCCGCGCCAGGATGCCGACAAAATCGGCCACGGTTTGGTATTCGGTTTGCCGGTCCACGCCGATGCGGTGCTTCACCGTCACCTCGCACTCGGGCGCGGCCTCCTGCATGGCATTCAAACAATCGACCACCAAATCCGCCTCCTGCATCAAACAGGCGCCGAACGCGCCTTTTTGCACCCGCGGGCTGGGGCAGCCGCAGTTGAGGTTGATTTCGTCATAAGCGTAGGCCGCCGCCTTTTTGGCCGCCGCCGCCAGCAGAGCCGGATCGCTGCCGCCCAACTGCAGGGCCACCGGCTGCTCGCATTCGTCTTTCAGCAGAAAACGCGCTTCGTCGCCGTACACCACCGCACCGGCATTGATCATCTCGGTGTAGAGCCAGGTATGGCGGCTGATTTGGCGCGCCATATAGCGGTAATGGCGGTCGGTCCAATCGAGCATGGGGGCAACGCACAAACGGCGCGGCGGCAGATTCGGTTTGGTCATGGGCGAAGCGTGCTTGAAAAAGCGGGCGATTGTAGCGGAGGCGGCAGACAGAGGCTACCTGAAAGCGCTTAACGCGCCAAACGTTTCAAACGGGCCTCCAGACGGGCGGCATCGTCGCGCAGGGTTTCCACCGCTTCGGCAAACGGCGCGAAGGTGTCGCGATGGACGGCCACGGTATCGTCGTGGCGGCGCACATAATCGCTGACGCTGTCGAACATGCCCTGCTTCACATCCGCCCAATCGCTGCGGATTTGGCGGCCGGCGGCTTGCGCCTGTTCGGCGGCCGTTTCGCCGAACAGGCGGCGGATGTCTTGTGCGGCGTGGTAGCGCAAACCGCCGATCAAAGGCAGCAGCGCCATGCCCAGCGCATGGTCGCCCGCCACCTCGATGTCGTCCACGCCGGGCGTCTGTCCCTGAAGCACTTTCTGCACCGCGCTGTTGCGAAAGCACAGCACGGTTTCGGGAGCCCCTTGGGCAGCGGCCAGATAACCTTCCGCCGAAATCACGGCGCACAAACGCCAGCCGGCGGCGGCCAGCTCGAAGCGGCGGCCGCCGTGGGCGGTCAAGGCGCGGCGCGTTTCGGGGTGTTGGGCAATCAGGTGGTTGAGGATCGGATACATGATCTGCTTTCAGGTAGCCTGAACGGCTTTATTCGGTGCGGAAATCGGGATCGACTTGCCGCCAGGCGCGCTCGATTTGCAGGCGGGCGCGCTTGAACTCGGCTTCGGTATAACGCACCCCCAAAGACTGCACTTGGCCGGCAATCAAAGCGGTGAGCCGCCCTTGTTTGCGCAGCAGCGACTGCCCGGTCGGAGAATCATAAAAAGCCAGCAACGCATCCACTTCCTCTTGGCTATAAATCTCCCGCACCGCCTGCGCGAAGACGGCTTTCATTTCACGGTGCAGCTCGGGCGAACCGATCGCCCGCTGCACCGCCTGGTCAATCAAAGGAAACACCGTTTTGCGCCAAGCATTCTGCTGCACCTCGGAATAACCGCGACGTTGCAAATCGTTCCGGAACTGCTCCGCCATCAAGGCGGACATGGCCGGTAGCAATTCGCTCAAGCCGGCCTCCATATTCTGCACCGCCATCAGCCGCGCCACCGACTCCTCGCTCGGCGGCCGGGCGGCGGCAGGCACAGCCAGCAGCAAACCCAAAACAGACACACCGGCAGCCAACCATTTGTTCATTTCAACTCCTTATTCTCTGAATCACAACCTGAGACCTTATATATTGAAATTCCCAGATGCGGAGGCATCTCGAGGCACAGCAGCGCAGCGAGTGCAGCCCCATCATGAAGATAGATACCCCCTAAAGCATAAACGCACAACGCAGGAATGCGCCGCAGACGGGCAAAGGTCTCCATTTCGGAAACCGTTTGTTTCCGTACAATGGCTACAGAGAGGCGTTAGAGAAGGGCACCGATAAAATCCCCATCACCAACAGATTCTAGGGCGTATCGTCATCATGCTTGCGAAGCTAAAATACCGCCGCAACGCTTGGTGACGACCCGCCCTAAGTACGGGGGTTTTGAAAAGGTTTTAATTCTTCGATGATGATGTCCAAAGCCTGATATAGATTCGCTATTGGTTCTTGGCCGATTTTTCCCGCAATGCTTTGGTATTCCTGAGCAATACGTTCTTTTGCCTGGGTATAGAGCTGTCGGGCCTGATCGGTCAGATGGATGCGGATGCGGCGCTGATCCGCCATCGGAATCTTTTCAATCAAGCCCAACTCTTCCATACGCTTCAGCATGCCGGCCATGCTGGGACTGAGAATCAGGCATTGTTCGCACAACTGGCGCGGCTCCAAATCGCCTTGCTCGGCCAGAGCCCGGATAATACGCCATTGCTGCTCGGTAACGCCAAACTCATTGAGTATGGGGCGAAATTGAGTCATAAAGCTTTCCCGGGCCTTATATAGCAACATGGGTAGGTTACGGTATTCTTGGCTCATGGCTGAGGGCTGTTGGCGGCTAACATAATGGCGGTTTTTGATGAAATGTTCCGTCTGCTGCGGCAGTCCCGCAAGGGGTGGCAATGTGCGCAGCCGTGCTTTTACCCGATTACGGATGGCTTTCCTCGATGGCATCACGGATTGACGAAGCCAAAAACCGCTCATCATACAAATGCCGGCAAAACCTGACTGCCGCCGTATGAGCCAAGCTGCGTTTTTGCGGCCTGACCTCGCCATCCCGATACAATATAGAAGCGGTGTCCATAAAGCCATATGATTGTGTATAGGGTAGGCTTGATGGACACCATGTCGGCATCTTATACCAAACCCAACAAATAAGCCATCATTCAGGCCGGCAGGCTAAAGATGCTCTGGAGGCAGGCACACCACCCTCCCCCGTGTGTGTTTGCATAGCAAACCCGCCCTCGGTTTTGCGGGCGGGTTTCGCGGCGAAAAAAGCGCCGCAGATGGGATTTTGCAAAAATCTCAGGTTTGGAAATCAGTATGGCGCCATATTGTTTTGGGCACCGCCGCCGAATTTGGCCATCAAGGAGACGGCTGCTTGGCGCAGCAGCAGGGTGTCCACCCCCACCAGCATAAAGCTGGCGCCCAGCCGTTCGTAGGCTTGCGCCACTTGCGGATCTGCCGAAAACACGCCGGCGGCCTTGCCGGCTTGGGCGATGGTTTGAATGGCCTGAGCCACCGCTTGTTGGACATCGGGATGCGAAGGCTGGCCCAAATGCCCCATGGATGCTGCCAAATCGGAGGGACCGATAAAAACGGCGTCCACGCCGTCCACGGTGGCAATCTCAGCCAAATTTGCCAAGCCGGACACCGATTCTATTTGTACAATCAAACACATCTGCCCATCGGCCTGGGCGAAATAATCGGCCACCGCATTCCAGCGGGCGGCACGCGCCATGGCGGTGCCCACGCCGCGTATGCCTTGGGGCGGGTAGCGTGTGGCGCGCACCAGTGCGGCGGCCTGCCCGGCGGTTTCCACCATCGGAATCATCAGGGTTTGTGCGCCCACATCCAGCACCCGTTTGATGGTGGCCGGGTTGTGGTCTGCCAGACGCACCACGGCCTGCTGCGCCGGGTAGGCGGCCAATACTTGCAACTGGTCGCGTATGCTGCGCACATCGTTGGGGCCGTGTTCGCCATCAATCAATAGCCAGTCAAAACCGGCGGTGGCCACCACTTCGGCCGCATAGGCGTCCCCCAGCCCCAGGAACAGGCCGATTTGGCGCTGGCGCTCATGCAGTTTTTGCTTGAAGCGATTGACGGGCATATCCATAAACGCTCCTTATTGGCCGGTGACAAAGCGGCAACTGATGCTGCCCAGGGGGCCGTAATCGATATGGAAAGTGTCGTTCGGGCGGATGCGCACCGGGCGGGTAAATGATCCGGCCAGTAAGATTTGTCCGGCTTCCAAGGCGATGCCGTAGGGGGCAAATTTTTTGGCCAGCCAGGCAATGCCCTTGGCCGGATGCCCCAGTACCCCGGCGGCAACGCCGGTTTCTTCGATCACGCCGTTGCGGTACAACAGGGCGGCCACCCAGCGCAAGTCCACTTCGGTGGGTTTGACCGGACGCCCGCCCATGATGATGCCCAAGTTGGCCGCATTGTCGGAAATGGTGTCCATTACCTTGCGCGGCCGCTTGCTCTCCGGGTCTATCCGGTGGCAGCGGGCATCAATCAGCTCCACGGCAGGCACCACATATTCGGTAGCGGAGAGCACGTCGGTCAGGCTGACCTGATCGCCTTGCAAAGGCTGGTGCAAAATAAAGGCGAGTTCTACTTCCAGCATGGGATCGATGAAGGAATCCATGGGAATGTCGCTGCCGTCGGCATACAGCATATCGTCCAGCAAGGTGCCGTAATCGGGCTCGTCTATCTGGGACGACTGCTGCATGGCGCGCGAAGTCAGGCCGATTTTGTGGCCGATGATGCGGCGGCCTTCGGCCAGTTTCAATTGAATCAGGGCGCGTTGGATGGCATAGGCGTCTTCAATGGTGATTTCCGGGTGGCTTAAGGAAATCTGGCGTATTTGTACGCCGCTTTTTTCGGCATGATACAGGCGCTCGGCTGCTGCTTTAATCTCTGCTTCTTGCATAAGGCATCCTTTGGTGGCCGGTTTAACGGTAGCGGTCGTGCAGATTGTTTTGTTTCCAGGTGCCGTTGCCAAATTCGGAGTATTCCAGCGACAAGGCCAGCCCCCGCTGCTTGAACGCTTCGGCAAAGTGCGCGCTCATCAGGGCAAACAGATCATCACACACTTTTTGCAGTTGCTCCGGCGTGCGGCCGCGGCCAATTTTCAAATGCGCATGCACAAAGGCATCGCTGGGCTCTAGCTTTCGGCCGGCGCCGTCGGCAATGGTGTATTCGCGCACGCAATGGGCGCGCACGCGGATGCCGCCGGTGGGAAACACGCCGCCTTGGGCGATAATCACCTGGGCGGATTTGTCCACCAAACCTTGAATGTCTTGGTCGGACAGATTGTCGCTGTATTCGTAAATCAGATGTGGCATGGCTTTCTTTCAAATCCGAATGTCGATTTCGGCGCGATTGACGGGCAATACCGGGAAAATGGCATTGATTTGGCCGGTACCGGAGGAAGGGAAATAAGGCGTGACCACCTCCACCTTGCCGCGGTAGCTGTCCCAACCCATGGCGCCCAGCAACATGGCCGTATCGTGCATCATGCCTTCGCCGTAGCATTTTTCCGCATACATAGGCAGCATATTGCAAAAGGTCGGCCAGTCGCCGCTTTCCCACAGCTTGACCACATACTCGTCGACGGAACCCAAAAACGGATCCCAAATCTTGTGGAAAAACGCGTCGCCGCTGCCGTTTTGGGCAAAACGGTGCGACAAAGACCCGCTGGCAAAAATGGCCACATTGCCGGCGTATTTTTCTTCCACCGCCTGACGCACGGCCAGCCCCAGCTTGGCGCTGTCTGCCAGGCTGTGCACCTGGCACATGGCGGAAATCGAGATCACGCGGTAATGCTTGTCGCCGTTCATATAGCGCATCGGCACCAGCGTGCCGTATTCCGGCCCCAAGCTGGTATCGGCATGCGCGCGCGTGTGCACGCCCATGTGGTTGGCGCATTCGGCAATCATTGCCCCCAATTCTGGATTGCCGGGGTAGTCGTAGGGCATGTTTTTAATAAAGTGCGGCAACTCGTTGCTGGTATAAATGCCCTCAAAATGGGGCGCACAATTGATGTGGTAGCCGCTGTTCACCAGCCAATGGGTGTCGAACACCACAATGGTGTCCACCCCCAAGGCACGGCAACGGCGGTCGATTTCATGATGGCCGTCGATCGCCTTTTGGCGGCAGCCTTTGTGCGGCCCGTCCAACTCAGATAAATACATGGAGGGCACATGGGTGATTTTGGCGGCCAAAGAGAGGGTACCCATTTCACACCCCCCAGCGCGGAATCGGGTGGCTGCCGTAAGAGACGGCCACGTTTTTGGCTTCGCAGAAGGCTTCGTAGCTGTAATGATTGCCTTCGCGGCCGGTGCCGGAGGCTTTGGTGCCGCCGAAGGGCTGGCGCAAGTCGCGCACATTCTGGCTGTTGACAAAAGTCATGCCCGCATCGATGGCTTTGGCCAGGCGCAACATGCGGCCGGTGTTTTCCGTCCATAAATAAGACGACAGGCCATAAGGGGTATCGTTGGCAATCTGTAGCGCCTCTTCTTCGGTTTTAAAAGGAATAATGCACGGCACCGGTCCGAAAATTTCGTCCTGGGCGATGCTCATTTTGTTGTCGACATCGGCAAACACCGTGGGCGCCACCCAGAAGCCGTCTTTAAATTCGGGCGCCACTTCGGGCGTGTGGCCGCCCAACACCATGCGCGCCCCTTCGCGCTGGCCGGCTTCGATATAGCCGGTCACTTTCTGCCAGTGCGCCTGGCTGATCATGGGGCCGATAATGGTTTGCGGGTCTTGCGGATCGCCCAGCGTCAATTTGGCGGCGCGCGCAACAAAATCGGCCACGAATTTGTCGTAAATGCTGCGTTCCACCAAAATGCGGGAGCCGGCGGTGCAGCGTTGGCCGTTATTGGAGAAAATCATGAATAAGGCGGCATCCAGCGCCCGTTCGTAATCGGCATCCGCAAAAATGATGAACGGTGATTTGCCGCCCAATTCCATGGAGAATTTTTTCAGGCCGGCCGCACGGATGATGCGCTCGCCGGTAACCGTGGAGCCGGTAAAGGAGATGGCGCGCACATCGGGGTGCGACACCAGAGGCTCGCCGGCCTCCGTGCCGTAACCGTGCACCAGATTGAAGACCCCGTCGGGCACGCCTGCTTCTTGGATCAATTCCCCCAAGCGGGTGACGGTCATGGGCGAGAGCTCCGACATTTTCATGACTGCGGTATTGCCCAAAGCCAAGCAGGGCGCCGTTTTCCAGGTAGCCGTCATAAACGGCACATTCCACGGCGAAATCAGGGCGCAAACGCCCACCGGCCGCCATAGGGTGTAGTTGAGGTGGCCGGTATCCGAATCATAGGTTTCGCCGTGCTGGTGTTGCATCAGCTCGGCAAAATAGTAGAAATTGTCGGCCGCGCGCGGAATCAGGGCTTTTTGGGTTTGGCCGATGACCTGGCCGCAGTCCTCGGTTTCCATGGCCGCCAGCTCGGGGACGTTTTTCACAATCAAATCGCCCACATTGCGCATCAGACGCGCGCGCTCTTTGGCCGGGGTGGCCGCCCAAGCCGGGAAGGCCGCCTTGGCTGCGGCAACGGCCGCATTCACTTCTTTGCGCCCGCCACGGGCGGCATGGGCAATCACTTTGCCGGTGGCCGGGTTGATAACTGCAAATGTTTCCGGGCTCTCTACCTGCCGGCCATTGATTAAATGCTTGATCATAGGGTTACCCTTGTTGTGAATAGATGTATTATGCGTGCTGGCTGAAATAGTGCGCATCATCGGCAATGGTGTTGCGCAAAACGCCCAAACCTTCGATTTCGGTTTCCACCACATCGCCGGGCCGCACATCGGCCAGCCCCTCCGGCGTACCGGTCAGAATGATGTCGCCCGGCTGCAGGGTCATGATGGAAGACAGATACGCCACCAGGTCATAAACACTGAAAATCATGTCGCGGGTGCTGCCCTGCTGGGTGGTTTTGCCATTGACGCGGGTGGTCAGGGCCAGCGCCATCGGGTCGTCAATCTGGTCGGCGCGGGTCAGCCAGGGGCCGATGGGGGTGGCGTGATCGCGGTTTTTCACCCGCAAATTGGGGCGGTAATAGTTTTCCAGATAATCACGAATGGCATAGTCGTTGACCACGGTATAGCCCAAAATGTAGTCTTTGGCGGTTTCACGGCTGACATTGCGCGCGGTTTTGCCGATGACCACCGCCAATTCGCATTCATAATGCATGTATTCAACGCCGTCCGGGCGGCGGGTCAGCGCCTGATGCCCCGTCAGTGTATTGGCGCCTTTTAAAAACACCAGCGGTGTTTCCGGCGCTTTAAAAGCCAGCTCTTTGGCGTGGTCGGCATAATTGAGCCCCAAGGCGAATACCGTCCCGGCAGCCAGCGGCGGCAACCATTCCACCGCCGTTGCGGCAAACAGCCGTCCGTCGGCCGTGGCCACTTGGCCGTCTGCTGCCGGGGTTACCGTGTGGATTTGGCCGTTGATGCGCACACGACCCATGCGGGGCGCGTGCATGCTCAAGCGGTGTTCATGTGTGCATACGGGCGGGGCAGGCGGGCTGAGGGTGAAATCCAGCGCCCCCAAGCCTTTGGCGGTGATGCGCACCTCATCGGCCGCAGCCGCTTGGCAGGCCTGATACGGCACGCCCATCAACAAGACATCGCCTGCATGCAGCGTCATAAACTCGGTCACATCGGCCAACAGCTGTGCCGCATCACGCGACAAATCCGCCAAGCTGCGCGCGCTGAGCGCCTGACCGTTTACCGCCGTATGAATGCACACATCTTGCAAATCGCCCACCGCCGCCAAGGTTTGTACCTCGCCCAGCAGCAAAGAGCCGTCGAAACATTTTTCACGCACCGCCGGCCGGTAATAGCTGTCATGCGGCACGCTTAAATCCACGGCCAAAGCCACGCCCGCCAGCGCTTCCAGCGCCTGTTCCCGACTCAGGCGGCGGGCGGTTTTGCCCAGCACCAGCGCCACGGTGGCACCCACTTCCAGCGCCTCCGCGCCCGCAGGCAAAACCACCACGCCCGAGGTATTGACGGTGTTGGCGGGCTTGATATACAGCACCGGCGCTTGGGGCGGCGCCTGATAGGGCGCGGCTGTCAATTGCCCGCCCAAATCGGCCAGGCTTTGCCGGTCATTTAAAATAAGGCCATAAATGGTGCGCTGAACGCCATTGTGTTGCATAGGTTTTCCATTTCTGTTGGCACGGCGATGCGCCGTTCAATCTGCCCGCGCCCTACCCGAGCCAAACGCCTGCTACCGTGTTTTCAGGTAGCCTGCGCGATGGCCGGGCGTGGTGCCAGGGCATACCGTTTAGGGGTGTGTTGAGCGGTTTGCACGTCTGCCGGTTTAGGCAGACTTATGAATGTGCACGGTTTGGATAGAAGTGAATTCTTCCAGGCCGACGGCGCCAAATTCGGCGCCGAAACCGGATTGTTTCACGCCGCCAAAAGGCGCGTTGGGCTGAATGGCGCCGTGGTGGTTGACCCAGGCGCTGCCGCATTCCAGCCGTTGCGCCAACGCTTGGGCGGCCTCGATATTGCTCGACCAAACAGAGCCGCCCAAACCGTAAGCGCTGCGGTTGGCGCGCTGCAATACTTCCTCAACATCACTAAATTGGATAATGGGCAAAATCGGGCCGAACTGTTCTTCATCTACCAAGCGCGCGCCGTCGCTGATGTTGCCCACCAAGGTGATGGGGTAAAAATAGCCGCTGTCATCCACTATCTCGCCGCCGCACAGGAAATGGGCGCCGCCAGCGCGGGCGTCTTCGGCCAGCGCTTGCACAATGTCAAGCTGTTTGGCGTTTTGCAGGGGGCCAAAATCGCTGTCTTCCTCCAGGCCGTTACCCGTTTTGACGGATTGGGCAATGCCAACCAAGGCGGCACACAAACGCTCATACACCGATTCGTGCACATACAGCCGTTTCAAAGCAGCACAGGTTTGGCCGTTATTGATAAAAGCGGTGGCAAAAATCTTGGGCGCAATGGCTTCGATATCGGCGTCGGCCAGCACAATGCCGGCATCGTTGCCGCCCAATTCCAGCGTGAGGCGTTTCAAATTGGCGCTGGCATTTTGCATCACCGACCGCCCGGTGGGGCTGGAGCCGGTAAACACCACTTTGTCGATGTCCGGATGCGCCGCAATGGCCGCACCGATGTCGCCTTTGCCGGACACGATGTTCAGCACGCCGGGCGGCAAAATGTCTTTGGCCAGACGGGCCAGCTTCAGCACCGTCAAAGGCGTCAGCTCGGAAGGCTTGAGCACCACGGTATTGCCCGTGAGCAGAGCCGGAACGGCGTGCCAAATGCTGATCATCAGCGGGTAGTTCCACGGCGTAATCGAGCCGACCACACCCAAGGGCTTGCGGTGAACCTCTATCCGCAACGCTGCGTCGTCCTGAATCACGGCGGGCTGCAATTCATAATCACAGGTGCCGCGTATCCAAGCCAAAGTGCCGCCCAGCTCAAAACCGGCGCCCATGCCGAAAAAGCCTTTCAGCGGCTTGCCTTGCTCCTGGGTGAGCGTGGCGGCCAAATCGTCCGCCGCCGCTTCCAAAGCGTCGGCCAAAGCCAGCAAACGGCTTTTACGCTCGGCATAAGCCAGCGCCGACCAAGCCGGGAATGCGGCGCGCGCGGCGGCCACCGCCTCATCCAGCTGCGCCAGGCTCGCCTGGGGCGCTTGCGCAATCACGGCCTTGGTAGCCGGGTTGATCACGTCAAAAGTATGGGCGCCGTCCAGCAGTTGCCCGTTGATCAGCATTTGGTAATTCATCGTCTCTATCTCCTTCTTGATTGGAATGGCCGATTGCCTGCCCGCGTCACAGCCTTGCCGGCCGAAGCCTCCCCTTCGCCACAGAAAAATTCGCAGATGTGGGACAGGGGCAATTCAGACTGAGACCTTTGCAAAACCCCCATCTGCGGCGCATTTCTGCGTTGCGTGCTGCTCGCTCGCTTGCCTATCGTGTGATATGTCTGCGCTCGCTGCGCTGCTACGCCTTGAACTGCATCCACATCTGAGGGTTTTGCAAAGGTCTCAGACTGGATATGGGTTGCAATCCTTCTATTTTTTACGATTTTCTTAGAACCTGTTCAAAGTCTTCTTGCGCAGCGGTTTTTCGAGGCAAAAACCGCAGATGCAAGGCGAAAATGCGCGCAAGATTGAACATCTTGCAAGTATTTTCAACGCAGCAGATGCGGGATTTTGACCGGAAATACCGCCGCAACGAAGACTTTGAACAGGTTCTTATTGAAAAGATGGCGCAATGCAATGCGCTTGGTAGGCAGGCGACGGCATAGCCGCATCGCTTAGCAAGCATCCATACAACACTAATATATTAGCATTTGAAGTGTGCGTCAATGGCTTTGTCGGTTTGGCCGGCTTGTGGCCTGCCGTTTCATCATTGACACCAGGCATGTTGCGGATTGGTTTTCAGGTAGCCTGAATTCGATGGCCAACAAACCGCCTGCTGACGAAGGTGCGTTGTTAGGCGGTTTGCTGGCCGGGGCGGCTTACGGTTTGTTCTCTGTTTGGGCGGAGGGGAGGGGCTCGCGCTCAAACAAACCTTTTTTCATCACCAATTTCACCCACAAGGCCGACAATACCACCACCACCAACAACAGGCTGCCGGTCATGGTGTAAACCGTTTGCGTCATTTCCGGGGTGGGCGAATTATTGATAAAGAGATAGATCATGCTGGCAATGCCCAAGATTTGCAGCACGGGATACATCGGGGTTTTATAGGGGCGGGCATGATGGGGGGCAATTTTGCGCAGAATCATCAAATCCAGGTGGGAGATGGCATAGGCCAGTACCCAGGTTGCCGCGGCGGCAATCAGTAAAGTGATGATGGTTTCTACGTTGCTGCCCAAAATCAAGGTCGGCAATAGGGTGATGCCGCCCATAAACAAGATGGCCACCCAAGGCGTTTTGAATTTGGGATGGATTTTTTTAAACACGCCCAATGCCTGGCCGTTTTCCGCCATGCCGTAGAGCATGCGCGATACGCTGGCCAATACGGTATTGACCGTGCTGCCGCTGGCGGTTAAGCACACCACGGCCAACACCCATTTCGAAGACTCGCCGAATACGGCGATAAAGTAGTCGAAATGCGGTACCGGCGAATTGGTCAGGGTTTCGCGGCTGATATAGGTGCCGGCGCCCAAGGCCAGTAAGGCATAAATGCCGAAGATCACGAAAGCGCCGATAAACATGGAGCGCGGAATGTCGCGGGCAGGGCTTTTCGACTCCTCAATCAGCGGGCACACAAATTCCAAGCCGAAATAAGCCCACATGCCCAAACCCAACAGCGCCAGCATGCTGCCGTCTATCGCGCCCCAATCGGCAAACGGAGTGTGCGGCGGCGGCACCGGCGCCCCCGTCTGGCTGATGGCCACCACGCTGATTACGGCCAAAAACACCAACATCACATAAGTCAGAAAACTTTGCACATTGGCGAAAATATCCGTACCCAAAATATTCAGCAAGGTAAACAGGCCAACCACGGCAATCACCACCACAGTGGGCGAAAAGACACCGGGGAATAAGACATTGAGCACTTCGCCCACCAGCATCACTTCGGCCGACAAGCCGAACATGGTCAGCATGATATAGCCGGTCATGGTGGCCAAAATGGCCGGGAAATGCCCCATGGCCATTTCTGTGTAAGTACTCAGGCTGCCGGCTTTGGGGAACATCAGCGACAGTTCCGCAAAGGTGGAGGCATTGCACAGAGCGATAATCAGGCCGATCACCAGCACCAGTATGAAGTCGGTGCCGCCGTAGCCCACGCCCTGCAACACAGACACAATAGGGCCTTGCCCCACCACCAGCCCCACTGCGATGGCAAGCAGACTGCCAAATTTTAATAGTCGCTTGAATTTGCTGTTTTCAGCATTTGCATTGCTCATGGTTCATTCCTCTGTAGGTTGCGGATGATTGTTATTGGGATAAAGGGGTTGTTTCGATACCGAAGCACGGGGCAGATTCCGGAATGTGTGTCTGCCGATATATGTCTTCGGTGTTTCCGGCCAGCATCCCGGGACTGCTGCGTTGTGCTCAAAACGGCAGGGGAATGCCGTCAAGGTGCTCAATTTTGCGTGCGCACCCCGCAGCGACAGATTTGCACAAAACCGTCTTTTAAACAGACAGTTGGACAAATGCCGAGAAGCTGCTTGTGAAAATAATACTAATATATTCCTAAAAAGGCAAACATTAATTTACATGTGCCGTCGAGACCATGCGGATGTGTGCTTGGAGCGGGGAGCGTGCTTATCCTGCAAATTGGCAAACCTGAGATCTTGACCCTCCGTCTGCGGCGTATTTTTGCGTTGTGTGTTGATGCCGGTGTGGGTATGGCATGCCTGCTTGCCCATCTGATGGACGGAGCGGTCGCGCAGGAGTGTTCGATGATCATGCTTGCTGTGCTGCTGCGCCTTGAACTGCATCCTCATCCGGAAGTTGGGCAAAGGTCTCAAGATCTCAAACGGCATCAACGCTGTTCTGGCCGTCTTGCCTGCCGGCGATCCGGTGGGCTGTCCGGTCTGCGGTTTGGGTACAGCGGGGCATTATCGACAGCCCTCGATGCAAGCGGCTGATGGGCATTTTGCCGGTTTGCTTGAGCGGACAAGGCGTCGCTTGCTAATTTGCAAATATATTAGTAATATGGAGGCAGAAAAATATGGGGATAAGTATTTATCTTTGATTTTAAAGGAAAACATTATCCTTTCTTCTTGCTGCAATTGAGTGTAAAGGAAAAAGAATCATGCAATTTCATCATCACGGTTATGTTTCAACCAATCCGAGAGTGCAGGCGGCGCAAGGGACAGGCGTTAACCGCCCCGACGATTTGCCGGATGTGATGGATGTGTTGATTGTCGGCTCCGGGCCGGCCGGCATGCTGTTGGCCGCCCAGCTGTCCCAATACCCGAGCATTGTGACCCGCATCATTGAAAAACGGAACGGGCGTTTGGAAATCGGGCAGGCAGACGGCATTCAGGCGCGCAGCGTGGAAACTTTCCAAGCGTTCGGTTTTGCCGAGGCCATTACCCAAGAGGCTTATCGAATTTGCGAGATGAATTTTTGGGCGCCTTCCAAGACCGATCCCGGCCACATTGTCCGCACCCACCGTACTCTGGATGATGAGCATGGCGTCAGCGAGTTTCCCCACTTGATTGTCAATCAAGCCCGGGTTTTGGATTATTTCGCCGATGTCGCCAAAAATTCGCCTGCCCGCATTGAACCGGACTATGGGGTGGAATTTGTGGGTTTGCAGGTGGGCGAAGGGGAATATCCGGTGTCGGTGACCATCCGCTACACCGCCGGAAGTAGGGAAGGGGAAAAACGCACTGTTCGGGCCAAATACGTTGTGGGCTGTGACGGCGCCCGCAGCGCTGTCCGCCAAGCCATTGGCCGCCATCATATCGGTGGCGTTTCTCTGCATGCTTGGGGGGTGATGGATATTTTGGCGGTGACGGATTTTCCCGACATCCGTAAAAAATGTGCCATTCAGTCGCATGAAAACGGCAGTATTTTGCTGATTCCCCGCGAAGGCGGACATCTGTTCCGCATGTATGTGGATTTGGGCGATGTGGCGGAAAACGACAACCATGCCGTCCGCCAGACGCCGCTGGCCGACATCATCGCCAAAGCCAATGCCATCATCCATCCCTACCAATTGGAAGTCAAAGATGTGGCGTGGTGGTCGGTCTATGAGGTGGGTCACCGGGTCACCGATAAATTTGACGACGTGGATGCAGGTAAAGAGGGGGAACGGTTGCCGCATGTGTTTATTTGCGGCGACGCCTGCCATACGCACAGCGCCAAAGCCGGGCAGGGCATGAATGTATCCATGCAGGACGGTTTTAATTTGGGCTGGAAGTTGGGATCGGTGCTGACCGGACGCAGCCCGGAATCATTGCTGGCCACTTATTCGGCCGAACGGCAGATTGTGGCGCAAGACCTGATTAACTTTGATAAAGAGTGGTCCAGTTTGATGGCCAAAAAGCCGGAAGAGTTTGACAGCCCGGACGAACTCAGCGAGTACTATGTGAGAACGGCCGAGTTTCCGGCAGGCTTTATGACCGAATACGCGCCTTCCATGATTATCGGCAGTACCGATCATCAGGCGCTGGCCAAAGGTTTTCCGGTGGGCAAGCGCTTTAAGTCGGCGCCGGTGGTGCGGATCGCCGATGCGGTGCCGGCGCATTTGGGTCATCATGCCAAAGCGGATGGCCGGTGGCGTATTTATGCTTTTGCCGATATCGATAAAACCCGTTTGCACGCATTGGCGCAATGGCTGGGGCACGATAAGGCTTCCCCGTTGCTGACATACACGCCGAAAGATGCTGATCTGGACAGTGTATTCGATGTCAAGGCGATTTACCGGCAGCCGCATTACGAGATTGACATAAGGGATATTCCGGACGTTTTCCTACCACGGGTAGGCCCCTTCCAATTGGTTGATTACGAAAAAATCTATGCCGCCGAGGAAGGACATTCCATTTTCGAGCTGCGCGAAATCGATTCGCAAGGCGCTTTGGTGGTGGTGCGTCCGGATCAATACGTTGCACACGTACTGCCGCTTACCGCCACCGACGAGTTGGCTGCTTTCTTTAAGCAAAATATGCTGGCTTGCCGTTAAGCAGATGACTTTGCCTTGAGTTCGGGTTTCACGACAAACCCACCCATGCAGATACGCCGGAGAAACAGACCCATGCACATTGATGAAGCACCCACTTATTATACGGCCACGCGGCGCTACCACCTGTCCTTTCCTTCCCTGGAAACCGATATCCAAACAGAAGTGGTGATTATCGGCGGCGGCTTTTCAGGTATCCACACGGCTTTGGAGCTGGCCGAGCAGGGCGTAACGGACACGGTTGTGTTGGAAGCCCGTTACTTGGGTTACGGCGGTACCAGCCGCAATGGCGGACAAGTCATGGCCGGCATCGGGCATGATATCGACGCCATTAAGGCCGACGTGGGCGAAGACGGATTGAAGGCCATTTTCTCGTTAAGCGACATGGGGCCCGAAATTATGCGTGAGCGCATCAAGCGCTACGATATCGATGCCGATTTTCACAGCGGCTACGGTTACATGGCCTACAACGAGCGGCAGGCGAAAACATTAAGAGCGTGGGAGAAGGAGTTTAAATCACTGAACTCTCCCCATGAAATCCGCTACCTGGAAGGCAAGGAAGTGGGCGAGATTATCGGCTCGGAAGTTTATCGCGCCGCCTTGCTGCACCGCGGCGGCGGCCATGTGCACTCGCTCAATCTCTTATTGGGCGAAGCCAAAGCACTCACGGAAATCTACGGTGCCCGCATTTTTGAGTACAGCCCGGCATTGCAGGTTACCTATGGCGACCGAATTGAAGTCAGAACCGCCAAAGGCATTATCCGTGCCAAAAAACTGGTTTGGGCGGTAGACGGCTTCAACAACCGTATCGAACCGGAAATTCACGGCCGTACCATCAATGTTTATGCTTTCAACTCGGTCACTGAGCCGTTAAGCGAAGCGCTGATTCAGCGCATCAGCCCGATTCGCGGCGCCTACAGCGACATCCGCCCGGTTATCAATTATTACCGCGTAACCCCGGACAACCGTCTGATGTTCGGCTCATCCACCGGCTACATCGAATATATGCCCTCGGATTTGAAAGCGTGGAATAAAAAATTGATGGTAGAAGTATTCCCCTATCTGAAAGACGTGAATATCGATTTGGCATGGGGCGGCCCCATGGCGGCCTCGCGTAATCTTTTCCCCCAAATCGGCACCTTGCAAAGCCGGCCCAATGTTTTTTATGTGCAAGGTTATTCGGGCTTCGGCGTCACCCCCAGCCAAATCATCTGCAAAATTTTGGCCGAAGGCATTCTGGGCGGCTCCGAACGCTATCGCTTGCTCAGCAGCATCCGCCATGCCGAGATTGCCCATAAAGACCGTTACCGTGCCCTGCTGGTGAGTTTGGGCAAAATCATGCACCAGACTTCAGGTTATTGGCACGGCCGCAGTTAAAACCGGCTTGAAAGTCTGAAAGCCTGCTCATTATTTTCTGACGCAGCAGACGCGGGATTTCGACCAACCGCCGCAACGGAAACTTTGAACCGGTTCTTCCCATCCGGAAACAGTTCGTGGGCGCAAACTGTTTCGAGATACGGCAAGCGCGCCTACCCATCATTTAGCAAAAAAGGATATGTGCAATGAGTCTGACACCGCTGAAAAAAGGCATGACCCTGCAAGAACTGGATTTGATTGGCCCGTTAACCGTTTTGGGCGGTGAAATCTTGGAAGGCGGAGAAGTGAAAGCCTATGCCAAAGGCACCTATGGCGATCCAGGGGCGCCGATCAGCGCCGGCTATTTCGGTACTAATAAGGGTCGCTACCGCCTGGTTTACCCGTTTAGCGAACAAGCAACCATTATGCAGGGGGAAGTACGCATTACGGATGAAAGCACCGGCGAAACCCACCATTTCAAAGCCGGAGATTCCTGGTTTATCACCAAAGGCACCTCCACCGTATGGGAAGTATTGACCGACCACTACACCAAGCACTATCTGTCGTTCAACGAATAGCCCGAGACCGTTGCAAACCCTCCAGATGCGGATGCAGTTCAAGGCGTAGCAGCGCACAACGCAGAAATGCGCCGAAGATGGGGGTTTTGCAAAGGTCTCGCCCCTCTGCAAATCTGAAAACAAACCCGTGTACCGGCCCGCCCGGCCGTGCGGCTAGCATTGACTGCAAGCCGTTACCGTCTTAGGGCGTGTCGTCATAATGCTTGAGAAGCGGTTTTTTTAGCTTCGCAAGTCCGCTGCGCTACCGAGGCAAAACCCGCAGCTGCAAGGCTCACTCGAAGAGGGCGGTTTTACACGCTACGCCAGTCAAACCAGCCAGCGCAGCAAGATGGGACATCTTGCGGGCATTTTCTGCGTCCCCTTGGGGGATAACGCTCCAACTACGGGTTTTGACCAAAAATACCGCCGCAACGCTTTGTGAGGACACACTCTAGAGTCTCATCCCAAAGCGAATAAACCTTTTTGCCGCCGCTGTGGTCGCCCATATCAAATTCCGGCGCCGCCACGCCCAGCTTGGCGGCTTCGCGGCGGTAAAAGTCAAGGCGGGACGGCTGCGGGGTTTCCACCACATTGCGGACTACCCTGCCGGGCGTGTCTTCGGTGGCGGCAAGCAGGGCGGCCACGGCGCGGTCGCGGTGCAGCATATTGGCCGGCGCATGGGGCGCACGGGCGGGCTGGCGGCGCAACAGGCTGTACAGCGGATGGCGTTCGGCGGCATACAGGCCGCCCAAACGCAGCAGGCTCACATTCGGCACCGCGCTCGCCCACATCAGCTGCTCGGCGGCCAACACTTTGCGCGCCGACTCGGTATCGGGCTGCGGCGGTGTGTCTTCATCGCAATCGCGCACCGCGCCGCCGTATACGCTGATGCTGCTGCCGTACACGATATGGGCTACCTGAAAACGCTCGGCCAAGGCCAGCCAGCGGCCGATCACATCTGCATAATCCGCCACCGCCGAAGGCGGCAGCAGGCAGAACCAGGTGGCTTTGCCGGCCCAATGTTCTGCCCAAAACGGCTGCGTCCATACTTCGGGCGCGTTGAGGTCGGCGACCGCCAAAGCAATCGGCAGACAGACATCGTCGGAAGTCAGCCTACGTTTCAGCGCCGCCACCGCGCGGCCTTGCTGATAGAGCGCTTCGGCCAGCGGGCGGCCCAAATGGCCGAAACCGAGTATTGCCGCGCCGTTCAGGCCGTTGCTTCGCGCGTCCATGCCGGCTGAATCCATTTGCCCGCCTCCTGATAACGGTAAGCCGCCATTTCGGCCAATAAACCCTCTGCGGTATCGGCCACACACAACAGCCCCACATTGGCCGGCGGCATAAAGCCCTGCTCGGCGGTGTGGCGCAGCAACGCCAGCAGCGGATCAAAAAAACCGCCGCTGTTGAGCACGCCGACAGGCTTGTTGTGCAGGCGCAGTTGGGCGGAAGACAGCACTTCAAACAATTCCTCATAAGTGCCCAGGCCGCCGGGCAGGGCCACAAAGGCATCGGCCAGCGCAATCATTTTCAGACGGCGGCTGGTCATGTCTTCGGTTTCGATCAGCTCGGTCAGCCCGCCGTGCGCCATTTCTTTTTCGCGCAGAAACACCGGAATCACGCCGGTCACTTCGCCGCCGGCGGCCAGCGCCGCATCGGCCACCGCGCCCATCAGACCGATACGGCCGCCGCCATACACCAAACGGCTGCCACGGCGGGCAATCGCTTGGCCCATGGCCTGCGCCGCTTCGTAATAGGCGCGGTTTTCGCCCAAATTGGAGCCGCAATACACGGCAATGTGCCTCATTTCGTTCATGTGTGTGCTTTCAGGTAGCCTCGGCGTGCGCGCCGGATCGGAAAGGCTGCATTATATCGCCAAAGCCGCGCCCTAGCCGAACCGGCCGTAATCGAAACCGCGCCGCACCAGCCGCCGCCAGCGGTATTGGCGGTAGCGGTAAAACACATGGGCAAACAGCACCACCGGCCAAGTCAGGAGGCCGGCGGCAACCTCCACCCGGTCGCGGTAACGGCAACCGCCCGCGCCGTCCGGCTCGATGGTAATCAGGTGCGACCAGCGCTGAATCAGGCGGCCGTGACCGTCGTCCAGCAGGGCAAAGCCCGAAAACTGCGGATAGGAAATCACAATCGCCTGCCCGCCCAAAGGCAGCACCCCGCCCAGATACAGGCCCACCCGATAAGTGCCGGCCGCCCACCGCTCCGGCCACGCCGCCGGCTCGCGCGGGCGGAACACCACCAGCGGCCAAGCCACATAGCGCAACAGCCGCGGCCGGCACACTTCGTCCGCCGCTTTTTCCGCCGGACACGGCAAATCAGTGCTGATGTCGATGTCTACCATCTTTTTCCTCCTGTCTCTGTTGAACCTACCCATTCAGTCGGCAGCACATTAGCCGGGTTTCCACTCGACCCTTTGCCAAAACGGCCGTCCATGCCGACAATAGCGTTTTTCTTTCTGCCGCGAAGCCGTCATGCCCTTACCCGCCGCCCTGCTTGCCGCCGCGCTCAAGCGCTTTCAGGTAGCCGCCCGCTGCCCCGAAGCCGCCCAACAACAGATTCTGCAACAGAATGCCGCCAGCCGTTTCGGCCGCCGGCACGGCTTTGCCGATACGGCCGACTACGCCGCCTTCGCCCGCCAAGTACCGGTTCGCCGCTACGAAGACTGCCGCGCCGACATCGACGCCCTGGCCGCCGGCGGCAGCGGCCTGCTCACCGCCGAGCCGGTGATCCAGTTTGAAGAAACCGGCGGCTCCTCCGGCGGCGCCAAGCTGATTCCCTATACCGATAGCCTCTTGGCCGCTTTCCGTCGCGGCGTGCTGCCTTGGCTGGCCGATTTGGCGCAGCACCGCCCGCAAGCTTTTGCCGGCCGCCTGTTTTTCATCATCAGCCCGGCCGGCCGCCGCCGCCATCATACCGCAGGCGGCACGCCCATCGGCAGCGGCAGCGATTTGGCCTACTTCGGCGAAGAAACCGGCGCGGCACTGGCCGCGCACACCCTGTTCCAGCCCGAGCTCGCCCAAGCCCGCAGTGCCGCCGAATGGCAGTGGCACAGCGCCCGCCTGTTGCTCTCCGCCGCCGATTTGAGCCTGATTTCGGTGTGGAGCCCCACCCTGCTGCTGGCCATTTTCCGCACCCTGGTCGCCGAACAGGACAGCCTGATCGCCAGCCTGAGCGACTCCCGCCGCCGCCAAGCCGCCCAACACGCCTTGCACGGCGGCAGCTTGAATGCGCGTCTGTTGTGGCCGCAGCTGGACACCGTGAGCTGCTGGAACAGCCACACCGCCGCCGCGCCCGCCGCCGAACTGCAAACCCTGCTGCCCGATGTGCACCTACAAGGCAAAGGCCTGCTCGCCACCGAAGCGGTCAGCAGCCTGCCCTTTTCAGGTAGCCCGCACCCCTTATTGGCGGTGGACAGCCACTTCTACGAATTTGCCGCCGCCGACGGCAGCGTCCGCCTCGCCCACCAACTGCACAGCGGGCAAGACTACCGCCTGATCGTGACCACCCAAGGCGGCCTCTACCGCTACGACACCGGCGACCGCGTGGCCGTACACGGTTTTTCCGGCACCCTGCCCCGGCTCGAATTCATCGGCCGCGACCATCTCACCAGCGATTTATGCGGCGAAAAACTCACCGAAGCCTTTGTACGCCGCGCCATGCTGGCGGTGGATAAGCGGCTGCCCGAACAGGCACTGCTGCAAGGCGTGGCCGCCAATCCGCCGCATTACCGCCTGCTGCTGCCCGAGCACGCGCCCCGCCCGCCGCAACTGGCCGCCCGCCTCGACGAGGCGCTGGCCGCCAACCCGCAATACGCCTATGCCCGCCGCATCGGCCAGCTCGCCCCCTTGGCAGCCGTCCCCCTGCCCGACCCGCACGCCTACGCCGCCACCCTCCACCGCGCCGGCCAACGCTTGGGTACGCGCAAAATCCCCTTGTTATTGCCGCCGTTTACCCCCGAAGCCGCCTCCCGCCCCCAGGCTACCTGAAAGCCTGTCGGCGGGGCTTCAGGTAGCCTGTGGCGTGTCGTCGCCACCAAACCGCCGCAGATAAATTTGCGCCGCGTCATATAAGCGCAGCCGGAAAAAGCGTAAGATAAGCCCGTGCTCCGGCACACCCTCAATCACGATAAAAGGAGAACGATATGAGCAAAAAAATCCTGCTGCTGGCCGGCGACTATGCCGAAGACTACGAAACCATGGTGCCCTTCCAATTTCTGTTGGGCTTGGGCTACGAAGTGCATGCCGTCTGCCCCGGCAAAAAAGCCGGCGAAACGGTGGCCACCGCCGTGCACGACTTCGAAGGCGAGCAGACCTACAGCGAAAAACGCGGCCACAACTTCAGCCTCAACCACGATTTCGACGCCGTCAACAGCGCCGACTACGCCGGTCTGGTGATTCCCGGCGGCCGCGCCCCCGAATACCTGCGCCTCAACCCGCGCGTGATCGAAATCGTGCGCGAATTCGACGCTGCCGCCAAACCGATTGCCGCCGTCTGCCACGGCGCCCAACTGTTGGCCGCCGCCGATGTATTGCGCGGCCGCCGCTGCTCGGCCTATCCCGCCTGTGCGCCCGACGTGCGCGCCGCCGGCGGCGACTATGCCGACATCGCCGTCACCGACGCCGTGACCAGCGGCCACTTGGTCACCGCGCCGGCCTGGCCCGCCCATCCCGCCTGGCTGCGCCAGTTCGTCGAGCTGCTCGGCGCCCGCATCACCCTGTAAGCTTCCCGGGCTGCCTGAACGTTTCAGGCAGCCTGCTTGCCCTTTTACCGTCTGAACAAGGATACCTTCATGAAACTGTATTACCTGCCCGGTGCCTGCTCGATGACGCCGCACACCGCCCTCGAATGGATCGGCCAGCCCTACGAAGCCCAGGCCATGAGCGGCGACGACACCAAACAACCCGACTACCTGGCGCTCAACCCGCTGGGCACCGTGCCCTTACTGGTGGACGGCGATTTCACCCTCACCCAAAACGTGGCCATCGTGCTCTACCTCGACTCGCTGCATCCGCAGGCGCGCCTGTTCGGCAGCGACACCCCGCAAGGCCGCGCCCGCGCCTTCCGCTGGCTGGTGTTCCTCAACAGCGATGTGCACAAATCCTTCTCGCCGCTGTTCCACACCCCCGACTACATCCGAGACGAAGCCGTGAAACAGGCGATGGAAGCATCCGCCCACCGCCAGATTCTGCGCCAGCTCGCCCTGGCCGACCAACAACTGGCCGCGCAAGACTATTTGGCCGACGACATTTCGGTGGCCGACGTGTATCTGTATGTGCTGCTGCGCTGGTGCCGCCGCATCGGCCTGGACTACGGCAGCCTGCCGCAACTGGCTCCGTTCTACCGCCGCATGAGCCAAAACCCCGGCATCCAAGCCGTGCTGGCGCAAGAAGGTTTGGAAGCCTAAAGCGCCGCCCGGGTCGGCAGCAGACGCTTTCGCTGCCGCCGCCGCCGAATGATTTGAGGCTACCTGAAAACAGACGGTGCGTTTTTGTGACGCATCGGGTTTTCAGGTAGCCTCAAACTGGTCAGCCAAACCACATCGCACCTTTCAAGATGCCCGCCTTTACGAAAGGGCGGCCACTCTTGTTTGTCACGGCTTGCGCCATGATCCGGGCTACCTGAAAACAGACACCACAGTCTGCGCGGCCAAGGGTTCAGGTTTTCAGGTAGCCCGCAACGTGTTTCACCAGGCGGATAACAGGCTCAATGTCCGCCATGCGGGCACGAAAAAGGCAGACCCTCGGTCTGCCTTTTTGCTGCTGCTCAAACGGTTAGGCTTAGAAGCGGTAGTTCACGCCCAAGCGCACCTCGCGGCCGCGGGAGGGCGGTGCCACGCGGGATACGCGCTGACTGTGGCTGTAATACAGCTTGTTGCCGATGTTGTTGACGGCGAAATTCACATTCATGTCGGCCAAAGGTTTCCAGTTCAGATACACATCGTGTACGCCGTAGCCGGCACGGCGCTGCACCTCGGTGCCGCCGCCCCGCCTGGTGGTCGTATAGCTCACGTTTTCGGCAAAGCGGCCGCGCCAGCCGATTTCCAAATTGGCCTGCGGAAAGGTGTAAGAGAGGCCGCTTACCCATTTGCGCCCCTGCGGCACGATATCCAAAGGATCGTTGGCAATCACGAAGTCGGCTTCGGGCTTGGCATAGGCCATGGCCAGGCGGGCGGTCAAATTGTTCCAGCGGTAAGCGGCATCCAATTCGTATCCGCGGGTTTTCACCCGCCCCCGGTTGGTCAAATCGTTTTGGGAATTGTTGACAGAATAATAATTGCGTACGGCCTGCTCAAACACACTGCCGCCCAGCGACCAGCCGCCTTGCTGCCATTTCAGGCCGATTTCCGCCAAGCGGGCACGCTCCAGCGCCAAGCCGGGATCCACATTGCGCAAGCCGCGCGCCTGATCTGCCCGGGCTTGGGTGTCGGTAAGGGTGTTGGCCGAAGCCAGCTGCGGGCTGCGCGCGGCGTAATTCAATTTGGCCAGCAGCGACAGGCTGGGGTTGATGTCCCAGGTCAGGCCGAGGCTGGGGCTGAGCCGGCCGTCGGCCGCCTCGCGGTTGCCCGGACGCCGCGGATTGCCGGCGGTGGTCAGCTTGAAGCGGTCATAACGCAGACCGGTGGTGAGCGTCACCGGCGACAAGGACCAAATGCCTTCCGCATACAGGCCGTATTCGCGCTTGCGTTCGCCGTCCACATAACCGCTGCGGTTGTCTTGGCTGTTGGTTTTCTCGTTGCGCAGATTGACGCCGTATTTCAACAGATGGCTGCCCGGCAGTTCGCTGGTGAAGTTGACATTGCCGCCGGTGGTCAGCGCTTCCGAATGGCGGCCGCCGCCCAAATCGCGGCTGCCCGCCCAAGCATTGCGGTTGTCTTCGATTTTCAAATGATAGAGGTTGGCGTCCACATCGCGGATAAAGCCGAGATTACGGCCTTCGTAGCTCAGGTTGGTGGTTTTTTGCAGCGATTCGGTGGGGCCGACACGGTCGTCCATCACAAATTCCAGCCGGTCGGCGCCCACGCCGTAATAGCGCTCGTAGCGGTAGCTGAGGCCGATTTTGTGATCGTCGTTAAAGCGGTAGCCCACTTTGGCCAAGTAATTGCCTTGGTCGCGTGCGGTATTGTTCGCGCGGTCGGAGTGGGTGGTGCCGTCCCGATAGCCGCTGCCGGCGCGGTAATTGCGGTCGTCCAGCCAACTGCCCATCAGGAGGCCGTCGAAACCGCGGCTGCTGCCGTACACCGCCAAGCTGCCGTTGCCGCCTTTATTGCTGTTGATTTCGGCGCCCACCCGCACACCGAAGTTTTGGCCTTCTTTCAAAAAGTCGGCCGCCTCCACCGTGCGGGCACGCACGGCACCGCCGGTGGCGCCGATGCCGGCGCTGGCCGAACCCGCGCCTTTTTCCACCCCGATTACCTTAATCATGGCCGGATCCAGCTGGAAACGGCCTTGGTGGTACCAAGCCTGGGTGGCCGTAGCCGTGCCGTCCACCACCAGGTCGATTTTGTTTTGGCCGGCGGCACGGATGCTCAGGTATTGGGCGGAGAGGCTGCCGCCGCCCACATTGATGTCGGCGCGGTCGGCCAAGACGTCGCGGATGCTGGCCACATTGCGCTCGGCAATGTTTTTGTAATTGCCGGTGGTCAGGCTTTTGGCTCCGGTCACTTCAATCGCCGGCAATTCGGTGCTATCGGCGGGCACGGTTTCGGCTTGGGCAAAACCGCACAGCAAAGACAAACTCAACAGGCTCAAACGCAAATGTGTGTGTGAGGGCTTATGGATCATCATAAATAACCTTTTTATTCATTTAATTGAAAAAATAAATAAAATTAATAATAAGAATTATTATTAATTGTTTGCAAATGTAATCGATTCTCCGTTTTTGTGCCACCCTTTCCCTGTATGCCGCGTTTTTTGTCTGTTTCCCGCCACAACGGCCGCCAAGCCAAACGGCGGCAGAGAGGGCGTATAAAGCCCAAAGGCTGCCCGAAACCGTTTCAGGCAGCCTCAATCAAGCGGCGCACCAGCTCGGGCACGCCGTCTTTGGCCTTGGCCGCCAACACTTCCACGCCCCGCAAGCCGGCCGGCGGGTGCGGATCCACCAGAAAACATTCGGCGCCACCGCGCGCATATTCGAGCAGGCCGGCGGCGGGATACACCTTCATCGAGGTGCCCACCACCAGCACTTTGTCGGCCTGCGCCACCCACTCTGCCGCAGTCTCAATCAGCGGCACCGGCTCGCCGAACCAAACGATGTGCGGGCGCAGCGGATGCCCCTGCGGGTCGTCATCGGCCAGGGTTTGGTCGCCCGTCCAATCGATCACATAACTGTCATCCGCGCTGCTGCGCAACTTGGTGAGTTCGCCGTGCAGGTGCAGCACCCGACGGCTGCCGGCGCGCTCGTGCAGGTTGTCCACGTTTTGGGTGACGATGCGCACATCGTAATGCGCCTGCAACTCGGCCAGTGCCAGATGGGCGGCGTTGGGGCGGGCCTGCGCCAGCTGGCGGCGGCGCGCATTATAAAAATCCAACACCAGCTGCGGATCGCGGGCAAAGGCCTCGGGCGTGGCCACTTCCTCCACCCGATGCCCCTCCCACAGGCCGCCGCTGTCGCGAAAGGTTTTCAAACCGCTGTCGGCGCTGATGCCGGCGCCGCTGAGCACCACAATGCTTTGCATGGTTGTTCCCTACTAGATGCCGTTGCACACGGCCGCCATCTTAAGCGATTTCGCCGGCCGCCGAAATCTTAGGCTGCACGGTGTTGCGGTGTTTCAGGCAGCCTCTCGGCGGATCCGAGCCCGGGTCGTCACGCTTCACCTCGAAGCCCAAGCGCGCGGAGAAGACACTGCCGGCACCGGCGGTGCTGTCGATTTCCTGCCGGATATCGTGTTCGACCCAAGCGTGTTTGGCGGCGGCCGGCCGGCGGCGCAGCCTTTGCAGATGCAGCAGATGCCGCCACAGCCACACGCCCAATACCGGCACGAGGACGGCAAACGGCCGCTCGTACAGGCACCGCTGCCTGAGTCTGTCGGATGGCAGGGCGTCCATCGGGAAGCCGCCTTTCGTGCAACGGTTGCGCAGCGGGGGCTGCGGGGAAACGGCGGCAGCGTAGGCAACGATTGTTGCTGCGGCATGACAAAGCGGGAAAACATATTCCCGCCGCCGCTGCCAAGCCAAACAAACAGGCTGCCTGAAAACTTTGGCTTCGCAGCAAGCCGCGCAGCTTGTTTTCAGGCAGCCTGTTGCCGGTTTGGGCCTTGGCGGCCGGTTTATCGGGGCGCGCCGACGGTTACGGTATTCAGTTTTTCCGCCTGCAGACGGCGCTGCCAAGCCCGTCTGATGTCTTCGGTGCCGACGGCGGTCACGGCGGCAGGATAGCGGGTGAGGAAATCGTCGGGCAGATTGCCGAAACCGATTTCAATCAAATAGGCGGTGAGCTCGGCATTGGTGTCGAAACGCAGGGGGAAGCTGCCCGCCAGATTGGCTTTGGCCTGCGCCAGCTCGGCCTCGGTGGGGCCTTGGGCGATGAAGTCGGCCAATACCTGGCGGGTGGCGGCCAAGGCGGCTTGGGCATTGGCTTTTTCGGTGGCGAAGCCGATGCTGAAGGGGCCGGGCTGGCGCATCGGCACGAGGTCGGAAGACACGCCGTAGGTGTAACCGTGGCGGTCGCGCAGGGTCTGCATCAGGCGGCTGTCGAAACCGCCGCCGCCGAGGATGTAGTTGCCCACCAGCAGCGGGTAGTAGTCGGGGTCGTTGTGGCGGATCAGCGGCAGGGTGAGGCGGATGTGGGTTTGGCTTTCGGGATGGGGCAGATGGCGCTGGCCGCCGCTGCGCGCGGGCGGCACCGGCAGCGCAGGCAGCGCCGTACCGGCCGGCAGATCGCGGGTGAGCTGCGTCACGATTTCTTCGGCGCGGAGGCGGTCGAGATCGCCGACCATCGCGATGACTGCGTTGCGGCGGGTGAAGTGGCGGCGGTGGAAGGCGCGCATATCGGCCACGCTGACGGCGCGGATGCTGCGCTCGCTGCTGCGGGCGGCGAAGCCGTAGGGATGGGTGCCGTAGTTCAGCTCGGCCGCGGCGCGGCGGCTCAGATACTCGGGGCGGGTGAGGTTTTGTTTCAGCGAGGCCACGGCACGGTCTTGCTCGCGGCGCAACACGGCCGGGTCGAAGCGCGGCTCCACCAGAATATCGCGCATCAGGGCCACGGCGGGCTCCAGCACTTCGGGCTTGGACAGGCTGCGCAGCGCCACGCCGGCGCGTTCGGTGCCGCCGTAACTGGCGAGGCTGACGGCCAAATCGCTGCCGCGCTCGTGCAGGGCTTCTTCGTCGAGACGGCGGGTGCCGGCATCCATCAGGGCGGCGGTAAAGCCGGCCACGCCGATTTTGTCGGCACGGTCGCGCACGCTGCCCGCATCGAAGGCGATGTTGATGTCCACAATCGGGTTGTCGCGCCGCTCGACAAACAGCACGCGGGTGCCGTCGGCGGTCTGCCAGCGCTGGATGGGAACGGGTTCCGCCGCCGCGGCCAGCGGCAACAGGGCGGCAAACACAAGGGAAAACAGTTTCTGCATCATGATTCCTGGTAACAAAGGCTTTCAGAACCTGTTCATAGTCTTCTTGCGCAGCGGTTTTTCGAGGAAAAAACCGCAGATGCCAGGCGAAAATGCGCGCAAGATTGAACATCTTGCAAGTATTTTTGTTATCCCTAATTAGGGGCAACGTGGCAGATGCGGAATTTTGACCGGAAATACCGCCGCAACGGAGACTATGAACAGGTTCTCAGGTAGCCCGGACGCGTGCACTATAGCGGGGAACACGGCATTCGGACAAGACGCGGGCACTGCCGCGCGGCAGTGCCCGCTTCGACCCGACCGGGCATCAGCCTTCGGGCGGCGGGGCGGCAGATTGGCCGCTTTGTTCCTGCTGCTCCTGCTGTTCGCGGATTTCGGCGTATTCGGCCCGCCGGGCCAACACCGAACCTTCGGGCGCCTGCGAAGTGTCGCCTTTCTCCCACGGCGCATTGTCGGGCACTTCTTCGATGTGGATGGTGTGCAGAGAGTAGTCGGGCTGGTAATGCAGATCGTATTGGGCGGCCTTAATCAGCGAGAGCATCAAGAGCACCATGATCACCAAGAGCGGCGCGCCGGCAAAAATGGAGGCGGTCTGCAGGGTGGGGAGGCCGCCGAGAAACATCAGCACCGCCGGCAGCAGACAGAGGGCGAAGGCCCAGAACAGGCGGTTCCAGCGGTGCGGCTCGCCGTCCACTTCGCGCTGCACCACCGAGGCGAGAATATAGGAAATGCTGTCGAAAGTGGTGGCGGTGAAAATAACGGCCAGCACCACAAATACCGCAATCGCCCATTTGGCCATCGGCAGGGTATGCAGCACGGCATAAATGGCGGCGGTGGCGCCCTGTTCGTTCAATACCGCCACCACGTCATGGCTACCTGAAAGCTGCAGCCACAGGCCGTAGTTGCCCAAAATAATGAAGAACACGGCACAGCCGAGCGAACCGAAAAAGAGGGCGCCGAACACCATCTGCTTGATGGTGCGCCCTTTGGAAATCTTGGCGATAAACAAACCCATGGTGGGCGCAAACACCAGCCACCACGCCCAGTAAAACACCGTCCAATCGCGCGGGAAATTGGTTTTGCGGAAACCGTGCCCGTCAAAATCGCCGAAAGGCTCCAGCCAGGTCATCATGTCCGGCAGGTGGCTGAGCGAGCGGCCCAGCGACTCCAAGCCCACATTCAGAATAAATACGGTCGGCCCGGCCAGCAGAACAAAACCCAAAAAAGCCAGCGCCAGATAGAAATTGACATTCGACAGCCGTTGGATGCCGCCGCGCATGCCCTGATAAGCGCTGTAGGCAAAAATCAGCGTGGTCACCAGCAGCACCGCCAGCTGCATCCCAATATTATTGGGCGTGCCGACGAGGGCGGAGAGGCCGTCGGTAATCAGCGGCGAGGCCAAGCCCAGCGTGGTGGCGCCGCCGCCGATCATGCCGAATACGAAAAAGATGTCCACCAGCTTGCCCCAGTTGCTTTTCGCCCATTTCTCGCCGATTAAGGGCATCAGGCTCTGGCTCACTTTCAACACCGGCGAGTTGCGCACGTGGGCGAAATAGGCAATCGGAATCGCCGGCACCAGATAAATCGACCACGCCACCGGCCCCCAGTGGAACAGGCCGTAGGTGGCAGCCCAGCGCACGGCCTGCGGCGATCCGGCCGCCAAGCCAAACGGCGGCGACTGGTAGTAATACATCCACTCCACCATGCCCCAATACAGAATACTGGCGCCGATGCCGCCGCAAAACATCATCGCCGCCCACGAGCCGGTTTTGAATTCGATGTCGTCGGCCGGCTTGCCCAGCTTGATGTTGCCGATGTCGGAAAACGCGATGTAGAGCACAAACAGCACCGCCAGCACGCCGAAAGCGAGGTAGGCGACGCCGAAATTGTCGGTCACAAAACCTTTGGCCGCCGCCACCCAAGCCGCGCCCTGCTCCGGGAACAGCAGCAGCGGCAGGGTGACGCCGAGCAGAATCAGCAACACGCCGGAAAAAGTGAAGGTGTCGATGCGGGTGTCGGCCTGTGCGGACTGGCCGCGCGGATAGAAATTGCCGTCGGTATTGAAGGTGCCCAAATGGGCGGCTTGCGGGCGCTTGGCACCCTGAATCGGGGAATCGGAAGGATGATGAGGCATACCGGTTTGGTGTTTCCTTTCTTGGCGGGAATCGGGCAGACGCCGGGGCGCCTGAGTAAAAAAGAGGCAAATTATAGCATAATTTAATTATTTAAAAAATTTGATAAAAATAAGCTATTAAAATAAGCCTCGTCCGCCGTTTAAAATGGCGCGCCCCACCACCCGGCCGCACCTTGTTCCGGCCATCCCCAACAGGCTAGCTGAAACTTGTGAAACCGGCCCGCCGCCCTTATCTGCCGTTTTGATTTTTATTCCCACGAAAGACACGCCATGAATACCCTGCTCCATCTTGCCGACGAACCCCGTTTCGATGCCGTGACCGTGGCCGACATCCGCCCCGCCATGCAAAGCGCCATGACCGAAGCGCGCACCGCCATTGCCGACATCAAGGCCCAAAGCGAGGTCACTTGGACCAACACCGTGGAAGCGCTCACCGACATCACCGAGCGCGTGGGCCGCATCTGGGGCGTGGTGGCCCACCTCAACTCGGTGGTGGACACCCCCGAGCTGCGTGCGGTGTATAACGAATTGATGCCCGAAGTGACCGCGTTCTTCACCGAAATCGGCCAAGACATCGAACTGTACGAACGCTTCAAAGCCATCCGCGCCTCCGCCGCCTACGATCGCTTGGATGCCGCCCAACAAACCAAGCTGGCGCACGATTTGCGCGATTTCGTGCTCAGCGGCGCCGAGCTGCCGCCCGCGCAACAGGCCGAATTCGCCGCCCTGCAAACCGAAGGCGCGCAACTGGGCGCCCGGTTCAGCCAAAACGTGCTGGATGCCACCGATGCCTTCGCCCTGTATTTCGACGATGCACAAGGCCTGCAAGGGCTACCTGAAGACGCGCTGGCCATGTTTGCCGCCGCCGCCCAAGCCGAAGGCAAAAGCGGCTACAAAATCGGCCTGCAGATGCCGCATTATCTGGCGGTGATGCAGTATGCCGACGACCGCGACCTGCGCGCCGAGGTGTACCGCGCCTACGTGACCCGCGCCAGCGAATTCGGCAAGCCCGAATGGGACAACACCGCCAACATCGGCCGCCGATTGCACATCGCCCGCGCCGAGGCCGAACTCTTGGGCTATGCCGACTACGCCGAATTGTCGCTGGTCACCAAAATGGCCGATTCGCCCGATGAGGTGCTGGCCTTTCTGCGCGATCTGGCGCGCCGCGCCAAGCCCTTTGCCGAGCGCGACCTGGCCGAAGTGCGCGCCTTCGCCGCCGACGAATTGGCCATCGCCGATTTGCAGCCCTGGGATTTGGCCTATGCCGGCGAAAAACTGCGCCAGGCCAAATACGCTTTTAGCGAAACCGAAGTGAAAAAATACTTCCCCGCCGACAAAGTGCTGGCCGGCCTGTTTGCGCAAATCCACCGCCTCTACGGCGTGAACCTGATGGAAAAAACCGTGCCGGTGTGGCACCCCGACGTGCGCTATTTCGAGCTGGAAAAAGGCGGCGCCATCATCGGCGGCGTGTATCTCGACCTCTACGCCCGCGAAGGCAAACGCGGCGGCGCGTGGATGAACGACTACCGCGGCCGGCGCCGTTTTGTTTCCGGCAGCCGCAGCGGCCAAATCCAAACCCCGGTGGCCTATTTGGTGTGCAATTTCACCCCGCCGGTAGGCGGCAAGCCCGCCCGCTTGAGCCACGACGAAATCCTCACCCTGTTCCACGAAATGGGCCACGGCCTGCACCATTTGCTCACCCGCGTGGACGAACTCGGCGTCTCCGGCATCAACGGCGTGGAATGGGACGCAGTGGAGCTGCCCAGCCAGTTTATGGAAAACTTCGTGTGGGAATACGAAGTGCTGGCCGGCATGTCGGCGCACGAAGACGACGGCCGCCCCCTGCCGCGCGAATTGTTCGACAAAATGGTGGCGGCGAAAAACTTCCAACGCGGCCTGTTTATGGTGCGCCAGATGGAGTTCGCCCTGTTTGATATGCGCATCTACCGCGAAGCCGATGCCGCTCAAAACGGCCGCTGGGCAGAAATTTTGAACGAAGTGCGCGCCGAAGTGGCGGTGGTGCAGCCGCCCGCCTTCAACCGCTTTGCCAACAGTTTCGGCCACATCTTCGCCGGCGGCTACGCGGCGGGCTATTACAGCTACGCCTGGGCCGAAGTATTGAGCGCCGACGCCTACGCCGCCTTTGAAGAAAGCGACGACGTGCGCGCCACCGGCGCCCGCTTCTGGAACGAAATCCTGGCCATGGGCGGCAGCCGCCCTGCCGCCGAATCGTTCAAAGCCTTCCGCGGCCGCGAACCGCGAATCGACGCCCTCTTGCGCCACAGCGGTTTTGACGAAGCGGCATAAGTATTCCCCCGCTGCCGAACAAACCGAACAGGCTACCTGAAAGCGTTTCAGGTAGCCTGTTCGGCATCCAACACGGCTTTATTTCAGCCAGCCGGTTTGGTTGACCAAAAACAGCAAAGTAAAGGCGCTCAAATAGAGCAGACCCACCCAGGCCAGCACCATCAGCCAGGGCTGTCGGCCGCGCCGGCTGCGGCGCGCCAGGCTCAGATTCAGCCAGGCAAAAACCGGCGTGCTGACAAACGAAGCAATCATGGCGAATTTCAGCATCGGCAGCACCGCGCCTTTGAAAAACAGAATCACGCACAAGCCGGCCAAGGCGGCAAACACAATCCACACGCCCAAAGCACGGTTGCCGCTCAGATGGCCGGTGCGGGTAATCAGGCGCAGCGATTCCATATTGGTGCGCGAATAGCCGTCGATCACCGTGAGCGTGGTGCCGTACATGCAGGCAAAAGCGATGAAGGTGACCAGCCAGCGCGACCATTCGCCGATGGTGGCGGCATACATATTGATCAGCTGGCCGATGTAGGCCGCACCCGCCATCTGCACCTCGGTGCCGGAGCCGTACTGCACCAATGCGCCCAGAGCCAGAAACACCAGCGCCAGCAGGGCGGTGCCGATGTAGCCGACGTTGAAGTCGAACAGGCCGTCTTCGTAGCGCATCGGGCTGAGGCGGTTTTTGGCCGCCACCCACATTGAATTGATGGCGGAAATTTCAATCGGCGCCGGCATCCAGCCCATCAGCATCACAATAAACGCCAGCGCACCCAGATTCCACGGGCTGGGCTCGATAAAATCGGGCTGCGCGGCCGCGCCTCGGGAGGCGGCAATCGCCACCGCCGCCACGGTGGTCACCGTGAGGCTGATCATGATGATTTTGGAGAGGCCGTCCACCGTGCGGTAGGGGCCGGCCAGCAGCAACAGCACCGCCGAAGCCAACACCGCCGCCGCCAAAAAGTTTACCGGCCAACCGCCGGGCAGCACAAAACTCAGAATGGCCGCACACAAAAGGCTTACCGCCGCCGTGTTGATGACGGTGGCAAACAGATTGAGCAGGAAAAACACCCACAGATACACACGGCCTTTTTCGGCATAGCCTTCCAGCAGGCTTTTGCCGGTTTCCAGCGTGTATTGCGGGCCGAAACGGAAAAACGGATATTTGAACAGATTGGCCAGCACGATAATCAGCGCCAGCTGCCAGCCGTACAGCGCGCCGGCCTGGGTGGAAGCGATGATGTGCGAACCGCCCACCGCCGCCGAAGCCATCATGATGCCCGGGCCCATGGCGCGCAGGCGGGTTTGCCAAGTGGAAACCGGAGGAACTGCCGAATGCATGATAAACCTGCTTTCTTTCAGGTAGCCTTGAAGGGCGGGCATCTTAGCGCAAGCGGAGCCCGACTCCAAGTTTGCACGGCGGAACGGTTTGGCAAACTGCGCAATACCGAACAATATCGGCATATCAATCTGATAATTTTCACAAACCGCCAATAAACATCAAAAAATATGCATAAAAAAGCAATTTAACGCCCGTCGCATCAATCAGGCTACCTGAAAGCCCCCAGCCCGCCGCCCGACACACAAACGGCACCGGCTGCCGCTTGCGGCACGGGCCGCCATGCCGGATAATCGCGCCGCACCAAAAACAAAGCAAAACAGAAACAAATCATTATGCCCGCACCCACTCCCCCCCACCTGCTCGCCGGCCTGAATGCCGAACAGCTGGCCGCCGTCACCTGGCCGCCGCAATCCGTTTTGGTGCTGGCCGGCGCCGGCAGCGGCAAAACCCGCGTGCTCACCACCCGCATCGCCTGGCTGCTGCAAACCGGCCAGGCCGGCGTGCATTCCATCATGGCGGTGACGTTCACCAATAAGGCCGCCAAAGAGATGCAAACCCGCCTCGGCGCCATGCTGCCGGTAAACGTGCGCGCCATGTGGCTGGGCACTTTCCACGGCCTGTGCCACCGCTTTTTGCGCCTGCATTACCGCGAAGCCGGCCTGCCCGCTTCCTTCCAGATTCTCGACACGTCCGACCAGCTCTCCCTGATTAAACGCCTGCTCAAAAACCTGAACATCGCCGAAGAAATCATCGCCCCGCGCACCCTGCAGGGCTTCATCAACGCGCAAAAAGACGCCGGCCTGCGCGCAGAGCGGCTGGAGGCGGCCACCCCGCACGAAAAACGGCTCATCGAATGCTATGCCGCCTACGACCGCCTCTGCCGGCAGGAAGGCGTGGCCGATTTTGCCGAGCTGATGCTGAAAAGCTACGAAATCCTCAGCGAAAACGAGGTGCTGCGCCGCCACTACCAAAGCCGCTTCAACCATATTCTGGTGGACGAATTCCAAGACACCAACAAGCTGCAATACGCCTGGCTGAAGCTGATGGCCGGCGATCAGGCCGCCGTGTTTGCCGTGGGCGACGACGACCAAAGCATCTACCGCTTCCGCGGCGCCCATGTGGGCAATATGCAGGCCTTTATGCAGGCTTTTCAGGTAGCCGAACCGCTCAAGCTGGAGCAAAACTACCGCTCGGCGGGCAATATTCTCGCCGCCGCCAACGCCGTCATTGAAAACAACGCCGAGCGTTTGGGCAAAGACCTGCGCACCGATGCCGAAAGCGGTGAAAAAATCCGCTTTCTCTCCGCCTTCAGCGATCAAGACGAGGCCCGCTTCGTGGTGGCGGAAACCCAAGCGCTGGCCAAAGAAGGACTGCCGCTCGACCACATCGCCGTACTCTACCGCAGCAACGCCCAGTCGCGCGTGTTGGAGCAGGCGTTTTTTCAGGCCGGCATCGCCTACAAAATCTACGGCGGCCTGCGCTTTTACGAACGGCAGGAAATCAAACACGCGCTGGCCTACCTGCGTTTGGCGGTCAATCCCCACGACGACAATGCCCTGCTGCGCGTGATCAATATGCCCGCCCGCGGCATCGGCAGCCGCACCGTGGAAACCATCCAACACCTCGCCGCCGCCGAAGGCGGCCCGCTGTGGCAGGCCGCCTGCACCGTGGGTGCCAAAAACGGCAAAGTGGCGGCTTTCGTGCGCCTCATCGACGCCCTGCAACAGCAGGCCGCCTGCCTCAGCCTGCCCGAAATGATGGCCGCCGCCGTGAAAGACAGCGGCCTGTTCGCCCACTACCAAACCCAAAAAGGCGACCAGCAAGACCGCCTCGACAACTTGGAAGAGCTGATCCACGCCGCCATCGCCTTCCGCCCGGAAGACAGCCCGTTCGAAACCCTGCCCGCCGATGCGGCCGCACAGCCCACCTGGCCGATTCTGGCCTTTCTGAGCAATGCCGCGCTCGAATCGGGCGAAAACCAAGCCGCTTCCGGCGAAGCCGCGGTGCAGCTGATGACCGTGCACGCCGCCAAAGGCTTGGAATTCGACGCCGTCTTCCTCACCGGCATGGAAGAAGGCCGTTTCCCCAGCGAACTGAGCCTGGCCGAACGCGGCGGGCTGGAAGAAGAGCGGCGGCTGATGTATGTGGCCATCACCCGCGCCCGCCGGCGGCTGTATCTGAGCATGGCGCAGCAGCGCCTGCTGCACGGCCAAACCCATTTCGGCATTCCTTCGCGCTTTGTGGACGAAATCCCCGCCGAGCTGCTGCATTACCTGTCGGCCGCGCCCGCCCGCCAACACGCGGCCGCGCCGGCCGTTTCCAGCCGTCGCCAGGAAGCGCCCGCTCCGGCTGCGGCCGAATTCGACGGTTTCCGCATCGGCCAAAACGTGCGCCACGCCAAATTCGGCACCGGCGTCATCATCGACGGCGTGCAGAAAAGCGGCAGCGCCCGCCTCACCATCAACTTCGGCAAACAGGGCATCAAAGAGCTGGACACCCGGTTTGCCAAATTGGCAGCGCTGTCGGCTTAAACAGCTACCCATTCCCCAAAGCAAGATTAAAGGCTACCTGAAAGCATTTCAGGCAGCCTTTGCCGTTACGGCATGAAAATGCGGGCATGGCTGCTGATGAAGCGGCTTTCAGGTAGCCTGAGGCCTTTCATTCGGCAAACGCCCCAAGGTCACGCGGTCCAAGCCGGCCAAATCAGGCAGGGTGGCCACGTCTTGAAACCGCTTGTCCGTCAAAATGCCGCGCACGGCCGGGCCCTGGTTCCAGCCGTGCTCCAGCATCAGCCAGCCGCCGGGCTTGAGATGGGCGGCGGCACCGGCGGCCAGGGTGCGGATGTGGGCGAGGCCGTCGCCGAAATCGGTGAGTGCGGCGGCCGGTTCGAAGCGCAGGTCGCCCTGCTGCAAATGCGGGTCGTCCCGCTCGATATAGGGCGGGTTGGACAGCAAAATATCGAAGCGGCCAGCAGCGGCCGGCTGCGCCTCAAACCAGGAGCCGCAGGCAAATTCGATACGGGCGCCGAGCCGCCCGGCATTCTCCTGCGCCACCGCCAGGGCTTCGCGGCTGAGATCGGAGGCGCGCACGGCGGCATCGGGGCGTGCCAGCGCCACGCTCACCGCCAGCACGCCGCTGCCGGTGCCCAAATCCCACACACGGCCGCCGGCAGGCAGGCGCTCAAGCACGGCTTCCAGCAGGTGTTCGGTTTCGGGGCGCGGAATCAGCACCGCCGGCGACACGCGGAAACGGCGGCCGTAGAATTCGCGCCAACCGAGCAGATAGGCCAGCGGTTCGCCGTTTTGCCGCCGCTGCGCCAGCGCGTTCAAAGCGGCCAACTGCGCCGCCGGCACCGCTTCGCCGCCGCGACTGATGAGCCGGGTATGGCTGAGGCCGCAGCAGGCCTGCAGCAAGAGGCGGCCTTCCAAGCGCGGCAGGCCGCTTTGGCGCAGCCATTGTTCGTAAGAGAGGGGGGAAGTTTGGCACATCATGTTTCGGTGGGTTTCAGGCAGCCGGCCGCAGCCGCACGAAAGCGTTATGCTATAATCGCAGCCCATTTGATAGATTAGGTAAATGAATGACCGATAAAATCATCCACTTTTTCCGTTCCGAGCCGGCCGCCGGCATTGTGTTGATGCTGGCCGCACTGGCCGGCATTATAACGGCCAACTCCGCCTATGCGCCGCAATATTTCGGCACGCTGTCGGCCTATGTGGCCGGACTGAGCGTGTCGCACTGGATCAACGACGGCCTGATGGCGGTGTTTTTCCTGTTTGTCGGCTTAGAGGTCAAACGCGAATTGCTCGAGGGCGAGCTCGACAACCATGCCAAACGCTTTCTGCCGGCCGTAGCGGCGGCCGGCGGCCTGCTGGTGCCGGCTTTGATATACCTGCTGTTTAATGCTTCGGGCGAAGCGGCCGAAGGCTGGGCGGCGCCGGCGGCCACCGATATTGCGTTTGCTTTGGGCGTGCTGGCGATTCTCGGCAGCCGCGTGCCGGCTTCGCTGAAAATCTTCCTCACGGCTTTGGCGATTATGGACGACCTGGCGGTGATTGTGATCATCGCCCTGTTTTACACCGATCAAATCGCCCTGCTGTATTTGGGTCTGGCGGCGCTGGTGCTGGCGGCGCTGTTTGCGCTCAACCGCAAAGGCGTGTTGCGCAGCGCACCGTATTTGGTATTGGGCGGCCTGCTGTGGTTTTTCTTCCTCAAATCGGGCATCCACGCCACGTTGGCCGGCGTGCTGCTGGCCTTCACCATTCCGCTGCGCGTGCTGGATACGGTGGAGGAGGCGCCGCTGCTGAAATGGGAGCACGCTTTGGACAACTGGGTGTCGTTTCTGGTGGTGCCCGTATTCGGCTTTGCCAATGCGGGGGTGTCGTTCGCCGGCTTCGAGTGGTCGGTGCTGCTCTCGCCCGTGGTCTTGGGCATTGCCGCCGGATTGTTTGCGGGCAAGCAGTTGGGCGTGTTCGGCGCGGTGTGGCTGGCGGTGAAGCTGGGTTGGGCCAAACTGCCGGAAGGCGCTTCCTGGCTGCAGCTTTACGGTGTGGCGCTGTTGTGCGGCATCGGCTTTACCATGAGTTTGTTCATCAGCCTGCTGGCATTTGACACGCCCCTCATGCAGGATCAAGCCAAAATCGGCGTTTTCGTCGGTTCCGGCTTGGCCGCGGTATTGGGTTTCGCCGTGCTCTTGGCGGCCGGCCGCAAAACCGCTGCAAGCTGATTGCGGCAGAATCGGATACAGGCTACCTGAAAGCGTTTCAGGTAGCCTTTCTGCTAAAATGCGGGCCGCAACAACACATCCAACACACACACAAGGAAATCCCCATGAATCCGGAAACTTTGCGCGCCGCCTTAGAAGCGGTGCCGCTGCCCGACAGCCGCTTGAGCATCGGCAGCGAAAAGGCGCTGAAACAACTGGCTGCCGACCAGGGCGTGCTGCAAGTGGGTCTGCAATTCGGCCTGCCGGTGGCGCACCTTGCGCCGGTTTTGGAGCGGGCAGTGGCCGAGGCCGCAGCGGCGGCCGGTTGGAACGGCCCGCTAAACATCCAAGTCGGCAGCCGGATCGAAGCCCACCAGGTACAGCCCGGCATGCGCACCCTGGCCGGCGTGAAAAATATAGTGGCCGTGGCTTCGGGCAAAGGCGGCGTGGGCAAATCCACCACTTCGGCCAATCTGGCGGCGGCCATGCAGCGCATGGGCGCGCGCGTGGGCGTGCTGGATGCCGACCTCTACGGCCCCAGCCAGCCCACCATGCTCGGCGTGGCCGGGCAAACCCCGGCCCAGCAAAACGGCCGTTTCCTGCCCGTACGCTCGCCGGAAGGCATCCAAGTGATGTCGATCGGCTTTCTGGTGGACACCGACCAGGCCGTGGTTTGGCGCGGGCCGATGGTGAGTCAGGCGCTGCAACAACTGCTGTTTCAAAGCGAGTGGGACGAAGTGGACTATCTGTTTGTCGACCTGCCGCCCGGCACCGGCGACATCCAACTCACCCTGTCGCAAAAAATCCCGGTTACCGGCGCGGTGGTGGTGACCACCCCGCAAGACATCGCCCTGATTGACGCCCGCAAGGCGGTGGATATGTTCCGCAAGGTCAATATTCCGATTTTCGGCGTGCTGGAAAATATGTCGGTGCACATCTGCAGCCGCTGCGGCCATCAGGAAGCCTTGTTCGGACAGGACGGCGGCAAGGCGCTGGCCGAACGGCTGAACGTGCCGCTGCTCGGCCAGCTGCCGCTGAGCCTGCCGGTGCGCGAAGCCATGGACCAAGGCCGAGCCGCCGCGTTGCAGGCCGCCCACCCCGCCATTGCCGACGTTTACACCGCCGCGGCCTGGCAGGTGGCGCAGGCGGTGGCCGCCAAAGGACGCGATTTCAGCAGCCGCTTCCCGAAAATCGTGGTGGAATAAGCCGCCCCGCCGACAGCAAACTTTGTTATACAATAGCGCTCCCGTTTTCCCGTCCAACTGCGGAGCGCTTTTATGTCTGCCTACGATCCGAACAATATCTTCGCCAAAATCCTGCGCGGCGAAATCCCCAACCACACCGTTTACGAAGACGAACACACGCTGGCCTTTATGGACGTGATGCCGCAGGCGCGCGGCCATGTGCTGGTGATTCCGAAAACCGCCGCCGTCGAGCTTGCCGACCTGCCGCTGGACGCTGCCCGCGCCGTGATGGCCACCGCCCAGAAAGTGATGGCGGCTCAGCGTAAAGTGCTGCAGCGGCAGGGCATCGTGCAGATGCAGCTCAACCACGCCCAAGCCGGCCAAAGCGTGTTCCACTACCACCTGCACCTGATTCCCGCCAATGTACACGAACTGGGCCGCCACGAAGGCGGCATGGCCGATCACGCCGAATTGGCCGCGCTGGCGGCCGAGCTGCGCGCCGCGCTGTAACGCGCCACCGCCAGACGAAAAGATTAAATTCAAAATTTAATCAAATGATTAAACCCGAACCCTCCCGTCTGCCGTCAGAAAAACGGCAGGGGCGCGTCCAAGCTGGCGAACCGGTATGGCACAGCGCGCCGGCTTGGTTTTCTCACTCCCGCCATGATCTACGAAAGGAATTTCACCATGAAAAAAAACTCCGTTTTGGCCCTGGCCACCGCCCTGTCTGCCCTGACCGTGGGCGCCTACTCCGTGAGCCATGCACACGGCCACCATCACCACCACCATCCGGCAACTGAAAAAGCACAAGAAGCCGCTTGCGGCGCGGCCAAATCCGGCGAGGCCGCCTGCGGCGCCCACAAAGCCGGGGAAGCGGCCTGCGGCGCTCAAAACAAAGCCGGGGACGCAGCCTGCGGCGCACACGGCAAATCCGGCGAAGCCGCCTGCGGCGCTGCCCACTAAACGGTTTTCAGGCTACCTGAAAGCGTTTCAGGTAGCCTGATGCCCCGCCCGAGTTTTTGGCAAAACCCTTCCTCCGGCCCACGCCTCAAACAGGGATGTTTTTGTCAAAACCTCGTTCCGCCCGGCTCCGGCCGCCCTGTTTCCTGCCAACGCCCTGCCTTCGGATACCCTTGATGATGCCTGCCCCGACTCCCCGTCCCCTGCCCGCCGCCCGCGCCGGCCTGGGCTACCGCCGCCCCTTTGCGGCAGAACTGCTCAGCCTCGAGCCGCAGCAATGTCCCATTGCTTTTCTCGAAATCGCGCCCGAAAACTGGGCCCGCATGGGCGGCGCCGCTCTGCGCCAATTCGATCAGGCCGCCGAACGCTTCCCCGTGGCCTGCCACGGCCTCTCTCTCTCCTTGGGCGGCCGCGACCCGCTCGACACCGCCCTCTTGGCCGACATCAAACGGCTGATGCACCGCTACGGCATGAGCTTCTTCTCCGAGCACCTGAGCTACTGCGGTCACGCAGGCCAGTTATACGACCTGCTGCCGCTGCCGTTTACCGGCGAAATGGTGCGGCATACCGCCGCGCGCATCCGCCAGGTGCAGGACTTCCTCGGCATGCAGATTGCGGTGGAAAACACCTCTTACTATGTGCACAGCGATTTGGCCGAAATGGACGAAGTGGCCTTTCTGAATGCGGTGGCGGCGGAAGCCGACTGCGCCATCCATCTGGACATCAACAACATTTTCGTCAACCAAACCAACCACGGCCTGTTGGACGCCCGCGACTTTCTGGATCGGGTGGACGGCAGACGGGTGCGCTATCTGCACATCGCCGGCCATGAAGCGGAAGCGGAGGATTTGCTGATCGACACCCACGGCGAAACCGTGCGTGACAGCGTATGGGATTTGCTCGACTACGCCTACCGCGTGCTGCCCCAAGTGCCGCCCACCCTGCTTGAGCGCGACTTCAACTTCCCCCCGTTTGCCGAGCTGCTGGCCGAAGTCGCGCACATCGACGCTTTGCAGCAACCCTACCGGAGCCAATATGCCGCAGCCTGATGCGGCCGCCTACCAGGCGGCATTGGCCGAATTTGTCCGCAACCCCGAACAGGCTGCGCCGCCCGGCATCTGCCCCGAGCGCGCCGCCGTCTATACCCGCCTGACCCGCAACAATGTGCGCAGCTTCGTGCGCCGCTGCTTCACGGCCGCCCGACCCTTGGCCGCCGCCGAAGTGTGGGCCGATTTGGAAAACCGCTTTTTGGCCGAAGCCGCCCCCGCCAGCCCTTATTTCAGCGACATCCCCGCCCTGTTTGTCGAATACGCCCGCACCGACGGCCGGCTGCCCGCACCGCTGCTGGCGCTGATGGATTTCGAAACCGTACAGCTGGCCGCCGAAACCGCCCCGCTGTTCGACCACGCTCCGTCGGGCTGGCGGCACGACACCCCGCTGGGCATGTCGCCGGCCGCCTTTATCCGCCGCTATGCGGTGGATTTCGTCAGCAGCGGCCTGCAAGGTTTTGCCGACCGGCCGGCAGACGTGCTGGTATGGCGCAACCGCCAAGACATTGTGATGCACCGTCTGCTCGATGCCCGACTGCTGCCGCTGCTCGAACACTTCGCCGAACAGGCCGGCTCCCTCGACGGCCTGCTGCAGACGTTGGCCGAAGTGTTGCCCGATGCGGAAGCCCTCCGCCCTTGGCTGGCCGAACAGGTGGACATCTGGGTGCAGCAAGGCGTGTTGCTGCCGCAGGAGGCCGCATGACCGCCTGGAGCTGGAACGATGCCGACACCGCCGAATTACGCCAGAAACTGCTGCGCTTCGCCCAACTGCAGCTGCGCGACGCGCAATGGGCCGAAGACGTGGTGCAGGACACTTTGATCAAGGCTTTTACCAAACAGGGACAGTTCCAAGCCGCCGCCCAATGGCAAACCTGGGTGTTCGCCATTCTGAAAAACACCATTCTCGACCTGCTGCGCCAGCACAAAACCCGTCTGCAGTGGCAGGTAAGCAGCGACGACGAAGCATTTATCGACGCCGTGCACGAACAGCTGTTCAATGAAAACGGCCACTGGACGCCCGGCGGCAGCCCGCAGGCTTGGGCCCACCCCGAAAGCAGCCTGCAGCAGCAAGACTTCATGCGCACCCTGCACCACTGCCTGCAGGATCTGCCCGCAAACACCGCCCGCGTGTTTATGCTGCGGGAAATCATGGGCTTGGAGGTGGTCGAAATCTGTGAGCAAACCGGCATCAGCGCCGACAACTGCTATACCATCCTGCACCGCGCCCGCAACGGCCTGCGCCGCTGCCTGCAAAGCAACTGGTTCGACGAGCAAGCCTGACGCCCGTTTCGATTTGCCCACCGTCCCTTAGGGCCGTTCAAAGCCTCCCCGGCGGCGGCGTTTGGGGGCAACCGTCCCCGCCTGCGGCGCCGCCCCTGCGGATAAGGCAAATGTGCGCAAGATGTCCAATCCTGCTGCGCCGGCCGGTTTTACCGGCGAAGCGTGTCAAACCGCTTCCCCAAAAAGGCTGTGCACCAGCTCTTACGCCCATAAAAACAGAGCCGTCAAAACAAACGAGAATGAGGAAAACCGATGCTGACCTGCAAACAAGCCGCTTCCCTGATTTCCCAAAGCCAAGACCGCCCGCTGAGCCGCAGCGAAAAATGGCGTCTGCGCCTGCACCTGTGCGTCTGCCCGCACTGCTGCCGCTACGAAAAGCAGCTCGACACCATCCGCAGCAGCATGCAGAAGATGCGCGACGAACAGAAATAATCCCGCCCTCCGTCCCCCCGACACAGCACAGGCTACCTGAAATGCTTTCAGGTAGCCTGTTTTGCGCAACGGGTTTTATGCCGTTTAACGGATCAAGCCGCCATGTATCGGCAAGCGCCGAATCGGCGGCCGCAACGGCAACACTCAGTCCAACCACTCTGCCAAGGCCGCGGCGGGAATGTCCCAACGCCAGATGCCTTCCGCTCCGTGCGGATTGAGGCCGCGCAGAAACAGATAACGGATGGCGATGGCGTCGGGCAGGGCGCGGCGCTGTTTCAGGTAGCGGGCGGCGGCCACGGCGTAGATGAGGGCCTGCAGATAATAATGGTGCTCGCTGACGGCGGCCGACATGGCTTCGGGGTGGTAGTCGCGCAAGCGGGTACCCAAGTGGTTGGACTTGTAATCGATCACCCACACGCGGCCTTGGCGGCTGCGGGCGAGCAGGTCGATGAAGCCGTTGAGAAAACCGTTGACGGTGTAGAAGTCGAGGCCGGCCAAATGGTCGGCGGCGTGCGGCGGCAGGCCGGTGTCGGCGCGGGCAAACCAGCGTTTCAGGCGCGGCAGGCCGAAGTCTTCAATGTGCAACACAAAGCCGGTTTCCGGCAGCCGGCCGGCGGGGGGAATGCCGGCCAAAGACAGCCCCGCGTCCAACTCGGCCGATCTGGCCGCTTCGGCCATCTCCAGCGCGGCAGCCAGATGGGCATCCTCATCGTAGCCGTAACCGCGCAGAATCTCGGCATAGGCCTCGGCTTGCTCGGCGGCGGGGCGGTTGAAATCCGTGTGTTCCAACACGGCATGCAGGCACACGCCGGCCCGGGCGCCGCGCGGGAACGCCAGCAGGGCGTTTTCGGGCACGGCTTCGGTTTCGGCGGCAGGGGAGGCGGATTGGTGCTCCAGCCAGTCGTGTTCAGGTAGCCCGTCTTCGGCTACGGCAGCTTGGCGGGTCAGGCCGGTGAAACTGGTGTGGCGGATAAAGCGCCAGCGCCGTGGCGGCCAAACACAGGCGCGGTATTGCCCCTGCAGGGGGTCGGCGGCGCGGTAGCCGGCCTCCGGCGGCTCGTCTTCCAACCACTGCATGTCGGCGGCGTGGGGGGCGGCGGCGATCAGGCTTTGCCAGGCCTGCTTCAAGGCGGCGGCCAAATCTTGGTTTTTCAAGGCTTGCCAGCCGGCGCGGATACGATGGCAGTCGCCCTCTTCTTCGGCCAAAAGGTAGGCCAGTGCGTTGTCGGCGGTGCTGCTGCAGGCGGCGGCGTACAGCACCAACCCTTCACGGGCGCGGGTGAGCGCCACATACAGCAGACGCAGGCGTTCGCCCATGGCTTCTGCAAACAGCTGCGCTTGGTGTGCTTCGGTCAGTTGCGTGCGCGCCAACAACAGGCTGCGGCCGTTGTCCTGATGCAGCAGCGACCACTCGGCGGTGTCGCGGCTGCTGGCGTCCCACACAAAGGGGCAGAACACCAGCGGATACTCCAAGCCTTTGGCCGCGTGCATGGTGACAATCTTCACCAGATTTTCGTCGCTCTCCAAACGCAGCATCCGCTCTTTGCCCGTGCCGCGGCCGGCCTGGCGCGCCAGCCAGTCGGGCAGGGCGGCGGGGGCGGGCAGGGCAGCGGCGGCCTCGGCCGCCAGTTCGGCCAGCTGCCAGAAATTGGTGAGGCTGCGCTCGTTGCGGGTGGCGAGCAGATGGGCTTCCAAGCCGCTGGCGCGGGCGAAACGGGCGGCGGCGGCATACACGCCCTGTTGCTGCCACAGGCTGCGGGCGTCTTCGGCCAGCGCGATCCAGCCCGCCAGCACGGCTTCGTTTTCGTTGAGCGCGGCCAGATCGGCGGCGGTGCGGCCGTAAAGCACGCTGCCGAGCAGAAAGCGCAGGTTTTCGGTGTGCTGGGGGTGCAGCCAAAACGACAACATCACGCCGAAGGCACGCGCTTCTTCGCTGTCGAACACCGACTCCTGCTGCAGCAGCACGCTGCGCACGCCGCGTTTTTTCAGCGCACGGGCAGCCAGCGCGGCCTCGTTGTGGGTGCGCACCAACACGGCGATGTGCTGCGGCTCCAAAGGGCGGCCGTCCAGCAAGAGGTTGCCTGAACCCGCACGGTTGAGGCGGTCGGCAATTTCGCGGGCGCAGAAATCGGCGGCACGCGCGTGCAGCACGTCTTTGGACGGCAGTTTGTCGTCGGCGCCGGCCGGCAGGTTGATCCAACGCACCGCCACCGCCGCGCCCTGCGGCTGCAAAGCGCCCTGCGCCCGATGTGCGGCCACCGGCACGTAGGGAATATCGGCCAGCACAAACGGCGCGGCGCGGCGCGAAAACAGATGGCCGATGCCGTCCACCACCGCGCGGCTGCTGCGGTAATTGGTGGCCAGGGTGTAACGGCCGGGGGTGTCGGCGGCGGCATCGAGGTAGGCGTGGATGTCTGCGCCGCGGAAACCGTAAATCGCCTGTTTGGGGTCGCCCACCAAGAATACGGGCAGACCGCGGTCGATAAAGGCGGTTTTGAACACCGCGTATTGCAGGGGATCGGTGTCTTGAAACTCGTCAATCAGCGCCACCCGCCACTTCTGCGCCAGCGCCCCGGCCAAATCGTCGGCACGGCTGCCGGCGGTGAGCGCGGTGTGCACATCGAGCAGCAGGTCGTCGAAATCGCGCTGCGCCCGCTGCCGTTTGTCTTCGGCCAAGCGGCGGTTCAGGTAGCCCCAACAGGCCAGCTTGAGGCGCACCACGGCTTCGGCCTTGGCTTGGTCGATGGCAAGGAAGCAGCGGCCGAATTCGGCCAGCGGGGCGAGGCCGGCGGCTTGGGCGCCGTCTATCTCTTTGCCCTTGTTGACGGCGGCTTTCAGGTAGCCTGCTTCAAACTTCAGCAGATTTTCGGGCTTGCTGAAACTGCGGCGGTGCAGGCCCGATTCGGCGGCTTGCGCCAACTCGGCAAACAGGGTGTCGAAGGTTTTGCCGTTGAATTTGCTTTTATTGAGCCCGGGGTGCAGCCGGCGGAAGCCGGCTTCCAGCTGCGGCAGGGCATCGCGCACCGCCGCCCACGCGGCTTCGTAATCGGCCAACAGTTCGGGCAGGCGGTTTTCCGGCACCACCGCATCGAGAAACGGCCGCTTCAGATACGGCGACAATTCGGCCAGCACCGAAGCGGGCGTGAGTTTGAATTCCGCCGCCAACTCGGCGTGCAGCGGATGATCGGCCACTTCTTCGCGCCAGAAATCCTGCGCCGCCAGCAGGCGCGCGGCGGGGTCGGCATCGCCCACCGCCAACTCGAACGGCACGCCGCACAAAAAGGCATAATCGCTGAGCACGCGCAGGCAGAAGCCGTGGATAGTATAGATGGCGGCGGTGTCGAAACCGCTCAAGGCCGCCTGCACGCGGGCGGCCAGTACGTCGCGGCCGTGCTGCGCCGAAGCCTGCGCCAATAAGTCCTGCAACAGGGCATCGCCTGCCGCCACCGCTTCATCCCCTTCTGCCTGCAGACAGGCCGCCGCCTCGCCCAAACGGGTACGCAGGCGGGTTTTCAGTTCGGCGGTGGCGGCTTCGGTGAAAGTAACCACCAAAATCTGCTCCACCGGCACGCCTTGCAACACCAGCCGCGTAAACAGGGCGGCGATGCCGTAGGTTTTGCCGGTGCCGGCGGAGGCTTCGATCAAATGGGCCTGCGGTTCGAACAGGGGAACGGTGAGCGGGTTGAAAGCGTGCATGGGAAAACTCGGGACGGGGGTTTCAGGTAGCCTGCCGGCGGCCTTGGCAAACCGGCCGCATCATGCGCCTGCGGGGCGGCCAAGGCGCGGTCTTTGGCAAAGCGGTTTCAGGTAGCCTCGGCAGCGGCGAAATGCAGATGCAGCGGCACCAACAGCTCGCGCACCAGATTCCAGAACAGCGGGGTTTCGATCGGTTCGGCTTCGTCGCGGCCGAATACCTGCGCCACTTCGGTGCGTTCGGCCTGCCCCGCGCTGAAGCGGCCGCTGCGGTAGTCGTTTCGGGCGGCTTTGACGGCGGCATCCGGCGGGGTGTCGCTGTCTTCGGTGTAGGCGCGGGCGGCGGCAAGCGAGGTTTTGGCAAAAAAGGGCAGCGGACGGCTGTGCCCCAAACCGTAGTAGTCCAGCCAAGGCGCGAGCCACGCCTGCGCCTGTTCGTGCCCAATCGGTGGCAAGCGGTGCGGGGCAGCGGCGCTGAGCCAATGGGTTTCGCGCGGCTGGCCGCCGCTGCCGGCGGCGCAATACACCAGATGCAGCAGCCACAGTTCCACCGTATCGGGGGCGGCGGGCGCACCGCTGCGGCAAAGGATTTGGCCGTGTTCGTGAAGGTGGCTGAGGCTGCCGGTGAGCCGCCGGCAGCCGCAGACAATCTCGAAAGCCTGTGCCGGCAGGCGCGGACTGTGCAGCAGTTCGCCGTCCAACCGTTTGACCGCACGGATGTCGGGTGCTTGCAGCAGGCGGCCGAGCAGGCCGGCGGGCACCAAACCTTGGGCGGCCAGGCGCGCTTCGGTATCGGCAAAATCCTGATGGCGGCGGCGGGCTTCCAAATACCGGCGGGCGACTTCGTTTGACGCTTCGATGGCATAGGGTTCGGCCGATTCCGCGGCTTCGTCGGCATACGGCTCGCGCCATTGCAGGGCACGGCCGAGCCAGTGGCGCACGGGGTTGCGCCAAAAGCGCAGCAGCTGCTCGAGGGGGATGGGATCGGGGCAGTCGGCCGCAGGCGGGCAGTCGCCGGCAAACGGCGCGGGCGGCCGCGGCAGGCGGTTGAGGGCTTCGGCGTAATCTTGCCGGCTGCTGCTCGGGCTACCTGAAAAATAGCGCGGCGAAAACGGCTGCAAGGGATGTTGGCGGATGTGCTGTTGGGCAAACGCGGTGCTGCTCTGCCCGCCCATCAGCGCCAGCACGTCGGCCAATTCGCCGAGCAGCGGCGAGGGGGCGAGGGCTTCGTCTTTGCGGCTGTCGCGGCCGATGTAGGAAAGATACAGCCGCCGACGGGCGCTGAGCAGGGATTCGAGAAACAGGTAGCGGTCGTCGTCGCGGCGGGCGCGGTCGCCTTTGCGCGGGTGGCGGCTGATGAGGTCGAAGGCGGGAATCGGGGTTTGACGCGGGAAGCGGCCGTCGTTCAAGCCGAGCAGGCAGAGGGTGTCGAACGGCAGGCTGCGCATGGGTACCATGCCGCAGAAGGTGATGCCGCCGCGCAAAAAACCGGCTTCGCCGCTGCCGGTAAGGAAGCGGGCCAGATGTTCGCAGGCGGTTTCGGGCGGCAGGGGGTTCAGGTAGCCCGCTAACGCGCTTTCCGCCTGCCAGCCGGCCAAGGCACTGTGCAACTGATGACGGGCGGCTTGGTCGTCGGCATCGGCGGGCTCGCTGCCGGCGATCTCGTCGAGCAGGGTGTGCAGGCGTGTGCACCATTCGGCCGGCGCGGCATCGGTTTGCCACACGGCATGGTGGCGGCGCAGGCAGGCCAACAGCTGCTGCCAACGCGCCTGTGCGGCGGTGTGCGACCAATCGGCCGTCCACGGCAGCACGCCCTGCCACAGGCCGCTGTTTTCCGGCATCAGCCAGCCCAAGGCGGTGCGCTCGCTGCCCTGCTGCCAAGTGAAGGCATCGCCGTTGCCGCCGTAACGGCGGCGCATATCGGCATCGCTGCCCCAGCGGATGTTCAGCTCGGCAATACTGTGACGCAGGTGGTCGGCATCGTGCTCGGAAAAATGCCAGTGGCGGCAGACGGCGGGCGAGTCGAGCAGCGGCAGCACATAATCGGTTTCAAAGCGGCTCTGCATCAGTGCCAGCAGATGCTCGGCCAGCTGCATCAGGGCGGGGCGGCGGCTGATTTTGACGTCGGCTACGTTGTAGGGCAGCGCCGGGCTGCCCGGCTGCTCCTCGCCGAACACGGCATGGATGTAGGGGGCATAGCTTTCGATGTCGGGGGTGAGCACCGCAATGTGGTGGGGCTGCAAATCGGCATCTTCCGCCAGCACGCCCAAGAGCCAGTCTTTCAAAATCTGCAATTCGCGCAGGCGGCTGTGGGCGGATTGGATGGTGATGCTGCCGTCCATCGCCGCGCTGCCGCGCTCGGGCAGGCTGAGGGTTTGGATGTCCTGCTGCACGCGCTGCAGCAGCGAAGGGGCTGTTGGCGGCGCGGGAAACCAGTCGTGCTGTTCGTCCACCCGCCCTTCGGCGGTGAGCATGTCGAAAAAGTCGCGCCCCTGTTTGCCCAAGGAGGCCAATAAGGGATGGCCGGCGGCCTCGGCATCCGGCAGCCCGCTGAGCGCCTGCCGGCGCGCGCTTTCGATGTCGCCCCAATAGCGGCTGCTCGGATTGACGGCGAAAATGTGCACCTCGGTGTGCCCGGCCAGGCGCTGCAGCAAATCCAGATACATCGGCGCCAGCGTGGCGATGCCGAACACCAGATAACGCTCGGGCAGTTTGTCTTGCGACAGGGCGGCCAGCAGCCAGCGGCGCTGCTCGGCGCGGTGGCCGCCGCCGGTGCCGTCGGCCGCCAGCAGGCGCCACAATTCGGCCTGCCAGATTTCGTCCGCCCCCAAGCCCGCGCGTTCGCCGCTCTCCCAAGCCGCCACCCAATCGGGGCGGTACACCAGATATTGGTCGAACACGTCGGCCAGTTTGCCGGCCAGGCGGTAGGGCGCAGTACGGCTGCTGTTCAGGTAGCCCGCCAGCGCGGTGCGTACCGCCGGCGGCAGATGGTTCCCATCCTGCAGCAGCCGCAACAGCCGCCAGCGCATCACTTCGGGCGCAAACGGATTGAGCGCGGGGGTGTCGGGCAGAAAAGTCCGGGTCAGCCGCCAGCTCAGGGCGGCAGGCAGGCTGAAGCGCAGATTGGCGGCAATGCCGCTGCGCTCGGCCAGATAATGGTTGAGATAGCGGCGCATGCCCTGACTCTGCACCACGATTTCTTCCGGCGCGAAAGCGCCCTGCAAAGGGGCGTGCTGCATCAGGGCCACGGCGGTTTCGGCCAGGATTTCCAGCCGGTTGGATTGGTAGAGGTGGAGCATGGGCGGCAATCGGGAAACGGGGAGACGGCATTATAGCGGAGGGCCGGCCGGGGGCAGCACAAACAAAATCAAGGCTGGCTGAAAGGCAGGCATCTTGCCCGACAGGCTTTAAACAGCAGCCGGCCTCGGGCGGAGGCCGTCCGATGTTTCCGCCTGCTCCGCACCTACCCGCAGATAGCGGCAACGGTTTCAGGTAGCCCGAGACCTTTGCAAAACCCTCAGATGTGGATGCAGTTCAAGGCGTAGCAGCGCAGCGAGCGTGAACGCCGGGAATCCCGGTGGGACAGACATATCATACAGACAGGCAAGTGAGCGGGCAGTACCCATAGGGCATAAACGCACAACGCAGAAATGCATCCGCAGGCGGGGGTTTTGCAAAGGTCTCGGCCCGCTGAGGGAGCAAAGTCTGCAGGATGGTTGAATACAGTAAAGGCTACCTGAAACCTTTCAGGTAGCCTTCGGCGGACATCAGACTGCTGAACTTAGTCTTTCTTGTCTTTTACTTCTTCGAATTCGGCATCCACCACGTCATCGTCGGCTTTGCCGCCGGCAGGCTGTTCGCCGCCTTGCGCCGCTTGCGCCTGGGCTTGGGCGTCGGCATACAGCATCTCGCCCAGTTTTTGGCTGGCGGTGCCCAAGGCTTCGGCTTTGGCATCGATTTCGGCTTTGTCGTCGCCTTTCACGGCCTCTTCAGCGTCTTTCACCGCGGCTTCGATTTTCTCTTTCTCGACAGCGTCCAGTTTGTCGCCGTAATCGGCCAGCGATTTCTTCACCGAATGGATCAGGGCTTCGGCCTGGTTGCGGCTTTGTACCAATTCCATCAGTTTTTTGTCTTCTTCGGCATTGGCTTCGGCGTCTTTCACCATGCGCTCGATTTCTTCCTCGGAGAGGCCGGACGAGCCTTGAATGGTGATGTTGGCCGCTTTGCCGGTGCCTTTGTCTTTGGCCGAAACGTGCAGAATGCCGTTGGCGTCGATGTCGAAGGTCACTTCAATTTGCGGCATGCCGCGCGGAGCGGGGGCAATGTCGCCCAGATTGAACTGACCCAGCGATTTATTGGCGCTGGCGCGCTCGCGCTCGCCTTGCAGCACGTGGATGGTGACCGCAGACTGGTTGTCTTCGGCGGTGGAGAACACTTGCGAGGCTTTGGTGGGGATGGTGGTGTTTTTGTTGATGAGTTTGGTCATCACGCCGCCTTGGGTTTCGATGCCCAAAGACAAGGGGGTCACGTCCAGCAACAAGACGTCGCTGCGGCCGCCGCCCAATACTTCGCCCTGAATCGCCGCGCCCACGGCCACGGCTTCGTCGGGGTTCACGTCTTTGCGCGGCTCTTTGCCGAAGAAGTCTTTCACCGCTTCCTGCACTTTGGGCATGCGGGTTTGGCCGCCCACCAAAATCACGTCGTCGATTTCGTTCACGCTCAAGCCGGCATCTTTAATCGCCACGCGGCAAGGCTCGATGGAGCGGGCCACCAAGTCTTCCACCAGGCTTTCGAATTTGGCACGGGTAATCTTCATCGCCAAGTGTTTCGGGCCGGCGGCGTCCATGGTGATGTAGGGCAGGTTGATTTCGGTCTGCTGGCCGCTGGAGAGCTCGATTTTGGCTTTTTCGGCGGCTTCTTTCAGGCGTTGCAGCGCCATCACGTCGTTTTTCAGGTCGATGCCCTGCTCTTTTTTGAACTCGGCAATGATGTAGTCGATCAGGCGTTGGTCGAAGTCTTCGCCGCCCAAGAAGGTGTCGCCGTTGGTGGCCAATACTTCAAACTGTTTCTCGCCGTCCACATCGGCAATTTCGATGATGGAGATGTCGAAGGTGCCGCCGCCCAAGTCGTAAACGGCAATTTTGCGGTCGCCTTTTTCGTTTTTGTCCATACCGAAGGCCAGAGCGGCCGCGGTCGGCTCGTTGATGATGCGCTTCACTTCCAAGCCGGCAATGCGGCCGGCATCTTTGGTGGCCTGGCGTTGGCTGTCGTTGAAGTAGGCCGGCACGGTAATCACCGCCTCGGTAACGGCTTCGCCCAAATAGGCTTCGGCGGCCTGCTTCATTTTGCGCAGCACTTCGGCGGAAATTTGCGGCGGAGACAGCTCTTTGCCCTGGGCTTTCACCCACGCGTCGCCGTTGGCGGCTTTAATGATCTCGAAGGGCATGGTTTCGATGTCGCGCTGAACTTCTTTGTCTTCGAATTTGTGGCCGATCAGGCGTTTGGCGGCATAAACGGTGTTTTTCGGATTGGTGACCGCCTGCCGCTTGGCCGGCGCGCCCACCAAGATTTCGCCGCCGTCCAAGTAGGCCACGACGGAGGGCGTGGTACGCGCACCTTCGGCGTTTTCAATCACTTTGGTTTGGCCGTTTTCGGAAATGGCCAAGCAGGAATTGGTTGTACCTAAGTCGATACCGATGACTTTTGCCATAATGTATGTACTCCTTGAGTTTCAATTCGGATATGTTCTATTTATGCTGCACCGCAAGGTGCATTGACTTGGGCACTAAATGGGTTTGCGGCGGTGTTTTTCAAGAGCCGCCCTCGAAAGGGAAGCATTTCATTGTTTTTCAACATGATTTACTAAAACAGGCTACCTGAAACCCCGCTGCCGTCCGGCAGGGACGTTTTCAGGTAGCCTGTATCGCCACTGCGATTGCGCTCTAGGGCGTGTCGTCATCATGCTGGCGAAGCGGTTTTTTTAGCTTCACCTGTCCGCTGCGCTACCGGGGCAAAATCTGCAACGGCCGGGCTCACCCGAAGAGGGCGGTTTGACACGCTGCGCCGGTAGAACCGGCCGCCTCAGCGCTTTGTGACGACATGCCCTAAATCACATAAGCATAGATGCAGACAAACTGGGTCAAACTGCCGGCCAGCACAAACAGATGCCAGATGCCGTGGCCGTGGCGGATTTTTTCGTCGTTTACAAACCAATAAATGCCGGCGCTGTAACATAAGCCGCCGGCCACCAGCCAAGCCAAACCCGCCGGCGGCAGGGTTTTCACCAAAGGATACACCGCCACCAGCACCAACCAGCCCATGACCACATACAGCACCATCGACAACAGCCGTTTTTCACTTTTGTGACCGACAGCCAGCTCCTGAATAATGCCGATCAGCGCCAAACCCCAAGACACACCGAACAGCGACCAACCCCACCCGCCCTGTAAGGTGACCAGGGTAAACGGGGTGTAGCTGCCGGCAATCAACAGGTAAATCGCACAATGGTCGGCCTGCTGCAGCCAGCGTTTCCAGCGCGGCTGGCGGATGCTGTGATACAGCGTGGAGCCGGCATACAGCAAAATCAGGCAGCTGCCGTAAGCGGCGGCGGCCACGGTTTTATAGGTACTGCCGCTGTCGGCAGCCTTCAGCAGCAGGAAAACCGTGCCGGCAACCGCCAGCAGGGTGCCGGCCAGGTGGCTGTAAGCGTTGAATCGTTCGCCCGCATACATGGGTTCGGCCTCAAAAGTGATATCAGGCCGGCAGTGTAACCGATGATGGCGGCACAAAATGCGGGGCGGGTATTAAATCGGGTTAAGTTCGCCTTCCCCGCGGAGGGATTGCCGGGATGGAGAGCGTTGGCCGCATGGCGGGATGGTTGATCTGCCCCCGCCAAACCGATACGCGACCAGACTTGCACGGAAAGAGTAGGCTCTCTATAATCGCGCCACTTCTTGAGGGAGTAATCGTTCGGGCCGTTTCAGGCAGCCCGAAGCCCTAATCAACAAACTTGCCCGTTCGGGCATGGTTACGGCGTCCCGCGCGGGATTGATGAGACTTAAGACGGCAACAGCCCTTTTTGGCGGGCGGACTTTGCCGTCTTTTTGTTTGATCGCCCGCCAGGTTTTGAGTATGGATGCCTTCTTCTCTTCTACCCTGTTGGTGGCCTTGGCTGAAATCGGCGACAAAACCCAACTCTTGGCCTTATTCTTGGCCGCCCGTTTCCGACAAAAATATACGGTCAGTACCGGCATTATTGCCGCCACCCTGCTGAATCATGCCGTCTCGGCTTGGTTGGGTGTGTGGCTGGCCGCCCGATTTTCGCCGACGGCATTGTCTTGGCTGGTGGGTGGCAGCTTTATCGTCGTCGGTTTATGGCTGCTGCTGCCCGACAAAAACGGCAGCCAAGACAGCCCGATGATGAAATACGGCGCATTTTTGGCCACCTTTATTTTGTTCTTTCTGGCGGAAATCGGCGACAAAACCCAATTGGCCACCGTATTTCTTGCCGCCCGCTACCACGAAATGTGGGCGGTGGTCATCGGCAGCACTTTGGGTCTGGTATTGGCCAATGTGCCGGTGGTGTTTCTGGGAGAGCGCCTGTTAAGCCGGATCCCCGCCCAAACTGTACGCATCGCCGCCTGCGTTCTGTTTTGCGCCATGGGGCTGTGGACGGTTTGGCAAAATTAAGCAGTATGCCAATGCAAATGAAACAGCCCGAATACATCGGTATTCGGGCTGGGTATCTTGGGGTGGCTGATGGGATTCGAACCCACGACAACCGGAATCACAATCCGGGACTCTAACCAGCTGAGCTACAGCCACCACACTAAAAACTTTTCGGCGCTTGGCACGCCCGACAGGAATCGAACCTGTAACCGCCCGCTTAGAAGGCGGGTGCTCTATCCGGTTGAGCTACGGGCGCTTCAACCGTTCACCTATCGAACGATAAAAACGGAAATGGTCGGGGCGGTGGGATTCGAACTCACGACCCTCTGCTCCCAAAGCAGATGCGCTAACCAGGCTGCGCTACGCCCCGACGAGAAGCGGAAATATACCGACTCTCCCCAGCGGCGTCAAGCAGTTTGTTTCTAGCCACCCCACACCCAATTTAAGCGGCTGTTTTTCTAACAACAATATGTCATATTCTTGGCCTGAAACATACCGCAAGCAAGCACTCTCTCCGCAAAACACAATAGCGAAAGATGAAAAAACAAACGGAAAATGAGACAATGCCGGCCTGATTATTATTCAGCTGCATGCTTGGAGCCGTCCTCAATCCCCAAGCTGCCCAATCCGATTTCAACTTCAAAGGAACCGTTTCATGACCGCCCAGCTGATTGACGGCAAAGCCGTCTCCGCACAGCGTTTGCAGTATGTCGCCCAACAGGTAGCCGACCGGCGCGCCAAAGGCCTGAAAGCCCCTTGTTTGGCAGTGATTCTGGTAGGCGACGATGCAGCCAGCGCCGTCTATGTCCGCAATAAGAAACTGGCTTGCGAAAAAGTAGCGTTCGAGTCGCGCAGTTACGAACTGGCCGCATCCACCTCTCAGGAAGCACTGCTGGCACTGATTGATGAGCTCAATGTCGATGCCGAAGTGGACGGCATTTTGGTACAACTGCCCCTGCCCGCCCATATCGACAGCCAAGCAGTTATCGAGCGCATTGTGCCGCATAAAGATGTGGACGGCTTTCATCCCTATAATGTGGGCCGTTTGGCCGTCAAAATGCCGCTGATGCGCCCCTGTACGCCCAAAGGCGTCATGACTCTGCTAGAAGCCTACGGTATCGATCCGAAAGGAAAGAAAGCCGTCATCGTCGGTGCTTCCAATATTGTCGGCCGCCCGCAAGCACTGGAAATGCTGCTGGCGCGGGCCACGGTGACGGTCTGCCACAGTGCCACGCAAGATTTGGCGACAGAAGTGGCTCAAGCAGATATTTTGGTGGTGGGCGTCGGTATGCCCAATTTTATTCCGGGCGAATGGATCAAACCCGGGGCCGTGGTCATTGATGTGGGCATTAACCGATTGGAAGACGGCCGCCTGTGCGGAGACGTGGCTTTCGATACCGCCCGCGAACGCGCCGCCATGATTACCCCCGTTCCGGGCGGCGTCGGTCCAATGACCATTGCCACCCTATTGGAAAATACATTGCAAGCCGCTGCCTTACACGATTAAACCGTGCCCCGCATGAGTCAAGGCTACCTGAAACCCTTTTCAGGCAGCCCTTTTGTACATATTCCTTTTCTAAAACCGCCCTGTCGGTTTCAATACTGCTTGTTTATTTTTCTGCATAAAGAAAGCCCCCGAATGATCGGGGGCTTTGGA
>JAUMZB010000085.1 GCA_030528345.1 Eikenella sp.
TAGCAAGCGTAGGTTGGGTTAGGTCGTAGACCGTAACCCAACAATCATGAAAACAATCAAGTTTGGCCATGTTGGGTTTACGCTGCGCTTCAACCCAACCTACGGGCTTTCAGGTAGCCTGTTGTTCTATTAGCAAGCGTCGGTTGGGTTAGGTCGTAGACCGTAACCCGACAATCATGCAAACAATCCGGTAGCCATGCTGGGTTACGCTGCGCTTCCACCCAAGCTGCGGGCTGCTTATTTTCCCTCGATATCCGGCAGCTTGCCGTCCAAATACCATTGCGTGCGCTCGCCGAGATTGCGCCAGCTTTCGCGCCGTTTCCCCGGCTCGTTTTCAAACATATTTTCGCCGCTTACGGTTTTCTGCCGCCCGCTCAGATAATTGGTGCTCACCGTGGTTTTCTCGCCGCTGTTGCGCATATACGATACCTGCTCCAAACCGATCAGGCGGAAGCGCTGCCCTTCCAGGCGGAAAGTGTAGGCATGGTTTTGCACGCCCCAGCTGCCGCAGCTGAGCCAATAATGCAGCGTTACCGTGAGGCGGCCGTCTTTAATGGCAATGCCGCCGTCTTCCAGCGGGTCTTGCAGGCAAGCGTTTTCGGCATTGCCGGCCGGCGGCAGCCAATTCGGCTGCGTCGCTGCCAGTTTATAACCTTGACCATCACGCAAAAACACCAGTAATTGGCGGGGGTTGGTGTCCAACTCAGAAGCGCCCAGCCCTTCGTTGCGCACTATCTTGGCCGGGTCCTGCCCCCGCACCACAATGGCGGCATCGGCCCGGCCGTCGCCGTTCAAATCGCCTTCGGCGCCGGCATCGAGCTTCCAGCCCGCCGGCACCAAGGCGGACAAATCGGCGGCCTGCGCCGGCGCAGACAACAGCGGCAGCAGGCCGAGCAAAAGCAGACGTTTCATGGTTTTCTCCTTCATGTAAAAAGCCAAACGGCGCCGGCAGTATAAACCCTAAACGGCAAACGGCAAACAGGCTACCTCAAAGCGTTTCAGGTAGCCTGTTTTTAATATCAATCTTTTAAAATCAATATATTAAATCATTTTTATTATTTCAATACTTCGGCCATCGCATTGGCCACATAGTCCACGTTTTTGCTGTTGAGGCCGGCCACGCACATGCGGCCGTTGTCCACCATATACACGGCAAATTCGCTTTGCAGGCGCGCCACCTGCTCGGGGCTGAGGCCGGTGAAGCTGAACATGCCGCGCTGCTTGGTGAAATAGCCGAAATCGCGGCCGGGCACTTTGGCGCTCAACACCGCTTGCAGTTTTTGGCGCATGGCGCGGATGCGGTCGCGCATTTCATACACCTCGTCCACCCATTGCGCAAACAGCTTATCGTCGTTCATCACGCTGTCCACCACATAGGCGCCGTGGGCGGAGGGGCTGGAATAAATGCGGCGCACGGTGAATTTGAGCTGGCCCAGCACCAGTTCGGCTTCTTCGGCGCTGGGGCAGACCACGCTCAAGCCGCCCACACGCTCGCCGTAGAGCGACAGGTTTTTGGAGAAGGAATTGCTCACAAACACCGGCAAGCCCATCGCCACCGCTTGGCGGATGGCATAAGCGTCGCCGTCCATGTCGTCGCCGAAGCCCTGATAGGCGATGTCCATAAACGGAATCAGTTTTTTCGCCTTCACGATGGCCAGCAGTTCGTCCCATTGTTCGCGGCTCAAATCCACGCCGGTGGGGTTGTGGCAGCAGGGGTGCAGCAGCACCACATCGTGTGCGTTGAGGGTGTGGAAGAAGGCCTTCATGTCCTCGAATTTCACGCCGATGGTGGCCGGGTCGTAATAGGGGTATTTGCCCACTTCGAAACCGGCGCCCTCGAAAATGCTGATGTGGTTGCCCCAGGTGGGGTTGCTCACATAACACTTGGCCTGCGGAAACCATTGGCGGATAAAATCGGCGCCCACTTTCAGCGCGCCGGAGCCGCCCAAGGCCTCAATGGTAGCCACGCGGCCTTCGGCCACGGCTTCGCTGTTGCCGCCGAACAGCAGTTTTTGGCAGGCGCTGCGGTAGCCGGCCAAACCTTCCATCGGCAAATAGCCGCGCGGACGCGGCGGGTTGGCAATGGCCGCTTCGGCGGTTTTCACACACTCGAGCACCGGCAGGCGGCCGTCTTCGTCATAATAAACGCCCACGCCGAGATTCACTTTCTCGCTGCGCGGGTCTTGGGCGTATTTTTCCATCAAACCGAGAATGGGGTCGCCGGGATAAAATTCGACGTGTTGGAACATGGGGCTATCCTTTTTGAATAAAGCGGAAACGGGGAAAATCGTGGGGCGCTATTGTACGCCTGAAGCGGGCTTTCAGGTAGCCTTTGCATCATCAGAAAGCCTTGCCTCCCCTTGGGTTTTCTCCGTGTTTCATTTTTCAGCCACGTTCACTACACCAGCCCGTCCGCTGGCGCCGCCGAACGGAGCAGGCTTTTCGGGGGAGAAGGCTGCCCTCGGAGCGCAGCGACTGGCAGCCTTCTCCCCCGAAAAGCCTGTGCAGAAAGGACAGTTTGCGCAGCAAACCGGCAACCGCGGCCGCCTTTCTTTGCTTACTTTCTTTGGCGGAGCAAAGAAAGTAAGTGGCCGCGTGACCGCAGGAAATCCCCGTGGGACGGCCATGAAGCGCAAAGCTGAATGTTTGAGCCAGAATAATCAGCCCTGACACAGCAAGATAAGCATCTTGCGAGCATTGTGGCCGCAGTAGGCGGAGATTGACACCCAAAATACCGCCATCATGCCACACCGCTACGCTGTCAATAGCCCCTAATCATCAACACACAAAGCCCCGCCTGCATACCACACAGGCGGGGCGAATCCGATGGCTTTAACGCACTGCGCGCAGCACGGTTTGGCCGTTGCCGTCGGTCAACTCCAGCGTCTGGCCGTCGCCACGGTAGCGGCGGGTTTGCTCCAGCGCCGCCAGGGTGCGGCGGTCGAGCTGCATGGCCGCCTCGTCGCACATTTTCAGGGTGCTGGCGGTTTGGCCGAACAGCAGGCCGCCTCCGGGCCGGGTGAAGCCGCCAAACAGATTATTGCAGCCCACATTGGCGCTGAAACGCTGCGCCGCCGCATCAAACGACAGCACGGCTTGCGGATTGTCCACCTGTTGGCCGCCCACCTGCACCACCCGCCATTGGCCGTCGAAAGACGGCGCGGCGCGGCCGCCGGGCCGGGTTTGGGCGCAGGCGGCCAATAGGGCGGCCGCGGCAAAAAGGGCAAGGGCTTTCATCATCTATCCTCCATTCGGTTGGGAAACAACAGCGCCGCACGGGCGCGATCCGTTCAGCCTTGGGCGAATTTTTTGCGGTTCAGGTAGCCGATGTGCCATTCGTCCGGCTGCCCCTCGGGCGCGGGGCGGATGTGCAGGGCATAACGCTGCTTGTCCTGCTGCGCCAGCACATCGCCGATATTGTGCACTTCGTCCACATCCACGCCGTACTTGTCGTCCACGTGCGACACCGCGCCGGCAAAATCGAAATCGCGGTAGAAATCGCTGCGTTTGGCTTCGGCAATCGCGGCTTTGCTGTCGGGCGCCACCACCAGCATTTTGTGGTGGTATTCCTCAAATTCGCCCG
>JAUMZB010000023.1 GCA_030528345.1 Eikenella sp.
GGCCGCTTCAGTTGTTGCGCAGGTAATCGAACAAGAGCTTGGGCAGGTTGACGGTCATCGGCTTGCGGCGGTCGGCAATGAAGCTGCCCCAATCAGCGCAGGGTGCGGTCCGCCCAAGGCGGGGCGGCGTTTTCCGTTATTGCCCGCCCAAGGTAGCGGTTTTGTTCACCACGATTTCAACGCGGCGGTTCTTGGCGCGGCCTTCGGGGTTGTCGCTGCCGTCGGCATGGGTATTGGGGGCAACCGGGTTGGCAGCGCCCTTGCCTTCGGTTTGATAGTTTTGCTGCAAGCCCTGGGCGATGAGCCAGTTTTTGACGGATTCGGCGCGCGCCCGTGACAGGCGCAGGTTGTAGGCATCGCTGCCTTTGCCGTCGGTGTGGCCGGTAATCAGAATCACCCCTTTGCCTTTCTGGCGGATGACATCGGCGATTTTTTGCAGTTCGGCGTCAGCCTCGGACTTGAGCTCGGCCTTGTCAAAGTCAAACAGCACATCGGCAGACAAATTGATTTGGATGTTGAAATCGGATTGCTGGGCGCTCAAGCCGCTGCCGGCGGCAGACAAACTGCTGCCCTGCGCCTGCAAGCTGCTGCCGGTGGCCGCCATGCTGTTGGCTGGTGCGGCCACAGGGGGCGATGATGCAACAGGAGCGGCAACAGATGCGGCGGGCATGGCCGTGCTTGATGCCACTTGGGCTTCAGGCTTGGCCGTTTGTGGCTCCAGGGCAGGCGCTTGTGCGGCAGGTGCCTGGGCGGCGGACTCGGGCGCAGTCGATGCGCCGGGTTGATGGCAGGCCAGCAAGGCCAGTGCGACGCATGCGCCAAGCAAGGCAGTGATGTATCTCATGGACGCTTCTCCTGAATGAAGTCGTCTTGCACATCAGGCGCATGCAGCCCCTCAGGCAAGACGGCCTGCATGTTCAGCGGCTGACCGGCACGGAATCAAACGCGCCTACACCGGGAAAATCAATGGTGATGGTCGGCGATGTTTCCGGCGGCGCGGGGAATTTCAGCGACAGGGTTTTCGGCTGACTCCCGGAAACCAGCAGCTCATCGCCAGTTCCGCTCAAAGGGTCGGCCATGTATTTGCCGTCTTCATCCTGCAGCAGGGTAACTTTTTTGCTGGTGGCTTCGTCGATGTAGTCGAAGTTTTTCAACTTATGCGTGGAGATGGAGAGAGAGCCGTATGAGCCGTCCGCTTTTTTGTGCGGCACGGCCACGAATTCCACATGCAAAATCGCGCCGACCACTTTGGCTTTCATCAGGTGAATGGTGCCAGTGCCCAGCGCCTTGGTTTGAATTGCCTGCTCGGTGCCCTGACTGGGCGCGGCCACCGGCTCACGAATCAGGCTATCGCCCGAAGGCTGCGGCGTGGTTTGCGCAGGCGGCGCGGCAGGTTCGGGCTGTGCCTGGGCTTGCGTAGTCGGTGTCTCTTGCGCCGGGGCGGATTCAGAGCCTGGCTCTTGGTTGCAGGCAACCAGAAAACACAGCGCAGACAGTGCAGAGAGGGTCAGTATCTTGGAACGCATTTCAAACCTCCTAAAGGTCAGTTTTGAGAGACGGGCGGCCTTGCATATTTGCAAGGTTCGCTTGAACCATGCCCAGCCTGTGTGGACTGTATCAGCCGACGCGGCATTTGTCACGGATTGCGCTGGCGCAGATAGTCAAACAGCAGCTTGGGCAGGTTGACGGTGATCGGCGGGTCGCTGGGACGCAGCGGGCGGAACGGCAAATTGAGCGTTTGCGGTGCGGGCAGCGGGAAGCTAATCGGCTCGGGATGCAGGGCGCGCAGGCAGTGGTCGAGGCGGAAGAAATCCAGCGGGTTGCGGCTGGGGCGCATGTCGCAGGCGAGCAAGTGGTAGCGGCCGTCGGGCACGTGGTCGATGACAAAACGGCGGGCGTGGAACAGCGCCCGCCCCAGCACCGGCGCGCCGCGCGGAATCGGCTCGGGAAACAGCCCGGCAAACACCAGCGGCGCCAGCCCCTCGCCCTGTATCTGCACAGTGAGCGCATGCGGCTGCGGATGAGCGGCGGGGTCGAAGCCGTGGTAGGGCAGCACGCGGGCGCGGGCATTGCGCAATTCGTGCTGCACGGTGGTGCTGAAGGCCGCGGCCTGCGCGCGGTAATCGCGCGGGCTTTGCCCGGTGTGGGCGCGGAAGCGATGGGCGTAGGTGGCGGCGCTTTGGTGGCCGGCCTCAAGCTGCGAATCGATGATGGGCTGGCCCTGCACCAGCGGGGCGATGCCCTGCTCGATTTTCAGCGCGGCGATGTAGTCGCGCAGGCTCAGCCCGGTTTGCGCGCGGAACCAGCGGCTGAGCGTGAAGCGGTTGATGCCGAAATGCGCGGCAATCTGCGCCGGCGTGGGGTCTTCGTGCAAATGGGCGCGAATGTGGGCGGTGAGCGCATCCAGGGTTTCCGGAGGCAGCATGGTCAAGCCTGAGTCGGAGAAGAAAAAAGACGCCGCACCGTAACACCGAACGGCCGCCGCTTTCAAATCGAAACGGCGGCAGCTTTCCTATGGGGCGTTTCAGGTAGCCTGCTGCGGGATGCCGGGCAAGCGGCTGAAAGTTTTTGTAAAAATACGTGAGGCGGGTATAATTCGGCGTTTTGCGGCCGGCGCTTTGCGGCCGTCCGTTTGATTTCCGTTTTGAGCCTGCCCTGCTTCCGCCATGCCGCTGCTTTCCATCGAATTTGCCGTTTTTTTCCTCTGCTTCTTCCCTCTCTATTGGCTGCTGCGCGCCTCGCCGCGCGGGCAGAATTATTTGCTGCTGGCGGCGGGATTGGGCTGGCTGTTTTATCTGCATTGGGGCTTTGCGGCGGCGGCGGTGGTGTTTTCGCTGGCGGTGACGGTGGTGGCGGCCGGTTTGTCGCAGGCGGTGCGGCCGCGGGCGCGGCGGGTTTGGTTGGCCGGCGGGGTGGGTTTGGCGCTGTTGAATCTGGCGTTTTTCAAATATTTCGATTTCTTCCGGCCGGCTTTGCAGCAGTGGCTGCAGGGGCCGGTGGCCGACTTGTTGCTGCCTTTGGGCATTTCTTACTACACCTTTCAGGCGGCGGCCTATCTGGTGTCGCTGTATCGGCGCGAAGAGGTGAAGCTAAAATGGCGTGATTTGCTGCTGCACCTGAGTTTTTTCCCCACCATTACCTCAGGTCCGATTGCGCGCGCAGGCTACCTGAAAAGCTTGGAGGGCACGCATCCGGGCATGGCCGGGCAGATTCAAACCGACACGCCGCGCCGCATTCTGTATCCGGCGCTGGCGGTGTCGCTGGTGGTGTTGGGTATCACCAAAAAATGGTGGCTGGCCGGCTCGCTGGCCGGCGGCTGGGTGGACCCGGTGTTTGAAAATCCGATGCAGTACGATGCGCTGGCGGTGCTGACGGCGATGTACGGCTACACCGTGCAGCTGTTTCTGGATTTCTCCGGCTACACCGATTTGGTGATCGGCATGGCCATGCTGCTCGGTTTCCGCTTGCCGCAAAACTTCATGATGCCGCTGCGGGCGTTCAATATCCGCGACTTTTGGGACCGCTGGCACATCACGCTCTCCACTTGGATCCGCGACTATATTTATATTCCGCTCGGCGGCAGCCGCAAAGGCTTTGTGCGCACCCAGTTGAATTTGATGGCGGCCATGTTGCTGTCGGGCATTTGGCACGGCCAGGGCTGGAACTTTCTGCTGTGGGGCTTTCTGCACGGCGCGGCGCTGGTGCTGCTCAATATCGGCGACCGCATGGCGGGCAAACGGGAGTGGCTGGCCTCGTCATCGCGCTGGGGCAAGGCGCTGGGCGTGCTGGTAACGGTAAACTTTGTCTGCTTCGCCTTTGTGGTGTTCCGCACCGCCAGTTTGGAGGAGGCCGGCCTGATGTTCCGCGCCCTGCTGGGCAACGAATCGGGCTGGCGGCCGGCGGATTTGGGCACCGTGGCCGTCTTGGCGCTTATGGTGTTGGCGCTGGCGTTTTACGGCAGCCTCGCCCGTCTGTTCCAAGGCGGGGTGCGCCTGTTGGAACGCCTGCCGCTGTGGCTGTGGCCGCTGCCGCTGGCCGCCGCGCTGTGGCTGTTGCTGGTGTTGGCGCCCTCCGGCATCCCGGGTTTTATTTACGCCAACTTCTGATTCGGCCAAGCAACAGACCCAAATCTTTCAGGTAGCCTGAACCGCTCCGTAACCATCCGCCGTTAGATGAATACAAGGAACACGGCATGAAACCGCACCAAGCCAAACGCAAAGCCAACCGCCGCAAATACGGCAAATCTGCGCCCCGGCCGGCCGCACAACCCCAAGTTGCCGCCCCTGCGGCCGGCCGGGCGGACAAACGCCTGCCGGAAATACCGGCCAAACCGCATATTCCGGTGCGCCAGCCCAAGCCGCAGCCGCCGGCCGCCTTGGCCGAGAAATCCCAACCCCGCCGCTATGCTTGGGGGCTGGCGGCAGTCATGTTGTGTACCGCCCTGCTCACGGTGTGGTTCGGCCAGCAGTCGATCAATGCCTATTGGCAGCAAACCTACCACCGTGCCGGTCCGCTGGAAGCCTTGAACCGCTACGCCTGGTGGCAGAGCGGGGCGCGTCTGCAAGCGGCGGCCAACGATCGCCATCGGGCGCTGACCGACTGGTTTGCCGAACACAATGTCCGCTGGCAGCAATCGGCGGCGGCCGACAAAGGCGTCCAAGTGGCCCGCGCACACGCCGCGCCGCCCGAACAAGCGAATGTTAAGCCGCCGTCAGAGACGGTAAAACCGCTTGCCGAGGAACAGCGCACGCCTGATAAAGTGCGTCTCACGGCCGGCAACAAGGTGTTTTTTGCCGGCGACTCCATGATGGAAGGCATCGCGCCGCACCTGCAAAGACGGCTGCGCAGCGAGTACGGCATCCAGTCGGTCAATCTCAGCCGGCAGAGCACCGGCTTGTCGTATCCGCAGTTTTTCGATTGGCCCGCCGTGATTGAAAAACAGCTGCAGGACGACCCCGACATCAAGCTGTTGCTGGTGTTTCTCGGCCCCAACGACCCGTGGGACTTCCCCAATCCGCAGCAGCCCGGCAGCGGCTACCTGAAATTCCAAAGCCCGGAATGGGAGGCGGTGTACCGCCGGCGCATCGACCGCATCGCCCAAGCTGCCCGCCGCGCCGGCGTGCAGCTGGTGTGGCTGGGCATTCCGTTGATGAAAGGCAGCAAGCTGAACACCCAGATGCGCTACCTCGACGGCATCATGGCCAGCGAATTGCAGGGCAAAGCCATCTGGCTGCCCACCGACCGCCTGCTCGGCGGCAGCGAGAGCGGCGAATATCACGACAGCGTAGAAGTGGACGGCCGCCCCTTGCGCGTGCGCAGCAAAGACGGCATTCATTTCACCCTCAAAGGACAGCAGTTTTTGGCCGACCACATCGCCACTTATATTGAATACCGCGCGCCCGAAGCGGCAATGGAAGCCGCGGCCGCCTCACACACACACCAAAATTAAATTAAAGGACAAGATTTATGTTGTTGCACACGGGCAGAAAGGCCGCGCTGATGCTGGCCTGTCTGCTGACCTGCCAAGCCTGCGGCGCCGATCCCGCCTCCGCCCCTCAGGCACAAGCCGCCCAGCTGACCAACTACGGCGGCTGGCAGCCGGTGTGGCTGGACAAACTGGAACGCCTCAATCGGGGCGAAAACGTGAAATTCCGCATCTTGCAGGTGGGCGACTCGCACACCGCCGGCGACCACTTTACCCACGAGCTGCGCCGGCGCCTGCAGCAGAAATGGGGCGACGGCGGCATCGGTTGGGTGTATCCGCACGCCGTCAGCGGCCAGCGCAACGCCCAAGTCTTGCACAGCGGCAACGGTTGGCAGCTGCTCAGCAGCCGCAAAGACCGCGCCGATTTCCCTTTCGGCGGCGTTTTGGCCCGTTCCGGCCGCGGCGGTTGGGTAACCGTGTCGCCCCGCCAGCCGGTTGAGGGCGAGCAGCGCATCACCATAACCGCCCGCCCCGTGTTTGCCGACCAAACCCTCACCGTTAGCGACGGTCGGGGGCAAACCGCCGCCGCCCTGCCCAATTTGGGCAGTAATGCTTGGCAGTATTTCTCCTTCCATGCCTCGCTGCCGCTCACCTACCGTGCGCAGGCGGGCGATATTTGGGAAATCGGCCACATCAATATCGAAAACGACCGTCCCGGTGTGGTGGTGTCGGCCATGGGCATTAACGGAGCACAATTGACGCAATGGAGCGGCTGGCGCAGCGATTGGCCGCAAGATGTGTCGGCCACGCAGGCGGATTTGGTGATTTTGGCCTACGGCACCAACGAAGCCTTCGACAACCGCATCGACATTGCCCAAACCAAAGAAGCTTGGGCCGCCGCCGTGCGCCGCATCCGCGAGGCTCTGCCCGGTGCGGGCATTTTGATTGTGGGTGCGCCGGAGTCGCTGCGCGGCAAGCAGGGGGCGTGCGGCACCCGTCCGGCGCCGTTGGATGCGGTCCAGCAGATGCAACGCGAAGTGGCCGAGCAGGAGCAGATTTTCTTTTGGTCTTGGCAGGCCGCCATGGGCGGGCCGTGCAGCATGAAAAATTGGATTACCCAAGGGCTGGGCGCCCGAGATGGCGTGCATTTCAGTGCCCAAGGCTATCAGAAAGCCGCGGCGCAATTGGCAGACGACATCATTGGCCTGGTAAAGTAAATTCTCACCAGCGCCGGCTTTCAGGTAGCCTGTGTTGGGCCAAACGGGCGGCCGAAATCGGTTACAATGGCCGCCGTTTCAACCTTGGAGAAAGCGTATATGTGGCAGCAGCAATGGATTTTGGGCAACTGGAAAATGAACGGGCGTTCGGCCGCCTGCAGCGATTTTTCCGCCCGTTTGGCCCAACACAGGCTACCTGAAAACGTGCTGGCCGGCATTGCCGCCCCCGCGCCGTATTGCGCCGCCCTGAAACAGCTGTTGCCGGCCGGATGGTTAAACGGTGCGCAGGATGTCAGCCGCTTTGCTGATGACGGCGCCTTTACCGGCGAAACCTCCGCCGCCATGCTGGCCGATCTCGGCTTGGATTTCGTATTGGTCGGCCATTCCGAGCGCCGCCGGTATTTCGGCGAAGACCATGCCGTGCTGTCCGAGAAAATCGACCATGCCCAAGCCGCCGGCCTGATTCCGGTGTTGTGTGTGGGCGAATCGCTGGCCGAGCGCGAAGCCGGCCGCGAGCAAGCCGTGGTGGCTGCCCAGTTGACCGTGCTGGCAGAGAAAAATCCCACTCACATTGCGGTGGCTTACGAACCGGTATGGGCCATCGGCACCGGCAAAGTGGCCGGGCCCGAGCAAATTGCAGAAATGCATGCATTTATTTACCGCGAGCTCTTGTCATTGCTTGCCGAGGGTGCTAATATCCGCACCCTTTACGGCGGCAGCGTCAATCCGCAAAATGCCCATGCCATCCTCAGCCTTCCTTATGTGGACGGCGCCTTGGTCGGCGGCGCATCGCTACAGGCGGACAGTTTTGCTGCCATTATTTGTGCAACCGAGTAAAAACATGGGTCTGGAAGCATTTAAAACCATCATTATGATCATCGGCGGTTTTGCCTCGCTGGCTGTCATCGGCTTGATTCTGATGCAGCAGGGTAAAGGCGCCGATGCCGGTGCCGCTTTCGGCTCGGGCAGTGCCCAAGGCGTATTCGGTTCGGCGGGCAGCGCCAACTTTCTGAGCCGCAGCACCGCCATTGCCGCCGCCGTGTTTTTTGCCTGCTGCCTGGCATTGAGCTATATGTCGACGCACGGCAACAAAAGCCGCTTGAATTTCGATCAGCCCGCCGCCGCACAACCGGCAGCACCGGTTGCGCCAGCCGCAGCCAGCCAGGCCGTGATTCCCGAATAAGGCATCCGCCGCATTTGACAAACAGTTTTCAGCCGACATGGTGGAATTGGTAGACACGCTATCTTGAGGGGGTAGTGACCCTAGGTCGTTCGAGTTCAAGTCTCGATGTCGGCACCATACTAAAGAAACAAGCAGCCTTCGGGCTGCTGTTTTTTTGTCTCTATGCGTCTAAGCAAATCTACAATATAATTTCAATTCATAGGCTTATTCACAATTTTGGTTAATCGGCAAGCGGCTTGCCGTCTATCCGCGTCCACAGGCAGGCCGTCAAATCTACAAAAAAATGTTGGTGCTTTTGTTGGTGCTTGGCAAAATGGTATGAAAAAGCACCAACAAAACCGCCGGCAAGCCTGATTGGCTGTGGCTTTGCCGCATTCGTCACAAGCACCAACACCAGCAGACCATTATGCCTCTTAACGATTTGCAAATCAGGCGGGCCAAGCCGAGCGACAAGAAACAAACTTTGTCCGATGGCGGCGGCTTGGCCTTGGTTATCAGCCCCGTTTCACGCGGCGGCACCAAGTATTTTGTTTACAACTACCGCTTCCACGTCCGGCAGCAGTCGTTGCGCCTTGGCAAGTATCCCGATATAGGTTTAAGCGAAGCCCGCGAAAAACACCAGCAGGCGCGGCAAGACTTGGCGAAAGGCATCAATCCCAGCGAAGCCAAACAGCAGGCCAAAATCGAGTAGCAGGCCGCCTTGCTGCATACGTTTGAGCATATCGCCCGCGCTTGGCACCATGACAATTTGCACCGCTGGCAGCCTGCACACGCCGGCCGGATTATGTCGGATATGGAAAAAGATGTTTTCCCCGCTATCGGCAGCCGGCAAATTGATGAAATTGGCGTGGCCGATGTGAAAGCACTTGTCGGCTGTATTGTGGCGCGGGGGGCGACGGTCACAGCCGAAAAGGTGCGCCAATGGATAGCCGCGATTTACGGCTATGCGGTCATGCTGGAAATCACAGACCGCAACCCGGCCGCGCAGTTGCCATGCCGCCCGCCCATGTTTTAGAATGGTACTAGATAATAGTGCCATTTATTTTATGAAGAAGAAACACCGGCGCACGCTGGCTTTGATATTCAGCCGCCCCGTATCTGGCGGCATCAAGTGGGCAGATATTGAAGCCCTGTTTATTGAGCTGGGCGCGGAAATTCAGCAGCGGGAAGGCAGCCGCATTGCCGTTGTCTTGTTCGGCCAAGTGAAAGTGTTTCATCGGCCGCACCCCAGCCCGGATACCGACAAAGGCGCGGTAGCCAGCGTGCGCAAATGGTTGGAAGAAAACGGAGTAAAGCCATGAACAATATAATGGAAATCAACGGTCATAAAGCCCTTATCCAATACGACCCGGAAACCGAACTGCTGCGCGGCGAATTTCTCGGCCTTAACGGCGGTGCGGACTTCTATGCCGACAATGTGGCCGACCTGCACAAAGAAGGCGCTGCCAGCTTGGCGGTATTCCTCGATGTTTGCAAAGAAAAGGGCATTGAGCCTTACAAGCAGTATTCAGGCCGCTTCAATGTGCGGGTAAGCCCTGCTACCCATGCGGCAGCGGCAGCGGCGGCAGCGGCGCAGAATATCAGTTTGAACGAGTGGGTAAGCCGTGCCATCAGCCAGTCTGCCCATGCCTGAAGGCGTGTGTTTCGCCGTTGCTTGGCGGTGCGGCTGACTGGCGGCATAGAGATGGTTATCTGTTTGTGTGCGGCAATAGCTCCTGCCGGCAATTTATTCGGTTGGCGGGTTGATGGAAATATCGGGAAGGGCGGCCGCAGTTATGTTCCGCTGATACAGTTTACTTTGCAGTTTGTTTTGGTTGCTGCCACACTCTTAAAACAGAGTGACTTGAACAAAATGTTGGTGCTTTTGGATTTTCAATTTATTTTTTCATTGATAAACAATATATTGAACCAATAATTCAAGTCCCGATGTCACCATCAAAAAACAGCCCGGTGATTCGGGCTGTTTTTTTATTTGCCAATCAGGCATGGGCGGCTGCGGTGTGGCGGCATTTGTTTGCGCCCGCCGCCGACGGTGCTTTACTTCTTTTTACCGAAGCATTATGCTTGCCGCATTTGCGGGTTTCCCGCGCTTTCATTTTGGAGCACCGCTATGTCCCGCCACGCTGCCGTTCTCAGCGCCACCGGTCTGTTTACGCCGCCTTTCAGCATCAGCAACGAAGAGCTGGTTGCTGCTTTCAACCGCTATGTTGCCCAATACAATCAAGAGTATGCCGATGAAATTGCCGCCGGTACCCGTGCCGCTTTGGCCGAATCCAGCAGCGAATTCATCGAAAAAGCGTCCGGCATCCGCAGCCGATTTGTGATGGACAAAGAGGGGATTTTGAATCCCGATACCCTGCATCCGGTGTTTGCCCCGCGCAGCAATGAAGCTTTGTCATTGCAGGCAGAAATCGGTGGGGCGGCGGCACGCGATGCTTTGGATCGCGCCGGTGTGGCCGCGGCCGACATCGACATGGTTGTGGTGGCCAATTCGAATATGCAGCGCCCCTATCCGGCGGTGGCGGTGGAGATTCAACATGCTTTGGGTGCCGGAGGCTTTGCTTTCGATATGAATGTGGCCTGCTCTTCGGCCACCTTCGGCCTGCAAACGGCGGCAGACGCGATTGCCAGCGGTTCGGCCAGCCGCGCCTTGGTGGTCAGCGCCGAAATCTGCACCGCACACCTGAATTTCCGCGACCGCGACAGCCATTTTATTTTCGGCGATGCCGCCACCGCCTTGCTGCTGGAGCGTGCTGATTTGGCGGCGCCGGGGCAGGGGTTTCATGTGTTGGGCACCCGTTTGTGGACGCAGTTTTCCAATAATATCCGCAACAATGCCGGCTTCATCAACCGCTGCGAGCAAGGCAACGATCCGTTGGCGGCCGATAAGCTCTTTGTGCAGCAGGGGCGCAAAGTATTTAAAGAAGTGTGCCCGGCGGTGGGCGAGCACATTGTTGCCCATTTGGCCGCGCAAAATATCGCCCCCGCAGCGGTGAAGCGCTTCTGGCTGCATCAGGCCAACCGCAGCATGAACGATTTGATCAGCCGCCGCGTGCTGGGTCGGGATGCCACGCCGGAAGAGGCGCCGATTATTCTCGACCGCTATGCCAACACCAGCTCGGCTGGTTCCGTGATTGCCCTGCATTTATACCAAGACGGCCTGCAAAGCGGCGATTTGGGCGTGTTGTCCAGCTTCGGCGCCGGCTATTCCATCGGCTCCGTGATTTTGGAGAAACGATGAACACGTTGCGCCGCGCCGTGTATGCCGGCAGTTTCGATCCGCCCACCAACGGACATCTGTGGATGATCCGCCGTGCGCAAGCCATGTTTGACGAATTGGTGGTGGCCATCGGCAACAATCCGGATAAGAAATCCACTTACACGCTGGAAGAGCGGCAGGCCATGTTGGAGGAAATCACTACCGAATTTCCCAATGTGCGCATCGCCCATTTCAGCAACCGTTTTCTGGTGGATTTTGCCGAGAGCATCGGCGCCAAATTCGTGGTACGCGGCATCCGCACCGCTTCGGATTACGAATATGAGCGTTCCATGCGTTACATCAACGCCGATTTGCAGCCCGATATCACCACCGTGATCCTGATGCCGCCGCGCGAGTTTGCCGAAGTGTCTTCCACCATGGTGAAAGGCATGGTGGGGCCGCATAATTGGCAGAAAACCATCCGCCGTTATGTGCCCGATGCGGTGTACCGCAAAATCATGGCCGATCAAGGCGAGCAGCCGGTTGTGCCGTAATGCGGTCATTTGGGCTTCAGGTAGCCTGAATGCTTGCCGTAAAGCGAAAGGGGTCATGCCAGTCAGGGGACGGAAACGGTATACGCCCCGCGCCGCAGGCCGCTGTTTCCGGATGCGCTTTTCTTGCGCCCGTGCTTCATTTCCTATATAATTCTGCCGCTTTCGTTTTGGAAGCGTTTTTTTATTTTTATCCCCATCATGCTCGCATCTTGCGCCAAAGGGTGCTCGGAATCTTTCGGGAATCTGGGTTCTGTGCGCACGGATGTTTGCCTTAACCCTTTGTAAGGAAATTAAATGTCTCAAGTTACCATGCGTCAAATGCTGGAAGCCGGCGTACACTTCGGCCACCAAACCCGCTACTGGAACCCGAAAATGGAGCAATACATTTTCGGCGCGCGCAACAAAATCCACATTGTGAATTTGGAAAAAACCCTGCCGCTGTTCCAAGAAGCCCAAGACGTGGTGCGCCGTTTAGCGGCCAACAAAGGCACCATTCTGTTTGTCGGCACCAAGCGTCAAGCGCGTGACATCATCCGCGAAGAAGCCACCCGCGCCGGCATGCCCTATGTGGACCACCGTTGGTTAGGCGGCATGCTCACCAACTACAAAACCGTGAAGCAGTCGATCAAACGTCTGGAAGAAAAAGCAGCGGTTTTGGAAAACGCCGAAGCCAGCGGCTACAACAAAAAAGAACTGCTGGATATGCAGCGCGAAGTAGACAAGCTGGAGCGCTCTTTGGGCGGCATCAAAAACATGAAAGGCCTGCCCGATGCCATCTTCGTGATCGACACCGGTTATCAGCACGGCACCCTGGTGGAAGCTGCCAAGCTGGGCATTCCGGTGATTGCCGTGGTGGACACCAACAACAGCCCCGACGGCGTGAAACACGTGATTCCGGGCAATGACGACTCCGCCAAAGCCATCCGCCTGTATTGCCGCGGCATCGCCGATGCGGTGTTGGAAGGCAAAAACCAAGCCATCGCCGAAACCGTGGCCGCTGCCCAAGCTGCTGCGGAATAAGTTCCGCCTCGCAGGCTGCCTGCTTTCAGGTAGCCTGCCCCATTTCTGAGGCGCGGCACCGGCCGCGTTTCGTGTTCATGAATTTTAGGAGACAGCCATGTCTAACATTACCGCAAAAATGGTGGCCGACCTGCGCGCCGCCACCGGCCTCGGCATGATGGAATGCAAAAAAGCCCTGGTAGAAGCCGAAGGCAATTTTGAAAAAGCCGAAGAAATCCTGCGCATCAAATCCGGCGCCAAAGCCGGCAAACTGGCCGGCCGTACCGCCGCCGAAGGCGTGCTGGCCTATGCCATCGAAGGCAATACGGGTGCTTTGGTGGAAGTGAACTGTGAAACCGACTTCGTGGCCAAAGACGCCGGCTTTGTGGAGTTTGCCAACTTTGTCGCCAAAACCGCCGTAGCCAAAAAGCCCGCTACGGTTGAAGAGCTGAGCGAACTGGTGGAAGAAGAGCGCAAAGCCATCATCGCCAAACTGGGCGAAAACATGTCTGTGCGCCGTTTCCAAGTGATCGAAACCGGCAACAGCCTGACCGCCTATATCCACGGTGCGCTGGCCACCGAAGGCGTGTTGGTTGAATTCAAAGGTGCCGAAGACGTGGCCCGCAAAGTGGGCATGCACATCGTGGCCGCCAAACCGCAATGCGTGGCCGAAAGCGAAGTGGATGCCGATTTGGTGGAAAAAGAACGCCACATCTACACTCAGCAAGCCATCGAATCCGGCAAACCGGCCGACATCGCCGCCAAAATGGTGGAAGGCCGCATCAAGAAATTCCTGGCCGAAATCACCCTCAACGGCCAAGCCTTCGTGATGAACCCCGATCAAACCGTGGCTCAATTCCTGAAAGAAAACGGTGCGGAAGTGATCAGCTTCGTCCGCTACAAAGTGGGCGACGGCATCGAGAAAAAAGAAGTGGACTACGCAGCCGAAGTGGCTGCCGCTGCCAAAGTATAAGGCGCGGTTCTGCTTGTCCGCCACCTGCCGTTTTGCGGCAGGTGGTTTTTTATGGCGGGAGGGCAGGTGCAGGTTTGACACGGTGTTTCAGGTAGCCTGAATGGCAAAAATCGCCCCGCTGTTGGTCACAGGCGGGGCAGAACTTTTGCAAGCCTCAGGCTGCCTGAAAGCATTGGATAACCGTCTCAGCTCCAGTCGGAACAAGTGGCCGTTTAATAATGGCGGGCAGTGACAAAGTCGGCCAGTTGGTGCAGACGGTGTGCGGTGCGGCCGAAAGGGTGCAGTGCGGCACAGGCTTCGGTGGCCAACAAGGCGGCGTAGTGGCGGGCGGCGGTCAAGCCCATCAGTTTCACATAAGTGGGTTTGTCGGCCTCGGCGTCTTTGCCGGCGGTTTTGCCCAAGGTGGCGGTGTCGGCTTCGCAGTCCAGTACGTCGTCGATCACTTGGAAAGCCAAGCCCAGTTTGGCGGCGTAGGTGTCGAGACTGGCCAAGGCCGCCTCATCGGCATCGGGGCAGCACAGGGCGCCCAGCGCCACGGCGGCGCGGATTAGGGCGCCGGTTTTCAGGCGGTGCATGGTTTCCAATTGTGCCTGGTTCATCTCCCGTCCCACGTTTTGCAGGTCGATGGCCTGCCCGCCGGCCATGCCCAGGCTGCCGGAAGCCTGCGCCAAAACTTGGACTTGCCGCAGGCGGCGCTCGGCCGGGAGGCTGTTTGGCCGGCTGAGCAGGTCGAAGGCCAGGGTTTGCAGGGCGTCGCCGGTGAGCAGGGCGGTGGCTTCGTCGTATTGGATATGGCAGGTGGGTTTGCCGCGGCGCAGATTGTCGTTATCCATGGCCGGCATATCGTCGTGCACCAGCGAATAAACGTGAATCAGTTCGACTGCGGCCATCGCCGCTTCCAAAGCGTCGCTTTGGGGGCGGCCGGTTTCGGCGGCGGCCAAAGCCAAGAGCGGGCGCAGGCGTTTGCCGCCGCCCAGGCTGACATAGCGCATGGCGTGGTGCAGGCGTTGCGGTTCGGTATCGGCAGCGGGCAGCAGGCGCTCCAGCACCAGCTCGGTTTGCGCCTGCGCCTTATGCAGCCAGGCGGAAAAATCATTCGCTGTGTTCAAGGTTTAGCTCCTTCAGTTCGCCGGCATCCAATACCTGCAATTTCTGCTCCACCTCGGCCAGTTTGCCTTGGCAGAATTTCACCAGATCGCTGCCTTCCTGATAGGCGGCTAGCGCCTCTTCCAGCGGCATGTCGCTGCTTTGCATGGCTTGGGTGAGGGCTTCGAGGCGGCTCATGGCTTCTTCAAAACTTTTCGGCGCTTTTTTCGGCATGGGGGGCTTTCGTTGAGGCGCGGCGGGCTTTCAGGTAGCCTGCCGCGCAATATTAATATGATAGTGTAGAGCGTGAATTAAGGGGCGGATTTTGGCAGAGATTGCTGATCTTGGCTATGGGCGGTCAGCGCGGCGCAAGCGCTGAGGGCGGCCATGTCGGCGGCCACGGCATCGGTAAACGGCAGCGGCGCAGCCTGGCTGCCGTACCAAACCGTTTGCATGCCCAGCGCTTTGGCTGCCCGCAGATTGACGGCGCTGTCGTCCACCATAATGCATTGCGCGGGCGGTACGCCCAAGGCGGCGCACACCCGCAAATAAGTTTGCGGATCGGGCTTGTAGCCGTGACCCACATCGTCTGTGCCGAAGAAGGCGCTAAAATATGGCGCAAGCCCCATCGCCCCGATCAGGGCGCGCACATAAAACGAGGGGCCGTTGGAAAACACGGCTTTGCGCCCCGGCAATGCGGCCAGCGCGGCGGTGCTGCCGGCCATCGGCTGCAATACGGCCAAGAGTTCGGGCAGCGGGTGGCTGTATTGCAAAAAGGCGTCGATGCTGATGTGGGGGTGGTGTTTTTGCAGACCGGCCAGCGTGGCACCGTAGCGGTGCCAATACTCTTCGCGCAAATGCGAGGCGGCGGCCTCGTCCAACCACAGCGCCTGCGCCATAAATTCGGTCATGCGGCGGTTGATGCGGTAGAAAATGCCGGCGTCGGCGTGGTGCAGGGTGTTGTCGAGGTCAAACAGCCAAACGGCCGGGCAAGAAGGCATGGCAGACTACCTGAAAGCAAAACGGCGCGATTATAGTGGCTTCGGGGCAAACGCACAGCCTTGCCGGATGTCTTTGCACTTTGGGCTGCCTGATGCCGGATAAGGCGATGATTGGCAGCCGTAGGGATAATTCGGATGGGGGGGTCGGCCAGCCTGAAACAGCGGCGGCAAAGCTGCTATAATCTCGCCCGATTTTGACCGGATTTTTTAGGAGAACCCCATGGCCCTCGTTTCTTTGCGCCAACTCTTGGACCACGCCGCCGAGCACAGCTACGGCCTGCCCGCTTTCAATGTGAACAATCTGGAGCAGATGCGCGCCATTATGGAAGCCGCCGACGAAGTGGACGCCCCCGTAATCGTGCAGGCTTCGGCCGGCGCGCGCAAATACGCCGGCGCGCCGTTTTTGCGCCACCTGATTTTGGCGGCGGTGGAAGAGTTTCCGCATATTCCGGTGGTGATGCACCAAGACCACGGCACCTCGCCCGATGTGTGCCAGCGCTCTATCCAGCTCGGTTTTTCTTCGGTGATGATGGACGGCTCGCTCAAAAGCGACGGCAAAACCCCGGCCGATTACGACTACAACGTAGACGTCACCCGCACCGTGGTCAATTTCGCCCATGCCTGCGGCGTGTCGGTGGAAGGCGAAATCGGCTGCTTGGGCAATCTGGAAACCGGCGATGCCGGTGAAGAAGACGGCATCGGCGCCGATGTGAAACTCTCTCACGACCAAATGCTCACCAGCGTGGAAGAAGCCGCCAGTTTTGTGAAAGACACCGGCGTGGACGCGCTGGCGATTGCCATCGGCACCAGCCACGGCGCCTACAAATTCAGCCGCAAGCCCACCGGCGACGTGTTGCGCATCGACCGCATCAAAGAAATCCACGCCGCCCTGCCCAACACCCATTTGGTGATGCACGGCTCCAGCTCGGTGCCGCAAGACTGGCTGGCGGTGATCAACGAATACGGCGGCAACATCGGCGAAACCTACGGCGTGCCGGTGGAAGAAATCGTGGAAGGCATCAAACACGGCGTGCGCAAAGTCAACATCGACACCGATTTGCGCCTGGCCTCCACCGGCGCCATCCGCCGCTATCTGGCGCAGCATCCGGCCGAATTCGACCCGCGCAAATACCTGGCCGAAAGCGTGAAAGCGATGAAACAAATCTGCCTCGACCGCTACCGCGCCTTCGGCTGCGAAGGCCAGGCCGGCAAAATCAAACCGGTATCGCTGGAAAAAATGGCCGAGCGTTATGCCAAAGGCGAGCTGGCGCAGATTGTGAAATGATGCTGATCGGGCTCTGATTGCCAAACAGGCTACCTGAAACGTGTTCAGGTAGCCTGTTTGCTTTGCTGGAGTCGATCAAAAAGTAAGGCTTTGTGTGCAGGCGGTTAGTTTGCGTTAAAAATAAAGGTTCTGGCTTGAAAAATAGGCATCTGCTGCCAATTGCTGTGATAAGCAATGATTTGACGCCATCGCGCACGGCATCGGGCGCGATCGAAGCTGATCTGAGCCGAGTGCCTGAGTTTCAGGCGCCACCCATCTGACAGGAAAGGAATGCCATGAATCTGGCCATTATCAAAGACATCCAAAGCAAGCAGGCTTACCCGAGCGTGACCATCACCCTGCCGACCTACCGCACCTCGCCCGACAACGACAAAGACCCCATCCGGCTGAAAAATCTGGTGAGCGAAGCGGTCGCCCGCTTGGAAGAGGCGTTCGGCAAACGCGAAACGGCCGAGATTGCCGCCGCCATCCACCGTTTGGCCGATGAAGTGGATCATGAGCACAACCTCGACGGCTTGGTGATTTTTGCCAGCGCCGAATACAGCGCATCGTTCAAACTGCCTTTCCGTGTGCCGGAGCGCGTGAGCATTGAAGACAACTTCGTTACCCGCGATCTGGTGTATGCCATGAACCGCAGCCCGCTCTACCTGCTCACCGTATTGAGCGAGCATGGTTCGCGCCTGTTTGTCGGCCGCAAAGACCTGCTCAACGAAGTGCACGCCTACGGCTTCCCTTTCAGCCTGGCCAACACCGTGGCCAGCGCCAGCGTCAGCCAAGACATCAGTCATGTGCGCGACCAGATTGTGGCCGACAATATGCGTGAAATCGGCGAAGCCTTGGCCGAAGCGCAAAAACAGATTCCCGCCCCCATCGTGGTGGTGGGCGTGGATCGCAACATCGGCCACTTCCGCGAAGGCGCGCGCAACAGCGACGAGGTGATGCTGTATATCCACAGCGGCCACAATGAGGAAAGCGAGCACCAGCTGGCACAGCACATTTGGCCGCAGGTGAAGGAAGCCTTGAGCCGGGAGCGCGAAAAAGTGTTTGCCGATCTGGAAGCGGCCAAGAGCAACCACCGTTTTGTCGACAGCCTCAATGAAGTGTGGCAGGCCGCCGTCGACGGCCGGGCGGAAACGCTGGTGGTGGAAGAAGACAGCAGCCTGGCTGCCGAAGTCAGCGAAGACGGCCGCCAACTCCGGCTGTTGCCGGAAGGTTTCACCGCATCCGAGCGCACCTATGAAGACATCGTGGACGAGATGATTGAGAAAGTGCTGGCTGCCGGCGGCCAAGTGAAATTTGTCGATAACGGCCGTTTGACCGCGCAACAGGCCGAGCACGGCGTAGTGGCGGTTACCCGTTATTGATGTACCGAAATGGCCGTCGACAGCCCTTCGGCGGCAGGCAGACAGGCTACCTGAAACACTTTCAGGTAGCCTGTTTGGTGTGTGTGGGCGGTTTTATGATTCGATGAGTGTGTCGTCGGAGGCGGCCATCTGCCGCTCGAAGGCTTTGAGCCGTTTGTGGATGGACAAGAGCTCGACAATGGTGGGCCAAGACTGCACCAGAAACTGAAACGAATCGAGCACCTGGCCGAAGGCGCGCACAATCTGCTGCATCAGGCCCAGCGTGATGGCGCCTTTCACCAGTGTCGGCCCCATGGCCAGATAAGGCAGCACGATGGCAAACTGCAGATACGACCAGCGGGCGATGTCGAAATACAGATAATGCCAATAGAGGCGGAAATAATTGCGCCGCACGTCTTGAAACAGGCCGCCGAGGGTGGCGGCGTCGGCGCGGTGGGGCTGGTCTTCGCCGAGCACCAGCTCTTTGCGGTAGGCGGCTTCCACTTTTTGGTTGTTGAATTCCAGCCCCGGCAGTTTCATTCCGATGCCGGCCAGCACCACAGTGCCGACGATGGCGGCGATGATGGCGATGTAGACCAAAGAGTGTTCCACATGGCCGAAATAAGGCAATTCGGTAATCGGTTTGCTCAATTCCCACAACAGCGGCAGAAAGGCGATGAGGGTGAACACGGCTTTCAAAAAGCCTTCGCCCAGGGTTTCCACCAGGCTGGCAAAGCGCATGGTGTCTTCCTGCACCCGCTGTGAGGCACCTTCGATGTGGTGCAGGCGCGGCCAGTGGGCGGTGTAGTAGCCGGTCATGGCGGTGCGCCAGCGGAAGGCATAATGCTTGCCGATATAGCTGGTGACTACCGCCACCAAAACCAAAATGCCGGCAATGCGGGCGAAGGTGAAAATATGGGTGTAAAACTCGTCCAGCGACACCGAGCCGGGCTGGGCCAGCATTTTCTGCACCGCATTGTAAAACGTGCCGAACCAATCGTTGATTTGCAGGCTCAATTCTACGCGGTACCAAGTGGCGGCCATGATGAGCAGGCTGCCGAACAGCGACCAGCGCAGCCATTTTTTATCGAGGAAGAAACTGCGGAACATGGATGCTTCCGTGAAAATAAGTAAAGGTGCGATTATAGTGAGATTGCCTGCTTTTCGTCATCGGCGGCATGGAGCGGGCGTGGTCAGGGAGGCGGCCATCCGCTATACTGCCGCTTGACAACAACACCAATCCCTACCTGTTATGAAACCCGATACATCAAATGCTTACGGCACCGTTAGCCGTTTTTTCCACTGGGTGATGGCGGCAGGCTTCCTGCTGATGCTGTTTACCGCAGCGGCGTGGACGTTCAACGAAGACTATTTCAGCCTGATTGATCTGCACAAATCGGTGGGCTTTGTGTTGATGGTGCTGCTGCTGTTGCGCTTGGTTTGGACGGTGAAAAACCTGAGCCGCCGGCCGGCGGGCAATCTGTTGGTGAAACTCGGCCACGGGGTGCTGTATGTGCTGATGGCGGCGGTGCCGCTCACCGCCATGCTGCGCCAATACGGATCGGCACGCGGCGGGCTGAAGGTGTTCGGCGCGGAGCTGATGAACGGTGCGCCCGAAAAAATCGAATGGATGACCCGCTTGGGCAACGAGTGGCATGCCCCCTTGGCTTGGACGCTGTTTGCCTTGGCGGCCGGCCATGCCGTGATGGCGGTGGTGCATCAGCTTAAAGGCGAAAAAATCCTCAACCGCATGGCCGGGCGGAATTAACGCCGGGTTTTTATGACACAGGCTACCTGAAACGCTGTTCAGGTAGCCTGAGACCTTTGCCAAACCCCCATCTGCGGCGCATTTCTGCGTTGTGTGCCGCTCGCTCGCTTGCCTACCTTCATGGTATGTCTGCGCCCGCTGCGCTGCTACGCCTAGAACTGCATCCACATCTGGGGGTTTGGCAAAGGTCTCAGCCTGTGTGTTTTGAGGCGGGCCGGTTTTTACCGGCTAAGCGCAACGGCATCAAAAGCGGGTGGTCAAATCGGTGAGCCATTCGGGGCTGAGCTGGAGCAGCCAGATTTCCAATTGCTTGTCGAAGCCGGTGAGCACCAGCAAGCCCACGGCCAGCAGGCTCCAGCCCATGATTTTGCGGCCGCGTTCGCTGAAATTGCCCAGTTGTTCGCGTTTTTGGCGGAAGGCTTGGCGCGAGAGCAGGCCGATGGCAATCAGCGGCACCACGGCGCCCAGGCTGAACACCATCATCACCACGGCCACGCTGGCCAAAGCTTCCCCCTGGCTGGCCAAGGCAATCGCCGCGCCCAAGGTCGGGCCGATGCACGGTGCCCACACCAAGCCCAGCAAGATGCCCACGCCGAATTGGCCGGCGGCGGATTCCGGGTTGAAGCGGCTCAACCAGGCTTCGCCTTTGCCGCTCAAGGCGGCAGTGTGTTTGCCCAAAGCCGCCTGTAGGCGGCTGCTCAACAGCCAGGCCGCCACCAGCAGCATCAGAATGGCGCCCACATAGCGCAGGTGCTGGCTGTCCAGTCCCAGCGCCAAGCCCACCGAGGCAATCAGGGTGCCGACCACGGTAAACGAGATCGCCATGCCCAGGGCGAGGGCGAACAGACCGGCTTTGCGTTGCGCCATGGCGGAGGTGGCCACAATCGGCAGGATCGGCAGCACGCAGGGCGACAGCGTGGTGAGCAGGCCGGCCAGCAGGCTGAGGGTCAAAGCGGTCAAACTGATGTCCATGCCGGCCTCCTCAGCGCGGCAGGCTCAGAAAGCGGCGCAGAGCTTCGGGGCGGGTTTCGCCTGTGCCGCGACGCACTTCCTGACCTTTATGGAACAAAACCAAGGTGCTTTGGCGGTTGATGCGGAAGCGGGCCAATTCGGCTTTTTGCTGGTCGTAATCGATTTTGAGCACGGTCAGGTCTTTGAATGGCGGCTCTTGCAGCAGCGGACGGATAACGGTTTCCTGACGGCGGCACACCGGGCACCAGTCGGCGTGGGCGTCTATCAGCACGGGCTGGCCGGCTTTTTGCAGCTCGTCGAATTTGGTCTGGCTGTAGGGCAGAATGCCGCCGGCCAACACTTGGGCGGAAAAGAGGGCGGCGGCTAAAGTGAAAACAGTCTTTTTCATGATGTATCCTTTCGGTGGTATGGCAATCAAACCCACCGTGTCAGACGGCAGCCTGCCCGATTTCTGACAAAACCCCATCAAGAAAAATTTTATTTCAATGAATTTAAAATAATAAATATTGTTTTCTTACGCTATTGCGGTTTGTGCAGGGGTACATCGGGCTACCTGAAAGCCGCTTGTTTTCAGGTAGCCCGATTAATTTTATTCATATAGATATGCAAAATAAGCGTTTGCCGCTGGCAAAAAAAGCCTGCAGAATGCAGGCTTAAACAAACCAAACCTTTTCCCGGCAGGCTTTCGGGCATGCCGTTCAGATTAACAAACCGAAAACTTGAGGAATACCCCCATGAATACCTTCCACTTGTCCGGCTATCCGCGCATCGGTGCCAAACGCGAGCTGAAATTTGCCGTCGAAGCCTTTTGGAAAGGCACAAAAAGCGAAGCCGAGCTGCAAGAAACAGCCGCCGAAATCCGCCGTCTGAATTGGGCCGCGCAAAAAGCCGCCGGCGCCGATCTGCTGCCCGTAGGCGATTTTTCTTTTTACGACCATGTGTTGGACCTGCTCTGCACCTTGGGCGCGATTCCCAAGCGCTTCGGCTTCGACGCGGCCAAGCTGAGCCTGCCCGAATACTTCCAACTGGCGCGCGGCAACGCCACCCAGTTTGCGATGGAAATGACCAAGTGGTTCGACACCAATTACCACTACATCGTGCCCGAATGGCACGCCGATACCGAATTCAAGGTCAACGCCGCCAATCTGATCGCCCAAATCAAAGAGGCCAAAGCCCAAGGCCACGACATCAAGCCCACGCTGGTCGGCCCCGTTACCCTGCTGTGGTTGGGCAAAGCCAAAGACGACAACTTCAAACGCATCAGCCTGCTGCCCAAGCTGCTGCCCGCCTACGCCCAACTGCTGCGCGAACTGGCCGCCGAAGGCGTGGATTGGATTCAAATCGACGAGCCGATTCTTTCTGCCGATGCCGATGCCAACTGGATTAAAGCCGTTGAGACCGCTTATCAGGAATTTGCCCACACCGGCGTACGCATCATTATCGGTACCTACTTCGCTTCTGCCGCTGAACACTTGAACCTGCTCAAGGCCCTGCCCGTACACGGCGTGCACATCGACTGCGTGCGTGCGCCCGAGCAGCTTTCCGTATTTGCCGATGCCTGGCCGGAAAACAAAGTATTGTCTGTGGGTCTGATTGACGGCCGCAACGTATGGCGCGCCAATCTTTCCAAAGTGATCGACACCCTGAAACCGGTTCAGGAAAAACTGGGCAACAACCTGTGGATCGCCCCTTCCTGCTCGCTGTTGCACAGCCCGCAAGACTTGGCCGTAGAAGAAAAACTCGATGGCGAAATCAAAAACTGGATGGCGTTTGCTGCTCAGAAACTGGTGGAACTGGGCGTGGTGAAACAGGCCTTGGCACACGGCAAAGACAGTGTAAAAGAAGCGATTGCCGCCTCCGATGCCGCCGCCGCCGACCGCGCCACCAACAAAAAAATCCATAACGATGCCGTTAAAGTCCGCGTGGCCAATCTGCCCCAAGGTGCCGACCAACGCAAATCACCGTTTGCCGAGCGCATCAAAGCCCAACAGGCTTGGATGAACCTGCCCGTCTTGCCGACCACGACTATCGGCTCGTTCCCGCAAACGACCGAAATCCGCCAAGCCCGCGCCGCCTTCAAAAAAGGCGAACTCTCCGCAGCCGATTACGACGCGGCAATGAAAAAAGAAATCGCCTACTGCGTGGAAGTGCAGGAAAAATTGGAGCTGGACGTGCCGGTACACGGCGAAGCCGAGCGCAACGACATGGTGGAATACTTCGGCGAGCAACTGGCCGGCTACTGCTTCACCCAATTCGGCTGGGTACAAAGCTACGGCAGCCGCTGCGTGAAACCGCCCATCATTTTCGGCGACGTATCCCGCCCGGAACCGATGACGGTTTACTGGTCTTCCTACGCCCAAACCCTCACCAAACGCCCCATGAAAGGCATGCTCACCGGCCCGGTAACCATGTACAAATGGTCGTTCGTGCGCGACGACATTCCCTTGAGCGAAGTCGCCAAACAAATCGCCTTGGCCCTGAACGACGAAGTATTGGACTTGGAAAAAGCCGGCATCAAAGTGATTCAAATCGACGAACCGGCCATCCGCGAAGCCATGCCGCTGAAAAAAGCCCAATGGGACGAGTTTTTGGCCTGGGCCTGCGAAGCCTTCCGTTTGAGCAGCACCGGTGCGGAAGACAGCACCCAAATCCACACCCATATGTGCTATTCCGAGTTTAACGACATCCTGCCCGCCATCGCCTCTATGGATGCCGACGTGATCACCATCGAAACCTCACGTTCCGATATGGAATTGCTCACCGCATTTGGTGATTTCAAATACCCCAACGACATCGGCCCCGGCGTGTACGACATTCACAGCCCGCGCGTGCCCACCGCCGCCGAAGTGGAAAAACTGCTGCGCAAAGCCATGGAAGTGGTGCCGGTAGAGCGTTTGTGGGTCAACCCCGACTGCGGCCTGAAAACCCGCGGCTGGAAAGAAACCGTCGAACAGCTGGAAGTGATGATGGGCGTCACCAAAAAACTGCGTGCGGAATTGAGCCAGACAAAATAATGTAATTTGAACCGTTTCAGGCAGCCTAAAAATAAACCATCTGTTTTTAGGCTACCTGATTTTTGTGAAATAAACATGCGGGCAGAAAATCATTTCAGGCCCGCATCACCTCATTATTATTGTTCTCTTACAAAATCGCTTATTTTAAAATCCAAAACCACAAAATTTTGCATTAAAACATTCATATCCATAGGCTTATGGTATTCCAAAGAAAAAATATCCCCTCACCAACAACATATTTTACCGGCATACTCTTTCTGCCAAATTCATAAACTGCTTCTGCAATATTGAAAATCGGCGGAGTTTCATTAAATTTCAGTTTGATATTTTTTCTATCATTTTTTCCAAACTTGATTCTATAATAAAGATGTGTGGCAGAAATCCAAATCAGAATCTGCACTGAATACCCTATCAATTTTATTAAATCTAGACAACTGATGGTTGAAAATCTCCTTGCAACCTAAGGGGAGGCGATCATTTAATTCACTCAATAATTTATATTCAAACGGAAGCAAAGAAAAAACGCCAAAAAATTTTTTACGCAAAATGCAAGGCCTGATGACACCTTGCTTTCAGCAATTGCAATCATTTATAACCTCATCGATATCCGCATATTATTGAAATCAATGGTAGAAAGCTAGGAATCCTGCTTATGCAGGAAAAGCTTATTGCAAGCATATACCCAGCATTTCAAATCACATTCAATCCCATGTAAAAAGCTACCTGAAACCCAACCGCGCGGATTTCTGCGTAGCGAAAACTTTCAGGTAGGCTCAGTTCAGGCGCCGAATCACCTCGTTCAAGGTGCGGATGCGTAAATAAGTTTGGCTTTGCCGCCAGGGATGACCGTCTTCCGCACGATAATAAATATCCCAATAACTGGCGGCACGGTTTTTGGCGGTTTGCCATGCTTCAGGATTGGTGCGTACAAAAGCGGCAAAGGATTCTTGCCGCTTCACCAACATCTCAAAGGCCGCCATGTGGATTTCGCGCACCCAGTTGCCGAAACTCTGCACCACAAAAGGCATGGTCATATCGGGATAATCGCTCTGCGCCAAAGCTCGCAGATGGCGTTCGCGCACATGGCCGTCGGCATGGCAGCTATACAGGCAGTGCAGCATGGTTTGTGTGATGGGGCTGCCGTCTTGCAAGTCGTACTCACCCAGCAGCATCCAGCCCAACAGCGGTGTGGACACACAGGTATGCCGCACCTGTTCGCGACTGCCCCAGCGGTATCGCGTAAAATCCGCGTGCTTGGCCAAGCGTTCCGCCAAAGCTTGGGCCTGTGCACGGTACGGCGGCGCGAAGCTGGAAACAATCAGTGCCTGATTGTCACGACGGGCTTGCCGTTTTTTTAAACAAGAGAACAATATTCCCTCCTTTTTTGCAAAGGCGGTACAGGCTTACCTGAAGTTTTAGCTGCACAGAAATCCGCGCGGCTTGTTTTCAGGTAGCCTGTGCCGCCTTTATCGGCGCTTAAATATTGGTTTCCAGATACACCATTTGGGTTTGCAGATATTCTTCCAAACCGTGCTTGCCGTCGGCGCCGCCGATGCCGGATTTTTTCCAGCCGGCGTGGAAGCCCTGCATGGCCTCGAAGTTTTCGCGGTTGACATAGGTTTCGCCAAACTGCAAACGGCGCACCACATAGAAGGCTTCGTTCAAATCGGTGGTGTACACCGAGCTGGTGAGGCCGTATTCGCAGTCGTTGGCCAGCGCCACCGCTTCGTCCAGGGAGTCGAACACCGCAATCGGCAGTACCGGGCCGAAGGTTTCTTCTTTCATGATGTCCATGCCGTTGTGTACATTGGCCAGCACGGTGGGCTCGAAGAAATAGCCTTTGCCTTCGGCGCGTTTGCCGCCGCAGAGCACGGTGGCGCCTTGTTCCACCGCGCGGGTCACTTTGGCCGCCACCGCTTCGGCCGCGCGCGCTTCAATCAGCGGGCCCATTTCCAAAGCGCCTTCGGCGGCCTCGGCCGGATTGCCGTAGCGCACGCCTTGCATTGCCGCCACCATTTTGTCGGTGAATTCGCGCTCGATGCTGCGGTGTACATACACGCGCTCGGCGCAGTTGCAGATTTGGCCGGTATTGCCCACGCGCGAGGCGAGGATGGATTGCACTGCCAGGTCGATGTCGGCGTCTTTCAGCACCAAAGCCGGAGCCTTGCCGCCCAGCTCCAGCGATACTTTGGTGATATTGGGAGCGGCCACGGCCATCACTTCGGCGCCGGCGCGCACCGAGCCGGTGAGGCTCACCATATCCACCTGTTTGTGGCCGGCCAACAGGCTGCCGGTATCGTCTCCGCCGTTGACCACGTTGAACACGCCGGCGGGCAGGCCGCTCTCATGCACGATTTCGCTGAAAATATGGCAGTTGATGGGAGTGACGCTGCTGGGCTTGATGACGATGGTGTTGCCGGTGACCAAGGCCGGGCCGGCTTTGCGGGCGATGAGGAAGAAGGGGAAGTTCCACGGCAGAATGCCGGCAATCACGCCCATCGGCCGTTTGAACAGAAAGATGTTTTCGCGCGGACGGTCGCTTTGCAGCACTTCGCCTTCGTAGCGGCGCGCCCATTCGGCCTGGTAGTCGAGGTAGTCGGCGGTGAACATCACTTCGATGCGCGCCAGGTCTTTGGTTTTGCCGCCTTCGGCCACAATGGTGTCGGTGAGTTCGTCGGCGCGGGCGCGGATGCCGGCGGCAATCTTGCGCAAATAGGCGCCGCGCTCCACCGCCGGCAGGCGCTCCCAGGCCGGTTGGGCGGCACGGGCGGCGGCCACGGCGCGATCCACTTCGGCTTGGCCGCCTTGCGGCTCGCGGGCAATCGCCGCTTCGGTGGCGGGGTTGAGCACTTCTTGGTAAGTGCCGCCAAAACCGGTGTCGAAGGCACCGTTGATGTACATGGCCAGTTGTTTCATCAAGCTTTCTCCTGTAAAGATTGAAAAACGGCCGGCCGTTGCCGGCCTGTTCGGCAGGGTTAGGCTGTTTGTTCCAAATTTGCCGATGCGGGCAGTTTAGTCCCTTCCCTGCCGCTTTACAATCGGCCTTTGGCGGTAGGCAGGCTACCTGAAACCGTTTTCAGGCAGCCTGTTTATGCCGGTCGAAAAACAGGCTGATGCCGTAGCCGACCAAAATGAATACCCCGCCCAATGCAGCCGGCACCGACCAAACGTAATCTTCCAAAATGCTGGAAACCAGCATGGCCACCAAAGGAAACAAAATGGTGGCCAATGCCGCCTTATCCGACCCCGAGTTTTTCACCAGGGTCAGATACAGCCAAAAAGCGAGTGCGGTACAGAATAAAGACAGATAAAGGAGTGAAGACAAATAAGCGGCGCTTAGCGGAATGCGGAACGAATCGCCCTGCCAAACAATCAGCACGGCGCACAAAACCGCGCCGTAACTCAGGCCGAGGGCAGTGGAGGCCAAAACGGGCAGATTTTGTTTGCTGAAACGGGCGGAAATCATATTGCCGACCGACACCATATAGGTGCCGAGCAGGGCATAGAAAATGCCCGCGCCCAAGGCCGATAAATCATGGGCGGCGTTTAATTCGCCGGAAAACAACAATGCCACGCCGATGATGCCCGCCATGCCGCCCAGAACAACCGCTTTGCTGATGGGTTCGCGGAAAAACAGCCGTTTATTGAGGCTGTTCACCACCACTAAAGTGGAAAAGACAACGGAAACCAAGCCGCTTTTGATGTGGCCGGTGGCCAGATAAAAGCAATAATAATTGCCTGAAAACAATCACAATCCCATTAGCGCGAGATAAGTATGGTCTTTTATGCCCAGGCGGGGGATGGTGCGGCTTGCCGCACACCAAGCCAATAGAACCAGGGCGGCCAGCAGAATGCGGTAGAAAATCGACACCGCAATCGGCGTGTCGCCCAATTGGAATTTGATGGCGTACCACATCGTGCCCCAAAGCAAAATGGTGGCGAGCAGCAACAGATTATTTTTGCTCAAGATGGCCTCCGTTTTTCCATCGGCCCGCATCGGCCTAAGAAATTTGGTTTGCATCAGAAATAAACAGTCGGCGCGGGGGCCAGCCAACGCTGCGGCCTTATTGAAAGCGCCCGCGTTTGATTTGCGTTTCCTGCCGCAGCTTGGCGGCCAGGCTGTGGTTGCGTAAGGCATGGGTGAGGGCCACGGCCAGGCCGTCGGCGGCATCGGCCTGAGGGGTGCCGGAGAGTTTCAGCATCTGCACCACCATGTGCTGCACCTGTTCTTTGGCGGCTTTGCCCCGGCCGACCACGGCCTGTTTCACTTGCAGGGCGGTGTATTCGTACACCGGCAGGCCGCGCAGCACCAGGGCGGCCACGGCGGCGCCGCGGGCTTGGCCGAGCATCAGGGTGGCGGCGGGGTTGGCGTTTACAAACACTTGCTCCACCGCCGCTTGGCTGGGGCGGTAGGTGTCGATGATTTCGCCGATGTGCTGCACGATGATGCCGATGCGGCCGGCCAATTCGTCGCCGGGAATGGTTTTGATGCAGCCGGAGGCCACATAGTGTTGGTTTTGGCCGACGACGTCGATCACGCCGAAGCCGGTGATGCGGCTGCCGGGGTCGATGCCGAGAATGCGGACGGGAGAGGGAGACATCGCGGGGTTCGGGATAGGGGTAAGGGAATGCTGGGGGCGAGACAGGCTACCTGAAAAGTTTTCAGGTAGCCTGAACGGATGCTTGGCGATGCTAAAGATCAGCTGCCGCCGCTGTTGTTTTCCGATTGTTCCGCGCCGGGCACGGCTTCGGGCAGCAGGATGACGGTGGTGTGTTTTTGCGCCAACAGCCAGCGGGCGGCTTCCCCCACTTCGGCGGCGGTAACGGCTTTTTCGCGGCGGCGGATTTCGGCTTCGTCGGTGTAGGAGAAGCCGGCCGATTCGAGATAGCCGATGATTTCGGCTTGGCTTTCCATGTCGTCTTTGGCGAATTGTTCCGAGGCGTCGAGCTGGTTGCGGATGCGGGCCAGCTCGGCTTCGCCCACGCCTTGCTCGGCGATTTTTTTCAGTTCGTCTAAGAAGGCTTGGGCCAGATCCTCGGGTTGAAAGCCGGGGGCGGGGTAGCCGGTGAAGACGAATAGGTCGGGGCTGCGCGAGAGCAGCTCGTAGCTGAGGCCGACGCTGACGGCCACTTTGCGCCCGCGCACCAGATGTTTGTCCAAGCGGCTGGCGGAGTGGCCGTCGAGCACGGCGGAAAGCATGCTCAAGGCGTAGGGCAGGCGGTCGTCGATCCGGCGCAGGGAGGGGGCGTGGAAGGCGAGGGAAACCAGCGGCAGGTCGCCGGGGGCGGAGGTGGTGGCGCGGCGGTGTTCGGCGGGTGCGGTTTCGGCCAAATCCTTGCGTGCCGGCAGGGCGCGGGCGGGCAGCGGGGCAAACAGTTTTTCCGCCGTGTCTAAGAGCTCATTGGCTTTTACGTCGCCCACCACCACCAGCGTGGCGTTGGCGGGGGCATACCAGCGGCGGTACCACTGGCGCAGGTCGTCGGCTTTCAGGGTGTGCAGGTCGTCCATATAGCCGATGACCGGCGCGCGGTTGGCCGGGTTGGCGAAGGCGGTGAGGTAGAGGGTTTCCCACATTTTGCCCGTCGGGCTGTTGTCGCTGCGCATGCGCCGCTCTTCGCGGATGACTTTCATTTCGTTGTCGAAATCGGCGTCGCTGAAATTGAGGTTGGCCATGCGGTCGGCTTCCAGCGCCAGCACCTGCGGCAGATTGGCCACGGCGAGGGTTTCGTGGTAAACGGTTTCGTTGCGCGAGGTGAAGGCGTTGTCGTGGCCGCCCCAGGCCGATACGCGGCGGCTGAATTCGCCGGCCGGCACGCTGTGGGTGCCTTTGAACATCATGTGTTCCAAGGCGTGGCTGAGGCCGGTTTTACCGGGGTTTTCGTCTACGCTGCCCACGCGGAACCACAGCTGCGATACGGCCACCGGCGCGCGGTGGTCTTCGCGGACGATCACTTTCATGCCGTTGGGCAGGGTGCGGGAAACGGTTTCTGCCGCGGCGGACAGGGCGCACAGCAGGGCGGCGCACAGCAGGAAGGGCTTGAACATGGGTTTTCCTGAATCGGTTGGGGGCGTGTATGATACCCGAAGTTTTCAGGTAGCCAGGCCTGCCTGAGGCAAATCCATACCAATAAACCACTTACCGACAACAGTTTGAAGGAAATCACCATGAACGCACCCCTCTGCCCGCAATGCGGATCGGAATATGTTTACCACGACGGCAGCCAATGGGTTTGCCCCGAATGCGCCCACGAATGGCGGGAGGGCGAACCAGCCGAAACGGCCGAGGCCGAAGCGGCGGTGCGCGATGCCAACGGTGCGGTGTTGCAAAACGGCGATACGGTGGTGCTGATTAAAGATTTGAAAGTAAAAGGAAGCTCTTTGGTGATCAAGCAGGGCACCAAGGTGAAAAACATCCGCCTGCAGGACGGCGATCACGACATCGCCTGCAAAATCGACGGCACGCCGATGAATTTGAAATCGGTGTTTGTAAAGAAGGCTTAGTGCGTTTTTCAATCACCAAGGCTACCTGAACGGCAAAACGGTTTTCAGGTAGCCTTTTGTTGCTTTGCATATAAATGCTTGGCTGATTTTGAGCTTTTGCTTGCGTCAAGAAGCTATATCGCCCACACTGGGGCGGACTGCTGATGGCAATGCAAGGAGGAGCCGTGAATAACGAAAGCGAACGCCTGGCTTGGATCAAGCTGGCTTTGATGCCGTATATCGGTGCCGAAGCCTTTGCCCGCCTGTTGGCGCATTACGGTTCGGCCTCGGCGGTGTGGGCGGCCGAAGAAGAAGTGGCTGCGGTGCTGCCTACCCAGGCGGCGCGCACCGCGTGGCGGACGCGGCAGCATGAGGCCGAGGCGGCTGCGGAAGCGGCCTGCCGGTGGGCAGAGCAGGAGAATTGCGCTTTGCTGTTGTCTTGCGATGCCGGTTTCCCCGCCATGTTGGGCGAGGGCATCACGCCGCCGCCGCTGTTGTTTGTGCGCGGGGACGGCCGTTTGCTGTCCGCCGCCGGTGTGGCCGTGGTCGGCAGCCGCCATGCCACCCCGCAGGCCATGCGGATTGCAGCCGACTTCGGTGCCGCTTTGGCCGAGCAGGGTTTGATTACGGTGTCGGGCATGGCCGCCGGCATCGATGCCGCCGCCCACGAAGGTGCCCTGCGGCAGGGCGGCGGTACGGTGGCGGTGTGGGGTACGGGCATCGACCGCGTGTACCCCACCGGCAACAAGGCGCTGGCGTACCGCATTGCCGAACACGGCTGCATCATTTCCGAGTTTCCTTTGGGCATCCGGCCGCTGGCGGCCAATTTCCCGCGCCGCAACCGTTTGATTGCCGCGCTGGCTCACGCGGTGTTGGTGGTGGAGGCGGCGGTGGAGTCGGGTTCCTTAATCACGGCGCGGCTGGCGGCGGAAATGGGGCGGGAAGTGTTTGCCGTGCCGGGCTCCATTGATAACCCGCACAGCAAAGGCTGCCATGCTTTAATCAAGCAGGGCGCCAAGCTCACCGAAAGCCTGGCCGATATTTTGGAAGAGTGCCCGCTGCTGGCCGCGCCCGCTGCATGGCC
>JAUMZB010000086.1 GCA_030528345.1 Eikenella sp.
CCATGGAAGCACTTGAAATCCGTTTGTTAAATCAGTTAGGATACCCCAACCCTTACTAACCGGACGCACACAGCATATGGACGACAGCCAGTCGAAACCCAATTTTTTCGAACGCCTCATCGGCCGCCTCAGCGGCGACACCCCCGACTCCCCCGAAGACGTGATGACTCTGCTGAGGCAGGCGCACCGCCAGCAGGTATTCGATGCCGATACCCTGCAGCGGCTGGAAAAAGTGCTGGATTTCAGCGAACTGGAAGTGCGCGACGTGATGATGACCCGCTCGCAAATGGACGTGGTCAAAGCCGGCGACAGCCTAGAGCGCATCATCGCCTATGTAGGCGAAACCGCCCACTCCCGCTTTCCGGTGATTGCCAACGACAAAGACAATGTGCTCGGCATCCTGCACGCCAAAGACCTGCTCAAGCACACCCTCAATCCCGAACATTTCAAAATCGAAAACACCTTGCGCCCGGCGGTATTCGTACCCGAGGGCAAATCCCTCAACGCCCTGCTGAAAGAATTCCGCGAACAGCGCAACCACATGGCTGTGGTGGTGGACGAATACGGCGGCATCAGCGGCTTGGTCACCTTCGAAGACATCATCGAGCAGATTTTGGGCGACATTGAAGACGAATTCGACGAAGACGACGATGCCGACCATATTTTCGCCGTTTCCGAAGAACGCTGGCGCATCAAGGCGGTAACCGAAATCGAAGACATCAACGAATTTTTCGGCACCCGCTACAGCGATGAGGAAGTGGACACCATCGGCGGTTTGGTGATTCAAGAGCTGGGACACCTGCCCGTGCGCGGAGAAAAAGTGACCCTCGGCCCGCTGCAATTCACCGTGGCCCGCGCCGACCACCGCCGGCTGCACACCCTGATGGCCGTGCGCGTAAAAGCCGAATAACCTTATTCCCCCATAGCAAACAGGCTACCCGAAACATTTCAGGTAGCCTGTTTGCCGTCTAACCGGCCGTTTTTATACGCAAAATCTGCTTCAAATACACAGAAGCGCCTGTCGGCGACAACAGGCTACCTGAAAACAAATCATCCGGTTTCTGCAAAACCAAAGTAACTTGAGCCCTGCGTCGGGCTGCTTTACTCCACCGCCTCTTTAGCTTTCGCCACCGACACCGTGGCCGGGCGCAAAACACGCTCGTGCAGGGTGTAGCCCTTCTGCATCACGGCCACAATCGTATTCGGCTCCTGCTCGCTTTCCACCGTTTGGAAAGCCTGATGGCGGTGCGGATCCAGCTTGTCGCCCGGCTGCGGCAGAATTTCCCGAATCTGCGCCTGTTCGAAAGCACGCTTCAGCTCGGTGAGGGTCATTTCCACCCCCATTTTCAAAGCCTCGAAATTGCCGCTCTGATCCAGCAGCGCCATTTCCAGATAATCCTTCACCTTCAGCAGTTCTTCGGCAAACTTCTTGGAAGCAAATTTGTGCGCCGCCTGCAATTCCTCCTGATGGCGGCGGTGCAGGTTTTGCAGATCGGCCTGATGGTATTTGCCGATGTCCGCCAGCTGCGCCGCCAAATCTTCGACCTTCAGGCTCAGGCTCTCCACGGTTTCCGGGGTTTCCGCTTCCGCCGTTTCGGCAGCAACATCCTGTACCGCTTCGGCTTCAAGCGCTTCGTTTTCAGGCTGTTTGTGTTCTTCTTGGCTCATGGCTATTCCTTTTCTGAAGATTCTGAAGATGCTCGGGGCATCGGATAATGCGGGCAAACATGGGGCTGGCCCGCTTTTTTTCAAGCGGATGATTGCGGCGCACAAAAAAAGTGTTTAAGGTAGCCGCCCTATCCAGCCGACACCAGGGAGCGCCCCATGCCGCGTTTACACGAAGAACAAGCCCAATCCATCGCCGCCACCATTCTGGCCGGCTTCAACAAACACTATTCCATGTTCCGCCACGCCAGCAGCGGCGCCAAAACCCTGTTCGAACAGGGCAACTGGCACGGCATCCAGCAGCTGGTGGCCGACCGCATCCGCATGTACGACGACCGCGTGCGCGAAACGGTGGACGTGCTGCGCCGCGAACTGGCCGCCAATGCGCTCAATGACGACGTGTGGGCGCAGGCCAAAAAAGACTACATCGCGCTGTTGGTCAACCACAAACAACCGGAGCTGGCGGAAACCTTTTTCAACTCCGTGTCCACCAAAATCCTGGATAAAGAGTATTACAACAACCAGTTTATCTTCGTCAAACCGGCCATCTCCACCGAATACATCGACTCCGAACCGCGCACTTTTCAATCTTTTTATCCCAAAGAAGAAGGACTGCGCGGCTGCCTGAAGCATATTCTGAACCATTTCCGCTGGAAAACCCCGTTTGCCCACCAAGCGCGCGACATTGCCGACATCCTGCGCGCCGCCAAACGCCACTTCGGTGCCGAATGGCCGCCGCAAGATCTCAATCTGCATTTGCAGGTGCTCAACTCCGCCTTCTACCGCAACAAAAGCGCCTATATTTTCGGCCAAATCATCAGCGGCAACGAGCGCTATCCCTTTGCCTTGGCCATTGTGCACAATGCCAAAGGCAAGTTGGTGGTAGATGCCGCGCTGTTTGATGCCGCCCAGATTTCGGTGCTCTTCTCCTTTGCCCGCGCCTATTTTCTGGTGGACATGCCCGTGCCGGCAGGCTATGTGCAGTTTCTGCAATCCATGCTGCCCATGCGCAGCAAAGGCGACCTCTACACCCTGCTGGGTTTGGGCAAACAGGGAAAAAACATTTTCTACCGCGAATTCGCCCAACATCTGGAATACTCCGACGACAAATTCATCCTCGCCCCCGGCATCAAAGGCTTGGTGATGAGCGTGTTTACCCTGCCCTCCTTTCCTTACGTGTTTAAGGTGATCAAAGACACCTTCGGCCCGAACAAAGATTTCGACCGCGAATACGTGCGCCAGAAATACCTGCTGGTAAAAAAACACGACCGCGTGGGGCGCATGGCCGATACCTTGGAATTCGTCAACGTCGCCCTGCCCAAACACCGCTGCGACCAAGAGCTGATCGACGAATTGCGCACCCTCGCCCCCTCGCAAATCGAAGAAACCGACGATTTGTTCATCGTCAAGCACCTCTACATCGAATACCGCCTGCAGCCGCTCAACCTGTTTATGCAGACCGCCTCGCCGCAGGAAAAAGCCGCCGCCGTCATCGACTACGGCTACGCGCTCAAAGAGTTGGCTTCGGCCAACATCTTCCCCGGCGACATGCTCTACAAAAACTTCGGCATGACCCGCTTCAAGCGCGTCATCTTCTACGATTACGACGAAATCGAATACATGACCGACTGCAACTTCCGCGCCATCCCCCCCGCCCCCAATCCCGAATACGAAATGTCGGGCGAAGTGTGGTATCCCGTGAACAAAGGCGATGTGTTCCCCGAAGAATTCGGTCCCTTCCTGCTCGGCGAACCCGACGTGCGCAAGGTCTTCCTCGAACACCACCGCGACCTGCTCACGCCCGAATTCTGGCAGCAGAAGAAAGAACGCCTGCAACAGGGCATCTTGGAAGATTTCTACCCCTATCCGCAATC
>JAUMZB010000087.1 GCA_030528345.1 Eikenella sp.
ACGAACGCGGCTTCCGCTCCGGCACCCTGCCCACCCACCAAATCGTCGGCATGGGCGAAGCCTTCCGCTTGGCGCGTGAAGAATTGGCACAAGACGCCGCCCACGCCCTCAAGCTGCGCGAAATCTTCCTCAAAGGCATCAAAGGCATTGAAGAAGTGTACATCAACGGCGATTTGGCACACCGCGTCGCCACCAACCTCAACGTGAGCTTCAACTTCGTCGAAGGCGAAAGCCTGATCATGGCGGTGAAAGAATTGGCCGTTTCCAGCGGCTCCGCCTGTACCTCCGCCTCGCTTGAACCCAGCTACGTTCTGCGCGCCCTCGGCCGCAACGACGAGTTGGCACACTCTTCCCTGCGCATCACCTTCGGCCGCATGACCACCGAAGAAGAAGTGGCTTTCGCCGCCGAACTGATTAAATCGAAAATCGGCAAACTGCGCGAACTGTCGCCGCTGTGGGAAATGCACCAAGAGGGCATCGACCTCAACACCGTGGAGTGGGCGGCGCATTAATGTACACACCCTTCAGGCTGCCTGAAACGGTTTCAGGTAGCCTGCTTCGCCAAAATACAGACACATCAAAATAATAAAACCCCATAACGATTTGCCGCACAGCGGGCGCAGTCAGCAAACCGCTCAAGCTTGCCGGCCGGCGCGGTGCCCGCAAAGGAGAGGGACATGAAACGCATGGCTTACCTGTTGGCCCTATTGGGTGTGAGCGCGGCTGCTGCGGCGCAAACGCCGAAGGCCGAGTTTGTCGGCGTCTACCAAAAAGGCTCGGTGGATACCGTGGCTTCTCTGGCGGTGCTGCCCGACCAAACTTTCTGCTTCGCCATGATTGCCGGCGCGCTGGACATTTATGCGCCCGGTAAGTGGGCGCGTTTGGGGCAGGACGGCACCGGCATCCGCCTGAAGTTTACCCGTGTCAGCGCCTTGCCCAGCCGTTTTGTGTTGGTCACGCGCGCACCGATCGCCGCCATTGCCGGCGAAGAGCCGGAAGAGCCCGAACTGTTGATTAACACGGCTTCATTTTCCATATTGCAACGCGACGCCGTATTCGGCAGCAGCGACCGACCCGAAACGCCGGGCAATTTGGCGCCGATGTTCGCCCCCGGCCAACGCGTCTTCAGCCCCCAGGAGAATTTGCCGCTGACGCACCGCTACCTGTTTTTGGGTTATCCGGTGCCCGAAGGCGGTTGGCGGATCAGCCGTTTCGACATCGGCCGCCCGCGCCACTCCGTACGGCTGGTTTTGAGCGAAGAGGCCGCCCGGGCCGGCACGGAGTGGGAAGCTTATTTCCGCAACGGCGAGCTCACGCTGAATGACGACAATATGGGTCGCCCCCGCCCGTTCGGCCAGGGAGAGGCGGATGCCGTCCGCAAAGGTTGCTTGAGCGGTGCGCCGGACGACCCGCGCGTGACGCTGTTCCGACCTCAGGCAGAATACCGCGTAGACAAATTGTCGGGCAACCCGCCTTGGTTTGGCCGTTAAGCCGGCCTCCCGAGCCTGCCTGATGACCCCCGCTGCCTTGAATCCACTCAAGCAGCCCCAACTGACTCAGCCAAGAAACCGACTACATTACATAAGGAACCCACATCATGGCATACAGCAATAAAGTGATTGACCACTATGAAAACCCCCGCAACGTCGGCTCGTTCGACAAAAACGACGAATCGGTCGGCACCGGCATGGTCGGTGCGCCTGCCTGCGGCGACGTGATGAAACTGCAAATCAAAGTGAACGATCAAGGCGTGATTGAAGATGCAAAATTCAAAACCTATGGCTGCGGTTCGGCCATCGCCTCTTCCTCTTTGATTACCGAATGGGTGAAAGGCAAAAGCCTCGATGAAGCCTTGGCGATTAAAAACAGCGAAATCGCCGAAGAATTGGAACTGCCGCCGGTAAAAGTACACTGCTCGATTTTGGCCGAAGACGCCATCAAAGCGGCAGTTTCCGACTATAAAAAGAAAAAAGGCGCATAATGTTTTCAGGCAGGCCGAACCCGGAACCGGCCTGCCTGAAAGCCTGATGCCGCAATCCGATTTTATCGGTATCAAACTAAATAGGATGATGCAATGAATAGGAAATATTTTGCCGCCGTTGCGGCATCGATGCTGGTTTTGAGCGCCTGCGCCCAAATACAGTCTGTCCCGAGTTCGGATGTGCCTGCCGACCGGGCTGCCGTGAGCCACACGGTAGGCAGCCGCTACGGTTTTGACGATACCGTGTCCCGCTTGCAAAATGCTTTCCAAATTAAAGGCATGACTGTGTTTGCCGTGATCGACCACCAAGCTGCGGCGCGTGAAAACGGTTTGGAGATGCAGCCGGCGAAAGTGATTGTTTTCGGCACGCCCAAAGCCGGTACGCCCCTGATGGTGAAAGACCCGGCTTTCGCCCTGCAACTGCCTTTGCGTGTGTTGGTGACCGAAAACGGCGGCAGGGTGGAGGTGGTCTATAACGACACCCGCAATCTGATTCGCGGCAGCCGCATTGCCTACGGTGAGGTGGAAAACAGTTTGGCCAATGCCGAGAAACTGATTCGGGCGGTTGTGTCGCAATAAAAACCGCAGAGCCGGTTTGGTTTCAGGTAGCCTGTGGAGGGCATGATGCCGTTTAGCATGGAAGAAACCCGTTCTTTGTTGGCCGTAAAAGGCATAGGCCCGGCGGTGTTGTTGCGCTTAGAGCAAATGGGTTTGGACGACACCGCCAAGCTCGCTGCGGCAGATGTGGACGATATTTTGCAGCAAGGCGCGGCGTTGACCGGCTCGACCTGCTGGAAAAACAGCCCGCAAGCCAAAGCGGCCGTTGCCGCAGCGGTAGCATGGGCTAAGGCGCAAAATTAATTTCAGGCGGCCCCGAAGCCCATAAAGGCCGTCTGCAAAACCGTAGGGCTGCAATATATAGGGTGCACGCTTGCCAGCCGCTTGATGAAACAAATAATTTTTCTTTACCGCAAACCCGATTTTTCCGGCGGGCAGGGCTGCCCGCCCCACAAAAATACCCGCAGCCCAGCAGCACCCGCACATTAAGCGCAAAGGATACAATCATGATTACATTAACCGAAAAAGCCGCCAACCATATCCGGAACTTCCTCACCAAACGCGGCAAAGGCAAAGGCATCCGCTTGGGCGTGAAAACCAGCGGCTGCTCCGGCATGGCCTACACGCTTGAGTTTGTGGATGAAATCCAGCCGGAAGATTTGGTATTCGAAGGATACGGCGTGAAAGTGTTTGTCGACCCGAAAAGCCATGTTTATTTGGATGGCACGGAATTGGACTACACCAAAGAAGGTTTGCAGGAAGGCTTTAAATTCCAAAACCCGAATGTGAAAAACGAATGCGGCTGCGGCGAAAGCTTCCATGTTTGAGACGGCCGGCCGCTTTCTTGACGTCTGAGCCGCAAAGGTCAAAAAGGCTGCCTGAACATGTTCAGGCAGCCTTTATTTATGGCGCGGCAACCGTGATTAAGCGATCAGGCTGTACACGAATACCACCACCACGCCGATGGGGGCGATGAAACGGGCCACGATGTTCCAGA
>JAUMZB010000088.1 GCA_030528345.1 Eikenella sp.
CTCGGTGCAAATCTGGTGCAAATCAGATTGCTGGGCGTTTTTCTTTTTGGCGCTCCATCCATAACGCTACCTCTTCTCTCTTCCACCAGAAAATCTTTCTGGATATTGCAATCCGCGCCGGAAAATCTGGACGCGGGGCGATACGCTCCAAAAAGGTGCGCTTCTTTACGGCCAGCATATCTGCACATTGCTGAGATGTCAGGTATTCGGTTTCCATGATTCACTCCAAAACAAAGCCCGCCCTGAGTTGGGCGGGTGGTTGAACTTGCTCGCGCTTACTCCGCAGGCTCGTAGGTGGCCTCAAAAATATCCGGTTTGCAGGGATAAAACTCGCCCTGCACGCCCTTGATAATCCAGTCGCCTACGCGGGCCAGCATCTTACCTTCCGGCGTGGGTATCATCAGGCCGCCATCGCGTTTGCAGTCGGCCATGATGATGGCGGAGGCCGTCATGTGCATGGTGGATAAATCCACGTCGTGTATCCACTCGTACAGCATGATGGTGTTGCTCTCGCTGCCGGTGTATTGGACGGCATCTATGACCACGGGTTTCTTGCGGAATTTAGGCATTTTCTTGCTCCAATAAAAAACCGCTGCTTTGTATGCAGCGGTTGATTCACAAAATTACTTGTCGCTCAGATTCCGGCTTTTTTGATTGGCAAGCCGTTGCCGGATGCCGTGCCGCTGGTGCGGTCTTCAAGCCCCTTGCGGAAACGGGGGATTGTGGCGGGTTTGCTTTCGGTTGGCAAGTGGCCGCCCGGGGTTAAACCAATTGGCCTTCTCAGGCTGCCTTATTTCAGGCGCAGGGATGGCGCGCCTTCGGTGAGTTTGGCGCCGGGGATGTCTTGCCCGGCTTTGATGGCGGCTTTGTCCGGTTCGGTTTTGACGCGCATCAGTTCGGCCGGAATTTGGCTTTCGTCGAAAATTTCCACCGATGGCGGGTTTTTGGCGAATTTGGCACTGAAGGTGCCGTCTGCGGCTTTGATTTCGGTGATGCCGCAGCGGCGCATATTGGCGGCCAGGTAGTCTTTAAGGCGTTCTTTGCGGTTTTTGACGGCGGCCAGTTTGCCCTGCATGGCTTTGATGTGGGCGGCGATCAGGTCTTCTTCGGCAGCCAGGTTCATGGCATAGGCGGCCACGGATACGGCTTTGGTTTCAAATTGGCCGATGACGGCTTCGATGGTGTCTTGCGCCCATGTCTCGTCGTTGTCGGTCAGTTCGTTCAGGGCGCGCAATACGTCGTCGGCGCATTGATACAGAGTGATGTTGCTCATTTGCGTCTCCATTAAAAACGGCAGCCCGAATCAGGCTGCCTGTCTAAAAAGGAATCGAATCATCCAAGTCGTCCACCGGCTGGCCTTGCGGTGCGGCTTGGCGCGGCGGCGGGGGCGGCGGGGTTTGGCTTTTGCGCCGGTCGTTCAGCGGTTTTTCGGCGATGTAGGCCATGACTTTGCCCAGTTGCACCGGCTCGGCGGCGCGGGCGAGGATTTCGCTGGCGGTCATTTCGCTTGCCGGTTCAAAAACGCTGTAAATGGCGGGGCTGGGGTTGTCCCGTCCGTCTTCATGCACCATTTGCACCACGATGCCCAGCGGCTTGCCGTGAAGCTGGATAAAGCAGTTGCGGGTAACGGTTTCTTCCTGCCGGGTGTCGGGGTTGTATTCTTTGACCGGTGTCGGCACGGGGTCGCCGCTTTCGCGCATTCTCAGGCAGGCAAGAATGGCGTGTATCAGTTTGCAGCCGCCTTCATTGACGGTGCCGCCGTGGTAGCTGGTATTGATGTAGAAGCGGGCTTTTTGTTTGGCGTCGCTGACGAAGTTCAGAAAGATGCCTTCGGAGCGGCCGTTTTGGCCGTTTTTGACGTGCCAAACGGCGCTTTCGATGTGGCCGGGGTATTTGCCGGCTTCGTTGATGTAGCCGCCGCGCTGGTCGTAGGCTTTGGCTTGGGCGGGGTCGAATTTAAACATGGTCGGTTTCCTTTTCGGGTTGGGGGTTCAGGCCGTAGTAGTCGCAAATTACGGCGTCCACGGCGGCGAGGTCGTTGTCGATTAAGTCCGGCTCGAACATACCCATGGGGCTTTTGCAGGTGTCGTTGCCGTTGTTGTGGGTTTGGAACAGGTAATTGCCGTTGATGGCCTGGGTGCGCAGCACTGTCGTGACCATGCCTTCGAGGGTGATTTTTTCGTCCAGCAGCTTGCCTACGGTTTTGATGCGGGTTTTGCCGCTGTCGTCGGTTTGGGTGTGGCCGAGGATGTAAACCCGTTTGTGGTCGGGCAGTTTGGCGGCTTGGTCGAGGATGTCCCATGCGTGGCGGGCGATGCGGTTGAATTTCTGGAAGGCTTCGTTGCCTTTGGCTTCGTCGGTGACGCCGCGCATGAATTCGTTGGCCATGAGGTATTGGAAGTCGTCGATGACGATGATGTCGCGGCTGCTGCGCTGCATGGCTTTGATGATGCGGTCGCTGTCGTCGCAGGGGAAAATGTTGCCGCCGTCTTTATCCAGCACTTTCCAGCCGGCGGCACGAAACGGCAGCGGCTTGGCGATGGCCTGAATCAATAGGGTGTTTTCGGGTTTGAGATTGCGTAGGGCGGCGCTCTTGCCGGTGCCGCTCTCGCCGAGAATCATGGTTACGATTGCCATTGTTTGTCTCCTGTTGCTCCAGTTGCGCCATGACTTGCGCGTAAAACATTTGTTGGTCGCACATGGCTTTGCTCCAAAAAATAAAGCCGCTGGCGGCGGCGGGGTTATCGTTCCAGCTTGGCGCGGGCGCACCAGACGAACCAGGCGTCTTCGGTTTCGGCGCTTTGGTAGCTGTTGTCGCTGTGTTTCAGCAGGCAGTAGCCTTTCTCCCGCGCCCATTTTTCAAAGTGGCGGCGTTCGCGTACGGTGTCCATTATTCGCCCTCCACGGGGTCGAACACTACGCCGGCGAGCAAGTCTTCGTCGCTCATGCCCTGCCAGGGGCTGGCGAGTACGGCGAGGCGGGCGGCTTTTCGGGCGGCGGGTTTGATGTCTGCCGCCGGTGCGGCGGAGGCGGTTTGCCATGCCGAGGCGGTGGGCGGCGGGGCTTCGCAGCTGCTTATGGCGGCGAGGGCGCCGAGCATAAAAATGGCCGCTGCGGCGGCGGTGAGGGCTTGGGCTGTGCTGGGGGTCATGTCCATGTCTCCTTGTTGATGGCATAGGGTTGGCGGCTGTTACCCGGCCGGGTCTGTTTACCGCTGCGGAACCCCACAACGGAACAACCGCCATGCCTATGCCGCCGAAGCGGATATAGGAGCCGTCTTTCCGGCCTGTCCGTGCATCGCGGTAAATCGGTGCGCTATCTCACCGATAAGGAGGTCTTACCCACGCACCGCTGCTGTTTTCCCACCTGCAAGCTGGGGTCATGAGCGCCCAAGGCGGTATGGGTAAGGGTGGCACTCGGGGTTTGGGCGGTTGCGTTGGCCGCTAGCTTGCCT
>JAUMZB010000024.1 GCA_030528345.1 Eikenella sp.
GTGGCGGCTTCTTCGGCACCCACGACTTAGGCGGCGTGTATAATGTGCTGGACGGTGCCCAAAAAGGCCATAACGGCGTCTTCGGCGCCACCCGTGGCCGCAAACTCGATTAATCCCGGCAAGTGTATTCGGATTCGGATATTCGTCGGCAAGCCGGCACGCGCGCTGTGTGCAAATACAGCCGTGCCGCCGGCCCCGTTCTCGGCAGCCTTCAGGGCTGCCTTTTATTGCTTTGTGGACATCTTTCCCACTCCGGTACTTTCAGGTAGCCTGAAACCTTGCACACCTCCCACATATGAATGCCGTTCAAGGCGTGGCAGCGCCGCGAGCGTAAACAGCGGGAATCCCTGTGGGACAGACCGACCTATCCGATACAAGGCCAAACGAGCGGACAATACGCCCAAGGCATCAACGCACAAAGCAGAAATGCGCCGCAGATGGAATTTTGCAAAGACCCCAGCCTCTCCGCCACCAATCCCCACAAGACACACCAGTTTATGTACCCACACCACACCCGTTTATCCCTGCTCGGATTGAGCTGCCTGCTGCCCGCACTGCTGCATGCCCAAGCCCCATCCGCGCTACCGCAGCCGCAACCGGAAACCCGGTTCGACGTCAGCCCGGAAATCCGCCCTGAGGCTCCGCCGGCCGCCCAAACTTCAGACAGCCCGGATACCCAACAGCCGGTCGACATCAGTCCCGAAGAACTGCTGCAAAACCCCGAGCTGCTGCACCGCGCCCTACAGTCTTCCGTACTGCTCAACAACCTCGAAGGCGTGCGCCTGCTGCTGCCGCTTTACCGCCAGCTGCCCCCGCCGCACGAAGAAATGCTGCTGGTTCTGGCCGACGCCATGATCGCCCGTGCCGATGGGAAATATAATCAAGCCGTTACCGCCTACCGCCGGGCTCTGTCGCTGGAGCCGGACATGCCCGCCGTGCGCCTGTCGCTGGCACAATCCCTGTTTGAAAATCACGAAAACGAAGCCGCCCGCGACCAATTCACCCGCCTGCGCGCCGACGACCAATTGCCGCCCGAAATCCGCCAGTTGGTCGACCATTACCTCACCGCCCTCGACCAGCGCAACACCTGGTCTTTCTACGCCAGCGCCCACTACCTGCGCGACGGCAACATCAACAATGCCCCGGCCAACCGCACCTTCCGCACCGCCAACGGGGAGTGGACTTTCCCCGAACCCGAATCCGCAGAAGGCCTAGCCTACCGCTTCGGCGGCGCACGCGATTGGCTGCTGGGCGGCCATTGGTCGCTGCGCACGGCCGCCGACATCTCCGGAAAATGGTATTGGAACAACCGCCAATACGACGATGCCTCAGCCCGCCTGACCGTTGGCGGCGCCTACAAAACCGCCCGCACCGAAGCCGCCCTGCTGCCCTATTTCGAACGGCGCTGGTTCGGCAACCGCGCCTATTTGCGCGAAAGCGGCCTGCGTGCCGAATGGCGCTACTGGCTCTCGCCCGGCCACCAACTGCTGCTGGCCGGCGAGTGGGGACGGCAGAAACACGACCGCCGCACCTTCCTCGACGGCCCGAACCGCAATGTTTCCGCCACTTGGCTGTATATTCAAAACCCGCGCCAATACTGGATTTTGGGCACAGACTACGCCCGCAAGGGTGCCCGTGACCGCAGCGACGCCTACCGGCGCCACGGCCTGCGTGCCGGCTGGACCAGAGAATGGTCGTACGGACTCTCCACCGCCCTCACCGCAGAGGCCGGCCGGCGCCGCTACGACGGCCCCGATTTTTTCAACATCCGCCGCGAAGACAAAGAATACGCTGCCAGCCTCTCCCTCTGGCACCGCCGCGTCCACTTCTGGGGCATCACCCCCCGCTTGGTGGCCACCTGGCAAAAGAGCGACAGCAACCACCCGCTCTACCGTTTCCAAAAGCGCAATCTGTTTGTCCAAATCGGCAAAACCTTTTGAGCCCCGCCAAGCATGAGCATGCTTTCAGGTAACCTCTCCAAACCCATGACCAAACCCTACCAACTGTTGATCTTCGATTGGGACGGCACACTGGCCGACTCCACCGCCCAAATCGTTGACGGCGTACAAAGCGCCTTTCGCGAACACGGCCTCAGCGAGCCGGCCGACGAAGACGTCCGTCAAATCATCGGCCTGAGCTTGAGCGAAGCCGTTGTCCGTCTGCACCCCGGTCTGCCGCCCCGGCAAACCGAAGCCGTGATTCAAGCCTACCGCCACCACTATTTCCACCACCGGCCACCCACCGTGCTGTTCGCCCAGGCAGCCGCCGCTCTGCCCCGGCTGCAACAGCACTACTGGCTCGCCGTGGCCACCGGCAAAAGCCGGCGCGGATTGGATCTCGCTCTGCAGGAAACAAACAGCGCCGGATACTTCCTCAGCACCCGAACCGTAGACGAATGCGCTGCCAAACCGCAGCCGGAAATGGTGCTGTCGATCTGCAACGAATTGGGCGTGGCGCCTGCCGATGCCTTGGTTATCGGCGACACCACCCACGATTTGAATATGGCTTATAATGCCCGCTGCCACGCCGTCTCCGTGACCACAGGCGCCCACGCCGCCGCCCAGCTGCAAACCGTGCCCCATCAGGCCATGCTCGGCGGCATCCAAGACTTGCTCCACTGGCTGAACCTCCCCAAGGGCTAAACAGCCGGCCGTCCCACAACAGCATCAGGCTACCTGAAAGCCTTTTCAGGTAGCCTGATGCACACACTCCCCGTCACCAAGGAAGCCCATCGTGAAATACACCGTTCCCCACCCCGAAAAACGCCCCGAAAATTGGGAGCGCGACACTTTGGAAAAAGTGCTGCTCGAAGCCTACCGCGAACAGCGCCGCGCCCGCATCTGGAAGCTGGTCTTCCGCCTCATCCTCCTCGCCTTCTTCGCCCTCTATCTGGTGGCCGTCTTCGGCAAAATGAACCGGTTCAACCCGCACAGCCAACAGCCCCACACCGCCGTCATCCAGCTCGACGGCGTCATCACCAGCCAGGCCGACCAAGTGGCCAAACTGCGCGACGGCTTGACCGCTGCCTACAAAAACCCGCACGTCAAAGGCGTCATCATTCGCGCCAACAGCCCCGGCGGTTCACCTGTTGTGTCCAATATCGCCTATCAGGAAATCCGCCGCCTCAAAGCCGAGCACCCGAACATCCCGCTCTATCTGGTGACTGAAGACGTTTGCGCCTCCGGCTGCTACTACATCGCCGCTGCCGCCGACAAAATCTATGCCGACCCCACCAGCATTGTCGGCAGTATCGGCGTGGTCGGCAGCAGCTTCGACCTCACCGGCCTCATGGACCACCTCGGCGTCAAACGCCGCAACCGCACCGCAGGCGAACACAAAGGCATGGGCGACCCCTTCAGTCCGGAAACCCCGGAGCAAGCCGCCATGTGGCAGGCCATGCTCGACGACATCCACCGCCAATTCATCCACGCCGTACGCGAAGGCCGTGGCAAACGCCTGAAAGAAACCGAATACCCCGACCTCTTCAGCGGCCGCATCTATACCGGCAGCGAAGCCGTCAAAACCGGACTTATCGACGCCACCGGCAACATCTACAGCGTTTCCCGCGACATCATCAAAGCCCCCGAACTGGTGGACTACACCCCGCAAGACAGCCTGAGCCGCACCCTCAGCAAAAACTTTGGTGCCAGCATCCGCCAAAGCATGCAGGAAATCAGCCGCGAGAGCGTGTGGTAAGTCCCTCCTCCAGCAGCCTGCAACGCAACAAGCAAACCAGGGGATTCGTCGGATCAAAGCCGCACAACCGGCACGCCACGCATGAAGGCATGAAATAAGCCCCAAACTTCAGCCGATACCCCTGCATAGCAAAAGCTACCCGAAACCCGTTTCAGGTAGCTTTTTATCTTGGCGACACAAGCCACGGCCAATACTCATTCATTCAAATAATTTCCTTTAAAATCATTTATAAAAAAACCATACAAGCAAATCAACTTGACAAGAAAACAGCCAACTGGTTTAATTGCGTTCTTTCAAGAAAGGCCAGATAGCTCAGTTGGTAGAGCAACGGACTGAAAATCCGTGTGTCGGCGGTTCGATCCCGCCTCTGGCCACCACACTGCCGCATTTCGCGGCTTTTTTGTTGTCTAGTACAGTCCGGCTACAGTTTCTCGATACGCAGTTCCCCTTAAACACAAGACGAAAACGATGTGTAGAAAACCGTACCCAAGAGAAGTATTGGTTGCAAACAAAATATTGATATCTTTACCTGCCGTTTTTGCGGCCGTCCTTGGCCAAGGTATTTGACGACAAAACGGATTTTTAACGGAAATTGGTAAAATCGCCAAAGGCCTTGTACAGTCAAGTTTGCAGCGATTTTTATCATCCTCCTAAACGCCCTTTCAGCCGCAACTACGGCTAACATTACCGAAACCCGTCACAAATCAGACGCAGCAATAAGCGGCGTGAAAAGTAAACAAGCCTAAGATTTACTTAGGCTTGTAAGTCTGGTGGGTCGTGAAGGATTCGAACCTTCGACCAACGGATTAAAAGTCCGCTGCTCTACCGGCTGAGCTAACGACCCAGGAAATTTTATTATAGCTATACACAGTAAATGTGTCAAAATTGATTTAGAAGTTTCATCAAGCAAACACAGAACTAGAAGCTGCCGACCATTCATAACGGCAACCAAATCACGATGCAGCCCCGAACCACCGTACTGTAAAAATTACACTTGAGCTTGTCATACCGTGTGGCAATCGCCCGAAAGTGCTGCAAACGTGCAAAAGCGTTCTCCACCAAATACCTAACGCCATTTAAAGATACCTGTACGCATGTGGTGGAAAATGCCTTCCACGATAAGCCGCATGGATTGCTTGGCATAGAGACGGTTTTGCCGCAACATAGCAGACGGCTTCGCACAGGGTTGATTATTGAGCATGGTGCGGCTTATGGCGGAATACTTGGGGTTTGTATGAGAAGTAAACTTCAATACAAGATTCCGCCATTCTGTTCAAGATGATGTCTGTCGTATAGGATGATTTGTCAACAGGCCTTAGCACACAGTCTCCCAGGCCTTGGAAATAGGTTTGCATCTCATGCCCCAGTGTCAGATAAAGATCTATTATGTCAATATTTCAATCAAAATTGCTCTAAGCAACACGCTTTATCATGCACGGAATGGTGTATTTTATTCAGGCAAAACACTCCCATTTAAATTTAGTATTCGGACCATAAATTTCGCTTACAAAATAAAAGCAGCATGGTATGTTGATACCATGCTGCCTCCAAACTGGAAATTATTGATTCTTGCGAGAGCGTAAATAATCCAATGCTTTCAACTCGGCAATCGCAGCAGCCAAAGCAGCTTGCGCTTTCGCCAAAGACTCGGCATCTTCGGCATTGACCATTTTGGCCTCGGCAGCCTTCTTCGCTTCCTCTGCACGTGCTTGATCCATTTCTGCACTGCGCACAGCCACATCTGCCAAAATGGTTACTTTATTGGGTTGAACTTCCAGTACACCACCAGAAATTGCCACCAACACTTCTTCAGCCTCACCGGGGACGCGTAAACGCAACACGCCCGGACGCACCAAGCTCATAATTGGAACGTGCTGAGGATAAATACCAAGCTCACCACTCACAGTCGGCACCACAGCAAACTCAGCTTGACCGGAATAGATATTTTGCTCGTTACTTACCACTTCAACTTGCATGATGCTCATGCCCGTCTCCTTAGCTTAAGGTCTTGGCTTTTCCCACAGCCTCTTCAATACCACCCACCATATAGAAAGCCTGTTCGGGCAGGTGGTCATACTCACCACTCAAAATAGCTTTAAAGCCAGCGATGGTATCACGCAAAGACACATATTTGCCGGGCGAACCGGTAAACACTTCGGCCACATGGAAAGGTTGTGACAGGAAGCGCTGAATCTTACGGGCACGCATTACAGTCAACTTATCCTCATCAGACAATTCATCCATGCCCAAAATAGCAATAATGTCACGCAACTCTTTGTATTTCTGCAGCGTGGATTGCACGCCACGAGCCACATCGTAATGTTCTTGACCCAACACCATCGGATCCAGCTGACGTGATGTGGAATCCAAAGGATCTACCGCAGGGTAAATACCCAACGATGCGATATCGCGGCTCAATACCACCGTGGCATCCAAATGTGCGAAAGTAGTTGCGGGAGAGGGATCGGTCAAGTCATCCGCCGGTACATATACGGCCTGAATAGAAGTAATTGAACCAGTCTGAGTAGAGGTAATACGCTCTTGCAGGCGACCCATTTCTTCCGCCAATGTCGGTTGATAACCTACTGCTGAAGGCATACGACCCAGTAGTGCAGATACTTCCGTACCTGCCAAGGTATAACGGTAAATGTTATCCACAAAGAACAAAACGTCACGTCCTTTGCCGCTGGCATCTTTTTCATCACGGAAGTGTTCAGCCATAGACAAACCAGTCAAGGCCACACGCAGACGGTTACCAGGAGGCTCATTCATCTGGCCATATACCATGGCCACCTTGTCCAAAACATTGGAGTCTTTCATCTCATGATAAAAGTCATTACCTTCACGAGTACGTTCGCCGACACCCGCAAACACGGACAAACCACTGTGTGCTTTTGCAATGTTGTTGATTAACTCCATCATGTTTACGGTTTTGCCCACACCGGCACCACCGAACAGGCCGACCTTACCGCCCTTGGCAAAGGGGCACAGCAAGTCAATTACCTTAATACCCGTTTCCAGCAATTCGGTTGTACTGGACAGCTCATCAAATTTAGGAGCCGGTTGATGAATGGCACGAGCTTGATCAGCATTGATTGGACCAGCTTCATCAACGGGCCTGCCTAATACGTCCATAATACGGCCCAATGTTGCTTGTCCAACCGGAACCGTGATGGGCGCACCTGTATTTTCCACAGCTAAACCGCGTTTTAAGCCGTCCGTACTGCCCATCGCAATGGTACGCACCACACCGTCGCCGAGTTGCTGCTGTACTTCTAATGTTAAATCGGTATCAACCAATTTCAGAGCATCGTATACACGCGGGATAGCATTACGCGGAAACTCCGCATCCACTACTGCGCCAATAATTTGTACGATCTTACCTTGGCTCATATTGAATCCTATTTTAATCCGAGCAGTATGCAAGCCTATACAGCAGCTGCACCCGCCACAATTTCTGACAATTCTGTGGTAATAGCCGCTTGACGAGATTTGTTGTAAACCAAACGCAGCTCTTTAATTGCATTACCGGCATTATCCGTAGCAGCTTTCATCGCCACCATACGGGCAGCCTGTTCGGAAGCCATATTTTCACATAATGCTTGATAAACCACAGACTCCAAATAACGGCGAACCAAATATTCGAGAACAGCTACCGGTTTGGGTTCATAAACATAATCCCAGCCATACTCTCTGCTCTCGGATACTTCGTGCAATACGTTCTGACCAATCGGCAATAGAGTTTCCAAATGAGGTTCTTGCCTCATTGTATTAACAAACTCCGCATAAACCAAATGGATGACGTCCAACTGACCTTCAGTATAGCGTTGGAAAACTTCAGTGACTGCACCCAAAATCTTTTCCATTTTTGGGGTATCACCCAAGTTCACTGCACTGGCCACGACATTAATGCCTACGCGGTTACAGGCAGCCAATCCCTTGCCACCCAAACAAACAGCCTCAACCTCAATACCTTGCTGCTGGTATTCTTGCACTTTTGCAAAAAACCTTTTCAGCAAATTGGCATTCAAGCCACCGCACAAGCCTTTATCTGTCGTAATCAAAATAAAACCGGCTCGCTTTACTTCTGTACGGCTCTCTAGAATTGGCAGATTATGCTCTGTTTCACTTTGAGCCAAATGACTCATTACCAAGCGGACTTTTTCCGCATAAGGCCGAGCCAAACGCATACGGTCTTGAGTCTTCCTCATTTTGGAAGTTGAAACCATCTGCATGGCTTTGGTAATTTTCTGAGTATTCTGAACACTGCGAATTTTCGTCAGAATTTCTTTTCCTACCGCCATTTCAGACTCCTTTCTTCAACAACTTACGCTGTATAGTTGTAAGAGGTTTTGAAAGTTTTCATGGCTTCGGTCAAGACCTGTTCATTTTCATCAGACAATGCACCAGAAGCATTTACGGCATCAAGCACAGCAGGATGCTGAACACGAACATAATTCAAGAATTCAGCCTCAAAAGCCAATGCTTTGCTTACAGGAACATCGGCATAAGAACCGTTGTTAATGGCCCACAAAGTCAGCGCCATTTCAGCCGTATTCAAAGTGTTGAATTGTTTTTGTTTCATCAACTCAGTCACCACTTCGCCATGCTGCAGTTGTTTGCGTGTCGCTTCGTCCAAATCAGATGCAAACTGTGAGAAGGCAGCCAACTCACGGTACTGAGCCAATGCCAAACGAATACCGCCACCTAATTTTTTGATGACTTTGGTTTGCGCCGCACCACCGACTCGGGATACAGAAATACCGGCATTAATAGCAGGACGGATACCGGAGTTGAACAAATCAGTCTCCAGGAAGATCTGGCCATCAGTAATAGAAATAACGTTGGTCGGAACGAATGCAGAAACGTCACCGGCTTGGGTTTCGATGATTGGCAAAGCGGTCAGAGAACCGGTTTTACCTTTTACTTCGCCATTGGTCAGTTTTTCTACTTCGTCTGCATTGATACGGGCAGCACGTTCCAACAGGCGGCTATGCAAATAGAAAACATCACCCGGATATGCTTCACGACCGGGAGGACGGCGTAACAACAAAGAAATCTGACGATAGGCGACAGCTTGTTTAGACAAATCATCGTAAACAATCAATGCATCTTCACCGCGGTCACGGAAGAATTCACCCATGGTACAACCGGCATACGGCGCAATAAATTGCAAAGCTGCCGCTTCCGAAGCAGTAGCAGCCACAACAATGGTGTGCTCCATGGCACCATGCTCTTCCAATTTACGAACAACGTTCGCAATAGAAGAGGCTTTTTGGCCAACTGCGACATAAATACAAACTACGCCAGTACCTTTTTGGTTCACAATCGCATCCAAGGCAACTGCCGTTTTACCGGTTTGTCGGTCACCAATGATCAACTCACGCTGACCACGGCCTACCGGCACCATTGAATCGATTGCTTTTAAGCCGGTTTGCATCGGCTGGTCCACAGATTGGCGGGCAATCACACCGGGAGCAATTTTTTCAATGGGCGCAGTTTGCTGAGTGTCAATCGGACCTTTACCGTCAATCGGCTGTCCCAAGGCATTCACCACGCGGCCAATCAAAGCACGACCGATCGGCACTTCTAAAATACGGCCGGTGCACTTGACCTCATCACCTTCTTTGATGTGCTCATACTCACCCAGAACAATCGCACCTACTGAGTCGCGTTCCAAGTTCATGGCCAAACCAAAGGTGTTGCCGGGAAACTCCAGCATTTCGCCTTGCATTACGTCTGACAAGCCATGTACGCGAACAATACCATCAGTCACAGAAATCACACTGCCTCGGGTGCGGACTTCTTGTTTGGCATTTAAGTTCTCGATTTTGGCTTTCAGCAAGTCACTAATCTCAGCAGGATTAATCTGCATGAAAACTCTCCTAATTCGTCATGGTCGCGTACAGTCTTTTCAATTTAGCCTGCACGGACAGATCCAATACTTGGTCACCCACTTCAACTTTAACCCCACCGATCAGTTCCGGCACAATTTCCAAAGTCGCTTCTAAATTGCTGCCGAACTGTTTTTGGCAGTCGGCCAAAACTTTCGCAAACTGACCTTCACTCATGGGATAAGCACTATATACAGTAGCTTTTTTCGTATGATTGCGGGACAAAGCCAAATCTTGGTATTGAGCGTAAATTTCAGGTAGCACTTGCAACCGCTTTTCAACAGCCACCACCTGAACGAAATTTTGGAACTCGGCATTTTGAGTAGCCGAATTATCTGACAAAAGCGCCAATAAGCCATTTGCTTTTTGCGCCGCATCAGAGCCGGACTCCTCAATCAGCAGAGCAACCTGAGGCTGCTGAACCGACCAGGCCAATTCTTTCAATCCACCCAACCAAGACTCGATTTGATTTTTCTCAACAGCCAGATCAAACAATGCCTTGGCATAAGGTCTGGCTACGGTTGCGAACTCAGCCATAAATTACAGCTCCTGTTTCAGCATGCCTAACATTTGCGCATGTTTTTCAGCATTTACTTCGCTACGCAAAATTTGCTCGGCACCTTTGACGGCTAAAGCAGCCACCTGCTCACGCAGTGCTTCCCGTGCGCGATTGGTTTCTTGCTCAACATCTGCTTTGGCCTGAGCGGCAATACGAGCAGCTTCCGAAGAGGCCTGTGCTTTTGCCTCCTCCACTATTTGTGCTGCACGTTTTTCTGCATTAGCCACCATTTCGGTAACTTGGTTACGACCTTCGGCTAAGAGTTCTGCAACCCGTTTCTCAGCTTGCTCGAAATCGCTCTTGCCACGCTCCGCAGCAGCCAAGCCTTCGGCGATTTTACCGGCTCGCTCATCAAGCGCTTTCGCAATCGGCGGCCATACGAAACGCATGGTAAACCAAACCAATATAGCAAAAACAATGATTTGGACGATTAACGTTGCATTAATATTCACTTTACTTAACCTTCGTATTAGGGTTAATCAACAAACATTGACAAAGTTTGTGTGCGATTAGCCTGCGAAAGGATTAACGAAGGCAAACAACAGAGCGATGGCAACGCCGATCAGGAAGGCGGCATCAATCAAACCGGCAATCAGGAACAACTTGGTTTGCAGCGGACCGATCAACTCAGGCTGGCGGGCAGAAGATTCCAAATATTTGGAACCTACCATGGCGATACCGATAGAGGCACCCAAAGCACCCAAAGCAACAATCAAACCACAAGCGATAGCGATTAAACCACCCATTTCAAACTCCTTAAAAAAACAAGGTTAAAGAAAATTACAGCAAAAAAGTTTAGTGTGCATCATGTGCTTGGCCGATGTAAACAAAAGCCAAAGCCATGAAAATAAATGCCTGCAAAGTGATGACCAAGATATGGAAAATTGCCCAAATGACACCAGCCAGAATATGGAACAGCACCATAATCGGATCCATCAAACTGAAGCTTTCCCCAGGCAAGGCCCAAGCGCCACCCAGCAAGGCAATCAGCAAGAATACCAACTCACCGGCATACATATTACCGAACAACCGCATGCCGTGCGATACGGTTTTAGACAAAAACTCGACAATATTCAGGATGAAGTTTGCGGGCGCCAACATCGGACCAAAAGGGGCGGTAAACATTTCGTGCATCCAACCGCCAAAGCCTTTGATTTTAACATTGTAAAACAGGCAAACCAGTAACACGCCGATGGCCAAAGCCAATGTGGTATTCAAATCCGCAGTCGGCACCACGCGCAAGAGGGCATGATGATCACCGGTCGCACCCTGCCACAACCAAGGCAGCAAATCCACCGGCAGCAGATCCATGGCATTCATCAGGAAAATCCACACAAACAGGGTCAAGCCCAAAGGAGCCACCACTTTGCGGGACTGCTCGTTGTGGATGATGCCTTTGCACATATCGTCCACAAATTCATACAGAATCTCAATGGCCGCCTGAAAACGGCCGGGCACACCGGCAGTTGCACGCTTGGCGCCCAACCACAAAACAAAAGAGCCCAGCGCACCCAACAGCACGGCAAAAAATATTGCATCGATATTGATAAATGAGAAGTCAGCAATATTTTTCAGACCCTGCCCCTGAGTGACGTCCGACAAACTGGTCAAGCTTTGCAGGTGGTGCTTGATGTAGTCGGCAGCGGTTATGTTTTCACTTGCCATTTCTTTGCACTTTCCAAGATATCAAAAAAACCAAATGACTGACTGCCAGCAATCCCGAAAAAAACGGAATAAACACAATCTGCCGATGCCAAAAATAAAATAACAGCAGCATCATCACCAAAGCCAGTACTATTTTTAAGCCTTCTCCCAGCAGGAAACCCACACCCGCCAACAGGGGGAAAGGTTTGAAAATGCTTAAAATCAATACCGTAAAAACAGTAGGCACAATATAAACCAAGCCGCCCAACAGAGCCGACACGGCGGACGGATACCCGCCCCAAAACCAGGCAATAACAGCGACAGCCAGCATAAAGACAAACTGCAAGCAAACCGTTACCGCCATTCCCACCAACCTCTAAAGGGGCAAATTTAGCCGCGCTACTATAATCAAGTAGCCGCTTATCGTCAAGACGAAGCGTTAAACTTTGTCAAAAACCAGCCCGACACCCTGTCTTGTCAGCACATTCCCAAAACACATTTATTAAGACGCGAACACATTAGGCTACCTGAAAGCCGTTTACTCCGGCACTTCCACGCCCAAACGCTTCATCAACGCGGCAAAAGTTTCCGGATTGTCAAAATGCAGCACCAGCCTGCCTTTCCGGTTATTGCCGGTTTGAACTTCCGCATTCACTCCCAGCGCCTCGGTCAGCAATTCGTTCAAACGGCGGATATCGGGATTGACGGTTTTGGGCTTTTCCGTTTTTTTCTCCTGCTGCGCCAACCGGCTGCGGCGTTCCACTTCGCGCACCGACCAGCCGTTTTTCACCGCCTTTTGCGCCAGCTCCAACTGCTCCACCACCGGCAGCGGCAACAAAGCCCGCGCATGCCCCATTTCCAGACGGCGGCTGTAGAGCAAGTCCTGAACCGGCTCCGGCAAAGCCAGCAGACGGAGGCTGTTGGACACCGCGCTTCGGCTGCGGCCGACCGCTTTGGCCACGGTTTCATGGGTTAGGCCGAATTCATCCACCAAGCGTTTCAAACCCTGCGCTTCTTCAATCGGATTCAGGTTTTCGCGCTGGATATTTTCAATCAAACCCATGGCCAGTGCGGTTTCATCACTGATGTTTTTCACCACCACCGGAATTTCGTTCAAGCCGGCCAACTGGCTGGCACGCCAGCGGCGCTCGCCCGCAATCAGCTCGTATTGCGACAGGCCGTGCTCGCGCACAATCACCGGCTGGATGACCCCCTGCGCCCGAATCGATTCAGCCAACTCCCGCAGGCTTTCGTCGTCCATCTGCGAGCGCGGCTGATAACGGCCGGGCTTGATGTCGCCCACCGCCACCGTGGTCAAACGGTCGCCCGCCGCATCCTCAATCGTGCCGGCCAACAAAGAATCTAAACCGCGGCCGCCGAGACCGCCCCTGGGTTTTGCCATATTACTGCTTTCTGTCTGACTACCGAAGCCCAAGCTCTGCAAGAAAGCAGACCACAGCTCCCAATAATTGCTCAATGCGCTCATGAGAATCCGCTTTCGGATAAGAGCCGAACATAAACGGCCGCCATTCTAGCCCATAATCGGCAGGCTGACGACCAAGAAACAGGCTACCTGAAACCCTGCCGACCCGTTTCAGGCAGCCGGCCGGGCGCCATTAAGAATCTGCTTACCGTCTCCTTGTACAGCGGTTTCGAGGCAAAAACGGCGGCGGATGCAAGGCGGAAATGCACGCAAGACGGAACCTCTTACCGGCATTTTCGTTACCTTTTCAGGGGCAACGCGGCAAACGCGGAATTTTGACCGGGCAACGAAGCGGAGCGGTGAAGCCCAAACACCGCCGCAACGGGGAGAATGAACGGGTTCCTAAAGCATCAAAAATCGCCCCACAAGGTCTGCAGCGCCGCCAGCGCCGCCAACGCCGCCGTTTCCGTGCGCAAAATCCGCCGACCCAACAACACCGCCTGAAAACCGTGCTGCAACGCCAGCTCCTCTTCCTTCTCGCTCAAGCCGCCTTCCGGCCCGACCAGCAATACCACCCGCTTTGGCGGCGGCACATCGGCCAAGCGGCCGGCGCGGCGCGGACTCATCAGCAGACGGGCACCCTGCGCGGGCAGTGCCGGCAAAACCTGCGCCAAACTGCCCAGCGGCGCCACCTCCGGCACCAGATTGCGCCCGCATTGCTCGCAAGCCGAAATCACAATCTCCTGCCAACGCTGCACCTTTTTTGCCGCCCGCTCGCCCTGCAAACGCACGGTGGCGCGCTCGGTCAACACCGGCACAATGCGGTTGACGCCCAACTCGGTGCTTTTTTGCAGCGTAAAATCCATGCGCTCGGCCGCCGACACTCCCTGCAACAACACCACTTCCAAAGGCGATTCGCGCGACTGCGCCGACACCGCCAGCATAGTTGCCGCAACCTGTTTGCGGCCGATATCGGCCAACACCGCACGGGCGCACATGCCGCGGCCGTCGAACAACTCCACCCCATCGCCCGCACGCAGGCGCAACACCTGCACATGGCGGCAGACATTCTCGGGCAGCATCACAGTTTCGCCGGCGGCAAACGCTTGCGGCACATAAAAACGCGGCATTTGGTATTTGGGTAAAAAATGGTTACTATCGCGTTTTATCAGAAAACCCGCACAAAAGGAAAGAATTTGTTAAACGATCTGATGGCCTTGGTTCGCGAAGTGGCCCAAACCGAAGTGATGCCCCGTTTCCTGCAGGCGGCCGTCAGCAAAAAAAGCGACGGTTCGCAGCTGACCGAAGCGGACTTGGGCGCACAAGCCATGTTTGCCGCCCGCCTGCCGCAGATCATCGACTGCCCGATGCTGGGCGAAGAAATGGAAACGCCCGAACAGCACGAATTGTGGCGGCACTCCGAACGCGGCCTGTGGGTGGTCGATCCGATAGACGGCACCAACAACTTCATCAACGGCCTGCCGCACTTCGCCCTCTCGGTAGCCTACATCCGCAACGGCCTGCCGCAAGCCGGCGTCATCTACCAGCCCGTCACCCAAGAAATGTTTTACGCCGCCCGCAACGGCGGCGCCTTTCTCAACGGCCAACGCCTGCCCCTGCGCAGCGTGCCGAAAAACCTCAGCGACGCCATCGCCGGCGCCGAAGTGAAATACCTGCGTTCCGGCAAACTCTCCAGCCGCATGCAAACCCTCGCCCCCTGCGGCTCGCAGCGCAGTATGGGCTGCAGCACGCTGGACTGGTGCTATCTGGCCGCCGGCCGCTACGATGTGTATGTGCACGGCGGCCAAAAACTGTGGGACTACGCCGCCGGCGCCCTGATTTACGAAGAAGCCGGCGGCCAACTGGCCACCCTCGAAGGCGACGACTTCTGGAGCGGCGAACACGTTTTCAAACGTTCTGTGATTGCCGGTCTGCAGCCCGCCCTGTTTGAACGCTGGCTGAAATGGATACGCGCCAACCAATAATCTTTCCTTTTCAGGTAGCCTTTTCATTGCTTTTATCCAAAAAACAAGCCATCCGGCTGCCTGCTTCCTTTCCCCATTTCACTCTTGATTAGATTAAAGGCTACCTGAAACCATGCGAGCCGTGATTCAAAAAGTCAGCCGTGCCGACGTGGCCGCCGCAACCCAGGCCGACCACCCCTTCAGCCAAATCGGATACGGCCTGTGCGTGCTGCTCGGCGTCACCCACAGCGACACCGAAACCGACGCCCGCTACATCGCCGACAAAATCGCCGGCCTGCGCATTTTCGAAGACGCCGACGGCAAGCTCAACCTTTCGGTCCAAGACACCGGCGGCAGCGTGCTGCTGGTTTCCCAGTTCACCCTCTACGGCGACGCCCGCAACGGCCGCCGCCCCTCCTTCACCGAAGCGGCCAAACCCGAACAGGCCGAAGCCCTCTACTGCCGCACCGCCGAGCTGCTCCGCGCCCACGGCCTCACCGTGGCCGAAGGCCGCTTCCGCACCCACATGTTGGTGAGCCTGTGCAACGACGGCCCGGTGACCATCCTGCTGGATTCGCAAAAGCGGTTCTGACACCGCACCGCCCTATCCCGCAGGCTACCTGAAAGCTCCCTTTACATTTTCAGGTAGCCCACTCTAAACAAAATCGGCAACCCGTGCCGCACTGTGGCACAATCTGCCTTCCTCACAGAAGCCACGCCCATGCGCACTTTGAAACAGAACATCATCGTCGGCCTCTCCGGCGGCGTCGATTCTTCCGTTACCGCCTATCTGCTCAAACAGGCGGGTCATCATGTGCGCGGCATCTTCATGCAAAACTGGGAAGACGACGACAACGACGAATACTGCAGCATCAAGCAGGATTCGCTGGATGCCATCGCCGTGGCCGACCTCTTGGGCATCGACATCGACATCGTCAATTTCGCCGCCCAATACAAAGAGAACGTCTTCGCCTACTTTCTGCGCGAATACCAGGCCGGCCGCACGCCCAACCCCGACGTGCTGTGCAATGCCGAAATCAAATTCAAATGCTTTCTGGAATACGCCGTCGCCCAAGGTGCCGACCTCATCGCCACCGGCCACTACGCCCGCAAAGAAGAGCGCGACGGCCGGCACTGCCTGCTCAAAGGCCGCGACAACAACAAAGACCAGAGCTACTTCCTCTACCGCCTGCAGCCGCACCAGCTCGAGCGCGCCATTTTCCCGCTCGGCGGTTTGGAAAAACCCGAAGTCCGCCGCCTCGCCGCCGAAGCCAAACTGCCCACCGCCGCAAAAAAAGACAGCACCGGCATCTGCTTCATCGGCGAGCGCCCCTTCCGCGAATTCCTGCAACAATACCTGCCCACCAACCCCGGCGAAATGGTCACTCCCGAAGGCAAAGCCGTCGGCCGGCACATGGGGCTGATGTATTACACCATCGGCCAGCGCAAAGGCCTGGGCATCGGCGGCCAGGGCGAGCCTTGGTTTGTCTGCGGCAAAGACTTGGGGCAAAACCGCCTGATTGTGGTGCAGGGGCACGACCACCCCCTGCTGTTTTCGCGCCGCCTGAGCATGAACGACCTCAGTTTCACCCTGCCCGAACCGCCCCCGGCCGGCCGCTACCGCTGCAAAACCCGCTACCGCATGGCCGACACGGATTGCGAACTGGTCTACACCGGCAACGGCGAAGCCGAACTGCATTTCGACCAAGCGCAATGGGCGGTCACCCCCGGCCAGTCTGCCGTGCTGTACGACGGCGAGCTCTGTCTGGGCGGCGGCGTCATCACCGGCACCGACCAAAACAGCATCCGCCTATAAACCTCAAGCAGAGACCCGAGCCACCGGGCTACCTGAACGGCCTTTCAGGTAGCCTGCACACAAAGGAGACACACATGGAAAAAATCTGGCTGCAAAGTTATCCCGAAGGCGTACGCCCCGAAATCGACGTGCGCGAATACGAATCCATCTGCGCGGTGTTCCGCGAAACCGTCAGCCGGCACGGCAACAAACCCGGTTTTACCAATATGGGCGTGGTGCAGACCTACGCCGAAACCGCCAAGCTGGCCGACCAGTTCGCCGCCTATCTGCAAAACGTGCTGAAACTGCAAAAAGGCGAACGCGTGGCCGTGATGATGCCCAACGTCTTGCAATACCCCGTGGCCGTGTTCGGCATTCTGCAAGCCGGCGGCGTGGTGGTCAACGTCAACCCGCTCTATACCCCGCGCGAACTGGAACACCAGCTCAACGACAGCGGCGCCACCACCATTGTGGTATTGGAAAACTTCGCCAACACCTTGGAACTGGTGCTGCGCCGTACCCCGGTGAAAAACGTCATCATCGCCTCCCTCGGCGATCTGCTGGGCGGTTTCAAAGGCATGCTGGTGAATTTCGTGGTGCGTAAAATCAAAAAAATGGTGCCCGGCTACCACCTGCCGCAAGCCGTCGGCTTCAAAGACGTGCTCCAAAAAGGTGCCGCCCAAACCTTCCGCGAAGTGCCGCTCACCCTGGAAGATACCGCCTTCCTGCAATACACCGGCGGCACCACCGGCGTGGCCAAAGGCGCGGTACTCAGCCACGGCAATATCTGCGCCAATATGCTGCAGGCCGGCGAGTGGATTAAGTCCAAGCTGCAAGGCGGCCAGGAAGTCATCGTCACCGCCCTGCCCCTCTACCACATCTTCTCGCTGACGGTGAACCTGATGATTTTCACCCGCATCGGCGCCCAGAACATCCTCATCACCAACCCGCGCGATATTCCCGGCTTTGTGAAAGAGCTGAAAAAATACCGCGTGACCGTTTTCCCCGCCGTCAACACCCTGTTCAACGCCCTATTGCACAACGAAGCGTTCAAAACCCTAGATTTCTCCAGCTGGAAAATCTGCCTCGGCGGCGGCATGGCGGTACAAAAAGCGGTGGCCGACAAATGGAAGGCGCTCACCGGCCAACCGATTGTGGAAGCCTACGGCCTCACCGAAACCAGCCCCGGCGCCTGCGTGAACCCGCTCACCATTACCGACTACAACGGCACCATCGGCCTGCCGATTTCCAACACCGAAGTCGAAATCCGCGATGCCGACAACAAGGCTCTGCCCGTGGGCGAAACCGGCGAATTGTGGATCAAAGGCCCGCAGGTGATGCAGGGCTATTGGAACCGCCCCGAAGAAACCGCCAAAGTGCTCGACGGGCAAGGCTTCCTGGCCACCGGCGACATCGCGGTGATGAACGAACAAGGCTACATCAAGCTGGTGGACCGCAAAAAAGACATGATTGTGGTGTCCGGCTTCAACGTTTACCCCAACGAAGTGGAAGACGTGGTGGCCCAACACCCCGGCGTGCTCGAAGTGGCCTGCGTGGGCGTGAGCAGCGACAAAACCGGCGAAGCGCTGAAGCTGTTTGTGGTGAAAAAAGACGAAAGCGTGACCGCCGAAGAACTGATCGCCTTCTGCCGCAAAGAGCTGACCGCTTATAAAGTGCCGAAAGACATCGAGTTCCGCAAAGAGCTGCCCAAGTCGAATGTGGGCAAAATCCTGCGCCGCGAGCTGCGCGAGGAACATTAAGCACCAGTTGCACCGGTCCAAGCAAAGGCTGGCTGGAATGTGTTCCAGCCAGCCTTTGCTTTGACACCCGCCCGCATGCTTTGTCGTACTTGCAGCGGTTTTTCCATCCCAAATGTCCTTCAAGCCCCAAACCCTCAGGCTGAGGCCTTTGCAAAATTGCCGAATGTGGATGCCGTTCAAGGCGCAGCAGCGCACAACGCAGAAATGCGCCGCAGATGGGGGGAGGGTTTGCAAAGGCCTCAGGCTACCTGAAAGCCGCCGCAAGACGGCTCAGGCAGGCTGAAGCCCCGGTAAAACGCTCATTCAGCCGCCAATGGCCACCGTTTTGGCCTTGTATTCGCACAAATCGGCCACAATACAGGACGCACACTGCGGCTTCTGCGCCCTACACACATAGCGGCCGTGCAGAATCAGCCAATGGTGGGCATCCAGCAGAAATTCTTTCGGAATCACCCGCAGCAGTTTGTCTTCCACTTCACGCACATTTTTGCCCGGTGCCAGATTCATGCGGTTGGCCACCCGGAAAATATGCGTGTCCACCGCCATCGTCGGCCGGCCGAACGCGGTGTTCAGCACCACATTCGCCGTCTTGCGCCCGACTCCCGGCAAAGCTTCCAACTCCTCGCGCGTCTGCGGCACCTCGCCGCCGTGCCGCTCCAGCAGAATGCGGCAGGTTTCCATAATGTGTTTGGATTTGGTCTGGTACAGACCGATGGTTTTGGTGTAAGCCATCACGCCTTCCAATCCCAAGTCCAGCATCGCCTGCGGCGTGTTCGCCACCGGAAACAGCTTGGCCGTGGCCTTGTTTACCCCCACGTCGGTGGCCTGTGCCGACAGCAACACCGCAATCAGCAGTTCAAACGGGCTGCGGTAAACCAACTCGGTGGTGGGGTGCGGATTGGCCGCGCGCCACCGCTCGAAGATTTCTTGTCTTTTTTGTTTATTCATAATCGTTTGTGTTCTCGGTATCATGCAACAGGCTACCTGAAAACGTTCAGGTAGCCTGCTTTATTGTGTGTTGCTCCGGACGGCGCCTCAATACTTCAGCAACACCGCGCCCCAGGCAAAGCCGCCGCCGATGCCTTCCAGCAGCAGGGTTTGGCCGCGGCGGATGCGGCCGTCGCGGATGCCTTGGTCTAAGGCCAGCGGAATCGAAGCGGCGGAAGTGTTGCCGTGCTCCTGCACGGTGAGGATGATTTTGTCCATGCTCAGTTTCAAGTGCTTGGCTGTGCTCTCGATGATGCGGTAGTTGGCCTGATGCGGCACCACCCAATCCACCTGTTCGGCACCGATGCCGGCTTCGGCCATCACTTCTTCGCCCACTTTGGCCAAGGCCTTCACCGCAAATTTGAATACGCCCTGCCCGTCCATCTGCACAAAAGGCAGGCCTTCGATGGCACCGCCGGCAATCCGGCCGGGCACCTGCAAGAGATGGCCGTAGCGGCCGTCGGCCCGCAGAATGCTGTGCACAATCCCCGGTTCGTCAGACGCAGCCAAGACCACCGCGCCGGCGCCGTCGCCGAACAGCACGCAGGTGCGGCGATCCTGCCAGTCCACGATGCGGCTGAACACTTCCGCGCCGATGACCAGTGCGGTTTTCGCCATGCCGCTTTTGATGTAGGCATGAGCCGTGGCCAGCGCATACATAAAGCCGGCGCACACCGCCTGCACATCGAAGGCCGGGCAGCCGTGGATGCCGAGCTTCTGCTGCACAATGGTGGCGGTGGCCGGAAACTGCATATCGGGCGTGGCGGTGGCCACAATAATCAGGTCGATCTCCTCCGCCGGCACACCGGCGGCCTGCAGGGCCTGTTGCGCCGCCGCTACGGCCAAATCGCTGGTTTTCTCATGATCGGCAGCGATATGGCGCGCTTTGATGCCTGTGCGGGCGGTAATCCATTCGTCGGACGTTTCAACGATTGCGGCCAAATCGTCATTGCTCATGCGTTTGGCGGGCAGATAGCTGCCGGTACCGAGAATCTTGGCGTAGGTCATGGTGCTTAGAGTCAAAATCAAAAAGGCGTATTGTAGGCGCTGGCGCCGGTTTTGTCTGCTGCCAAGCCGCATCGGCGCCGGCAGGCCGTACCGCGAAGGCGGCGGCAAGTTTTCAGGTAGCCTGCCGCCCGCCGTCTGCTGCCGCGTCGGCATAGCCGGCTGCCATTTGCGCCAATTGCGCCGCCACCCCCTGCTCGATTTTCACCATCGAGCCGGCTTTCACTTCGTGGTAGGCCTCCAGCAGCGCATAGCGGAAACCCTCCGCATCGGCACCGCCGTGGCTTTTGATCACAATGCCGCGCAGGCCGAGAAAAATGGCGCCGTTGAATTTGCGCGGATCCAAGCGGTTTTTAAAGCCTTTCAGGGTGGGCAGCGCCAAGAGGGCACCCAGTTTATTGAGCCAGCTGCGGCTGAATTCTTCCTTGATTACCCCGCCGATAAACTTTACCGCCCCTTCGATGGCCTTCAACACGGCATTGCCGGTGAAGCCGTCGGACACCACCACGTCCACTTCGCCGCCAAACACGGCATTGCCTTCCACATTGCCGACAAAATTGAGCGGACTGTTGCTCAGCAAGGTGTGGGTTTCTTTGATCACGCCGCTGCCCTTGATGTCTTCGGTGCCGACATTGAGCAGGCCGATGCGCGGACGGCCGCGTTCGGGATACAGCGCGCCGACGAGTTCCCCGCCCATCACAGCAAACTGCACCAACTGCCCGGCGGTACAATCCACATTGGCGCCCAAATCCAGCATCAGGGTGAGGCTGCCGCCTTTGGAGGGCATAAATTTGGCAATCGCCGGCCGGTCGATGCCCGGCAGGGTTTTCAACACAAAACGGGCGGTGGCCATCAGTGCGCCGGTGTTGCCGGCCGAGACGGCGGCTTGCGCCCGCCCGTCTTTCACCTGCTGCACAGCCAGGCGCATGGAGGAGTTTTTCTTGTTTTTCAATGCGGACTGCGGCGCCTCGTCCATGCCCACCACTTCGTCGGCATGCACAATACTCAGGCGCGGATGGCCGGCCTGCGAGCCGAGTCCGGCACGGATGCGGGTTTCGTCACCCACCAACACCAGCGACACATCGGATTTTTCCGCCAAAAATGCGGCGGCGGCCGGCAGGGTAACCTGCAAACCCTCGTCGCCGCCCATGGCATCTACTGCCAGTGTAATCATTGCATTATCCATCTTGCTGTTCAAATACTGCCCGCATACCGGGCAATGTGTGCATGTTTTGTTTGGCCGCACCGGAAACCCGGCACCGCTTCAGGCTACCTGAAAACCGTTTCAGGCAAATGGAACCGCTCAGTCAGACGCTTTGCCGGCCGCCGCCCGGGCATTGTGGGCGTCGATGTCTGCGGCATCCCACGGATAATTGATCCACAAATCTTCGGTCACCAAGCCGCTGAAATACGGCAGCCCTGCGGGCAGCACGCCTTTTTTGGCTTTGATTTTTTCATGCAGCACCGCCACGCCGATCACGCCCAAGTCTTCTTTCTGCAATTCGCGCAAACAGAATTCGAGCGTTACACGGCTGTCGTCCACTTCGTCCACCACCAGCACGTTTTTGCCTTTCAGGCATTCAGGCAGCGGATCCAGCCACTGGATTTTGCTGATTTCGTTACGCGTACCGTAATCGGCATCGTTCAAATAATACGCCGTGGTCACCGCATAAATCGGAATATCCAGATAGCAGCGCAGCATGCGCGCCGGGATGAAGCCGCCGCCGCCGATGGCGATCATGGCATCGTAGGCGGTGCCGGATGCCTGCACTTTTGCCGCCAGATTCCGGATGGCGCGGTGGATGTCGTCGTAGGTGTACCAGATTTTTTCCGGCATGGCAGTTTCCTCGTTCTGAAACGCAGTGCGGCCGGCTCGACCGGCCCGAATACAAAAAAGCCAGCAATTGCACGGGCAATCTTCTGGCTTTTGCTGCCTTCAATCAGGCCTTATTCGTCCTTGGCTTTTACCACTTTGCGGCCGCGGTACATGCCGTTGGGGGAAATGTGGTGCGGGCGGTGCACTTCACCGGTGGCGCTGTCCACAGACAGCGCAGGCGCAGTCAGCGCATCGTGAGAACGGTGCATACCGCGTTTGGAAGGGGATTTTTTGTTTTGTTGAACGGCCATGTCTAGCTCCTGAAAATAAAAATACTTAGCGGCTGTTTTTCAGCCCCGCCAAAACGGCGAAAGGATTGGGTTTGCTGTTTTGATTGATGCGTGCCAAAGCCTGATTGTTACAGTCTTCGTGGCGCGGCGCATACGGCACCGCCATCAAAAGCTGATCCTCCAGCAATTGCGCCACGTCCCATTCCGGCGTCAGCAGCATGCCTTCCAACTCATCGTCGGCCAGCATGGCTTCGTCCAGAGCGGCTTCGTCGGCAAACAGCACAATGTGCGCCTGCTCGTTTAAAGCCCAAGCCATCGGCTGCAGGCAGCGCTGGCAAACCAAAGACAGATCGGCCGACACCGCCAAATCCAAATAAGGGCGCTGCCGGCGGTCTGTGCCGCCCTGCAAACGGAACGCCAGCTTGGCTTCATTGGCAGCCAGGTATTCATGCGCGGCCACCCGCTCGTGCAAATCGGCCAGCGCCACTTCGCCTTCCAAGCTCTGCCGCTCGCGTGCAAACGCGGCCGGATCAATCAAAATAGGGTCTAACATAAACGCGCCATGATATAATTTTGCCGCTTTAGCGTCAAATGTTTTTCACTATTCCACCCGCTCCGTTTCCGCCGCCATGCCCGCACCGCCGCCCTTGATTCTGGCCTCCGCCTCCGTCTTCCGCCAACAGCAGTTGCGCACCCTCGGCCTGCCTTTCGATACCGCCCGCCCAGACTGCGACGAAACCCCGCTGCCGAACGAGTCGGCCGCCGACACCGCCCGCCGCCTGGCCTGCGCCAAAGCCCGCTCGCTGGCTGCAACTTATCCGCAACACCTGATCATCGGCGCCGACCAAGTGGCCTGGTGCAACGGCCGCCAACTCGGCAAGCCGATGAGCGTGGAAAAAGCGCAACAAATGCTGGCCGAATTATCCGGCCGCCGCATCGAGTTTTACAGCGCCCTCTGCCTGCTCAACACCGCCAGCGGCCGCCTGCAACAACACACCGACCACACCGTGGTGCAAATGCGCCCCTTAAGCGCCGCCCAAATCGAAGGCTACCTGAAACGCGAACCCGATGCCGTTTATTGCGCCGGCGCCGCCAAAAGCGAAGGCCTGGGCAGCGCCCTGATCGAGCGCATCGACAGCACCGACCCCAACGCCCTTATCGGCCTGCCGGTATTCAAACTGGTGGACTTCCTGCGTGCCGAAGGCATCGCCGTGCTGTAAATCCCCCTCTGCATAAGGCTACCTGAAATGCCCCCCGCCCTCTATCTGATCCCCACCCCGCTGGGCACGCCCGACACCCCCTGCCTGTTGCCGCACGAGCAGACCGAAATTACCGGCCTCACCGATTTCGTCGTCGAAGCCGAAAAAACCGCCCGCGCCCACCTGAAGCACTTAGGCGTCCGCACGCCCATTCGCGAGCTCAATCTGCGCCCTCTCAACGAACACACGCCCCCGCACACCCTGCCCGAACTGCTGCAACCGCTGCACCAAGGCCGCAGCCTCGGCCTGCTCAGCGAGGCCGGCTGCCCCGCCGTGGCCGACCCCGGCGCGCAACTGGTGGCCTTGGCGCATCAGGCCGGCTTTGCCGTGCGGCCCTTAGTGGGCCCTTCCAGCATCCTGCTCGCCCTGATGGCTTCCGGCAGCAACGGCCAATCGTTTGCCTTCAAAGGCTATCTGCCCACCGGCAAAACCGAACGCACAGGCTACCTGAAAGCCCTGGAAAAGCGCTCGCGCGAGCAAAACGAAAGCCAAATCTTTATTGAAACGCCCTACCGCAACAACGCCCTTCTGGCCGACGCCCTCGCCGTGCTGCACCCCGCCACCCGCCTCACCGCCGCCTGCGACCTCACCCTGCCGAGCCAAGCCATCGTCAGCCGCCGCGTGGCCGACTGGAAAAAACTGCCGCAACTGCCTAACCTGCACAAACGGCCGGCCATTTTCGTGCTGTATGCCGGATAAGCCACCGCACCGTTAGCGCCATTTGGATTGAACTAGATTTGCTCCCACAACTCCTGATAAATAGCCCCGTATTCGGCAGCCATCCGCTCTGAAGAAAAAGGAGAAACAGCCCAATTTTTCAAAATCTTGTCGCGGCATACGGCCAGCTGCTCGGGATGTTCCACAATACGCTGCAATATTTTCAGGTAGCCTGCCGCTTCATTGTCTGCAAGCAACCAGCCGGTTTCGCCCTCGGCAACAATTTCCGGAATGCCGCCCACCGCATGGGCGACGACCGGCACGCCGTATTGGAAACCCTCCAGAATCACCATAGGCAATCCTTCCGAATGAGAAGGCACAATCTGCACATCCAAATGTTTCAGCACGCTGCCCATATAGGGCGTAAACGGCACAAAATATATATTGGACACACCGGCCGCCTGTTTTTTCAAGTCCTCTTCCAACTCCCCCGAACCAATCAAGTAAAAATCCGCTTCAGGCAGCAACTTGGCCAAGTCAATCGTCAGCGGAAAATTCTTAACCGCCTGGAAGTTGCCGATATGGCCGATCTTTAGTCGCCGGGAAGGCCGGCCAAACCAAGTCCTTTCAAAACCAAGATCCTCTTCCAAACGGCCCACACAGCCGTAAACGGTTTGGCAAGCCGGATGGTGGACCCGCATGGTGTTTTCTATTTGCCGGCTCACACACACCAATCTGTCTGCCAAGCGGTAACTCCATCTCGACAAGCTGCGCTTTAAAGGGAAACTGACATGCCTCGTGACCACCAAAGGGCGGCCGCTCAACAATTTCAGCACGGCTCCCAAGTGGACGCTCCGGCCGTCGTAAGCGTGAATGACCACCTTTTCCCGCCCCCACAGCAACCGCAACAACTGCCACCCGCTCAAGCGCCGCACATCGGGCAAACCCTCTGCCAATCTCCGCGCCAACTCGCCCTGCCTGCGGCCGAAAAACGCCAGCGCCGCCCGGCCGCCGGACTGTTCGGGCAGCGCCCGCAGCAATTGCTCGGCCTGCCGCTCTCCTCCGCCAAACCCTTTGGCAAAGTTCAGCAACACAATATGCGCACGGCGGTCGGCCTGCTGCTTCAGCCACAAAGCAGCATATTTGGCAAATACCGATTGCGCCGACAAAACCGCCAGCAAAAAACCGTAACGCCCATCCAAAAACCCTGCCTTCAAAACATACATTTTGAAAAAACTTCCCAGCGCATGCACCACAGCGCCCCACAGACTCCCTCTCTGCCGGCATGCCAGGCGCTCTTGCGACCATAAATCGGCATAATGGGCGGATTTACGCAAATATTGGTTTAAATCCCGATAAGTATAGTGAATCAAATCCCCATCCAAATCATGTACTTCACATCCATCCGGAATCTCCACGGATTCATGCACCGCCGCTTCGCCATATTGAGTCAATGCTTTGGGATATAAACGCACCACCCTGTCGGGATACCACCCGGAACGGCGTATGGCCTGCCCGAATATGTGGTTCAGCCGGTTCACCCGATAGACAGCATTTCTTTTGTTCTGCAACAACACCTGCTGCACCGACAACTTTAAAGCCTGAGTAACCCGCTCGTCGGCATCCAACCAAAACACATAATCGCTGTCCGCGCACCGCTGGGCCAAACGCCTTTGATGGCCGAAGCCCTGCCAATCCGGCTGCGTATAAAACTTCGCACCGTAGCGCAAAGCAATCTCCCGCGTATTGTCCGTGCTGCCCGAATCAAACACGACAATCTCATCCGCCCAGCCGGCCACCGTATCCAAACAAGCCGCCAACTCGGCAGCTTCGTTTTTGACAATCAAAACCACCGCCAAACTCGGCTTTTCTGTTTTTTGCATCATCTCTCCCACACCTTGGCGGCCAATTTGCGCCAACCCGTCTCAACCATCCGCGCCGTCCAGGCCAAACCGGCTGCCAGAGGGCGGCAAAATTTTGCAAACATTCTAACCGACCGCTCCCCCTTGCGCCACGGCACGCCAAACCGGCTCTTCCTTTGCGGGCAAACCGCTTGTCTGTTTGCGCCAATGGCGCAACAATAACGCCCCCCGCAGACTCATGCCGGCCTTGCCGTCATATCTTGCCCCGTAGCGGGCGGGCGGTTTTCAGGCAGCCTTTCCACCCAAACACGGGCTACCTGAACACACCGCCCCGCCTTCCTTACTGCTTTTCAGGTAGCCCCATGCCCCACACTCCGCCCATTTTGGCCGTTACCTCCGGCGAGCCCGCCGGCATCGGCCCCGACATCTGTCTCGGCTTGGCCGCCGCCAAGCTGCCCTGCCGCTGCGTGGTGCTCGGCGACCAAACCCTGCTGGCCGAACGCGCCCGCCTGCTCGGCCTCAACACCGCCATCCGGCCTTTCCGCCCCGACCAGCCCCCGCCGGCCGGTACTTTGGAAGTGCTGCACCACCCCCTGCACGCGCCCTGCCGGGCCGGCGTATTGGATGCCGCCAACGCCGCCTATGTTTTGGCTCTGCTCGACCGCGCCTACGACGGCATCCGCAGCGGCCGGTTTGCCGGCATGGTGACCGCGCCGCTGCACAAAGGCATCATCAACGACGCCGGCGTGCCGTTCAGCGGGCACACCGAATACCTGGCCGACAAAAGCAACACCCCGCAAGTGGTGATGATGCTGGCCGGCGGCGGCCTGCGTGTGGCGCTGGCCACCACCCACCTGCCGCTGAAAGACGTGCCCGCCGCCCTCAGCCGGGAATTGCTGCGCTCGGTACTCGACATTCTGTATCGCGATTTGCAGCAGAAATTCGGCCTGAGCGCACCGAGGATTCTGGTGGCCGGCCTCAACCCGCACGCCGGCGAACAAGGGCATTTGGGGCGCGAAGAAATCGACATCATCGAGCCGGTGTTGGCCGGGCTGCGCCGCCAAGGCCGGGACATCCGCGGCCCCTTCCCTGCCGACACCCTGTTCCAGCCCTTTATGCTGCAAGAGGCCGACGCCGTGCTCGCCATGTACCACGACCAAGGCCTGCCGGTATTGAAATACGCCTCCTTCGGCCAAGGCGTCAACATCACCCTCGGCCTGCCCTTCGTGCGCACCTCGGTAGACCACGGCACCGCCCTCAGCCTGGCCGGCAGCGGCCGTGCCGACGGCGGCAGCCTGCTTGCCGCCGTGCAAACCGCCTGGGAAATGGTGCGCCGCCGCTAAACCGCCGCTTTCTGTTCTCAGGCAGCCTGCCGCGCCCGTCGGCAATAGGCTGTCTGAAAGCGTGAACCACCGGCATTCCCCGTCCCGCCGTAATCCAGGAGCGGCCGAACCCGCCTACTGCCAAGCCATCGGCCGCAGCAGGCAGATCCTCACCATCCGCCCCATGCCCTAAGCCGCACACCCTATTGGCGGACAAGCGGCGGGTTTGGCCGAAAGCGTCCGCAACAAACAGAGGCTACCTGAAAGCCTTTCAGGTAGCCTCTTGATTATTGATTAAAGAAATCAGCGCAGCGCTTTCGGCAGCACAAACACAATGCTTTCCGCCTCGCCTTCGCCTTCGATGACCGTTTCATGTCCCCAGCCGCGGATGGCGGCGATCACTTCCTGCACCAGCACTTCGGGTGCCGACGCCCCCGCAGTCACGCCCACGCGGTTTTTGCCGGCAAACCATTCGGGTTTCAGGTAGCCCGCATTGTCCACCATATAGGCATCCACGCCGCGCAGGGCGGCCACCTCGCGCAGGCGGTTGCTGTTGGAAGAGTTGGGCGAGCCCACTACAATCACCACATCGCACTCGGCCGCCAACTGCTTCACCGCCTCTTGGCGGTTGGTGGTGGCGTAGCAGATGTCTTCTTTGTGCGGGCTGCGGATGTGCGGGAAACGGGCTTTCAGCGCTTCGATGATGTCGCGCGTTTCGTCCACCGACAAGGTGGTCTGGCTCACATGGGCCAGCTTTTCGCTGTCGCGCACGGCCAGCTTGGCCACGTCTTCCACCGTTTCCACCAACAGCATGGCGCCCGGCGACAACTGGCCCATGGTTCCCTCCACTTCGGGGTGGCCGGCGTGGCCGATCATGATGATCTGGTAGCCCTGCCCGTCCAAACGCGCCACTTCTTTATGCACCTTGGTCACCAGCGGGCAGGTGGCGTCGAACACGCGGAAACCGCGCTCGGCGGCTTCCTGCTGCACAGCTTTGGATACGCCGTGGGCGGAATAAATCAAGGTGGCGCCTTCGGGCACGTCGCTCAATTCTTCAATGAAGACCGCGCCTTTTTCGCGCAGATTGTCCACCACAAACTTATTGTGCACCACTTCGTGGCGCACATAGACGGGCGCGCCGTATTCCTCCAGCGCGCGTTCGACAATATGGATGGCACGGTCCACGCCGGCGCAAAAGCCGCGCGGATTGGCCAAAATAATGGTTTTGCTCATTGATGTTAATCCGTGTGTTTCAGGTAGCCTGCCGCCGCTTTTCCCGGCGCGCCTCTTGAATACCGGCCAGCACAAACAGGGCGGCACCGACGCAGATAAAGCTGTCGGCAATATTGAAGGCGGGGTAATAATAATTCCGCCAATACACCAGCAGGAAATCGACCACATGGCCGTAAAGCAGCCGGTCGGTCACATTGCCGACTGCCCCGCCCATAATCATGGCCGCCGCCCACGCAGACAAGCCGCGGAACTCGCGCTTCAGAATATTGCGGCCCAAATACAGGCAGACAAGCACGGCGAAAGCGGTGAAAAAATATTTCTGCCAGCCGCCGGCATCGGCCAGAAAACTGAACGCGGCACCGGGGTTGTAGACATGGGTCAGGTCAAAAAAACCGCTGATCACGGGCAGCCGTGTCTGAAACGGAATATAGGCCAGCACCAGGATTTTGGTGAGCTGGTCGGCCGCAACGGCCAATACGGCCAAGGCAAAATACGGCCAAACGGGGAAACGGGAAACGGGAAAATGACTCATGAATGACGCTGCCGCCGGAAAAGGAAGCGCATTCTACTATAAAGTGCCGGCCGGGTCTGCGCCGGCACGGATGCCGGCAAAGGCTTGCGCCCCATTTTATTTTTCTTTATGATGCACGAACGAAATTTATTCTCAGTCGTTTATTTCTTAAACGCCATGCCTGCAAAGCCTCCGGGAGAAGATTATGTTTGTCTGTGTTTGCAATGCCATCACCGACCGCCAGATTCAGGAAACCGTGGCCGCCGGTGCAACTTCCCTCAATGATCTGCAAAACAGCCTGGGTGTCGCCACCTGCTGCGGCTGCTGCGCCGACTTGGCCGCTTCCTACCTGAATGCCAACCATGCCGACGGCCAGCTGAACGCCGGCGGCAGCATCAATATCCAGCATTAACAACGCCATACGCCCGCCCTACCGGGCTCGCCAACCCCACAGCCGTGAAGCGCCGCCCCCTCATCGGGAAGCGGCGCTTTTCGGATTCCGGCGGAACCCGTTCACGCAACCGGCTGTTTTTTGGCTGGGAGTAGGAATTCGGGGGCGGTCTGTAGATTGTGCATGGCCGCGCGTATGATGCGGGGTCCCATTTGGCCGATGGAGAATTGTTCGGGCATATTGAACCACAATTCCAACAAACCGATGACGGTTGTCATCATATAAATGACCGCCGCCCGGCGATCCAGGTTCTCCGGCAGCTTTTTCTGCTCCATACTCAAAGAAACAACGTCCGAAAGCTGGCGCTGCCACATATCTTGATAATTGCGCATGATTTTCACAATGGTATGGTTTTGCTCGGTGTACTCGCATTTGGTATGCAGAATACTGCAGAATTTGCGTATGGTTTCATCCGTTTCCATGCGCTCAAACAGCTTGACCGTGGCATCCTCCCAACTCCGCCAGATATCGGGAGCATGGTTTTCAAGAGCATGATTCAAATCGGCAGACACTGCGGCAAATACCTGCCGGAACAATCCTTCAAACAGATCTTCTTTATTTTTGAAGTGCCAATACAGCGCCCCCCGAGTGACGCCGGCATTTTGTGCAATCTCATTCAAAGAGGAGCGCGTCATGCCGCGCACATAGAATGTATCCAATGCCGCCTTCAATAAATGTTGGCGTGTTTTTTGGGCTTCGATTTTGGTTTTTCTCATGGCTGTGCCGAACTCAGTTTTATTTTAATAGGAAGTGGTCGGCGGATTGTGTCATGCGCCGATTGCATTGTCCAAGCCATTTTGTCCAATCGGACAGCCCGCCGTCGCGTTGCCGCTACAGATGAAAATTCCCTTCGCAAGGCATACATGGTTGTATGTATAATGCGCCGGCTTGATTTTGAAACGGCTGCCCGAACCATTCGGGCAGCCTTAACTGGTTTGACCGCCGCCGTTTCAGGCAGCCCCAATAACCATTTTTTGCATGATTCGGATTGTTCGGCAAAATTTATTCAATAAGGTGTAGAAATTAGTCGCGTTGTTTACAGTATTGAAGGATGATACTGCACAT